>CAYUMN010000113.1:0-10305 GCA_964445835.1 uncultured Gemmatimonas sp.
CGCTGGCGTAGCACTTGGGCCGAGCGTGGCACCCACCGCACCGACATCGCGAATGGCGAGCGGCCGTTCTATGCGTTGATGATGTTCCCGTACCCGTCGGCGGAAGGGCTGCACGTCGGGAATCTCTTTGCGTTCACTGGATGTGATATCTATGCGCGATTCCAACGCTTGCAAGGCCATACGGTCTTCCAGCCGCTGGGCTACGACGCCTTTGGGATTCACTCGGAGAACTTCGCGCTGAAGGTCGGGAAGCACCCGATGGACCTGATCCCGAGCAACATCCGCAACTTCCGTCGCCAGTTGGACCGCGCGGGGTTGATGGTCGATTGGTCGCGCTCGGTCGATACCACGGCGCCGGATTACTACAAGTGGACGCAGTGGGTCTTCCTGCAGCTGTACAAGCAGGGGCTCGCGTACAAGAAGGCGGCGGCGGTGAACTGGTGCCCGTCGTGCAAGACCGTGCTGGCGAACGAGCAGGTGGAGGGTGGCACGTGCGAGCGCTGCGGCACGGTGGTGGAGCAGCGGTTCTTGGAGCAGTGGTTCTTCAAGATCTCGGATTACGCGCCGCGGCTGTTGAAGAACCTGGAGACGTTGGATTGGTCGCCGACGACGGTGCAGGCGCAGCGGAACTGGATCGGAAAGTCCGAGGGCGCCAAGCTGCGCTTCACGGTCGATGGTGTGACCTCGAAGATCGAAGTCTTCACAACGCGCCCTGATACGATCTTCGGGGCGACGTATCTCGTGCTCGCGCCGGAGCATTCGCTGGTGGAGCAGCTCACGACGCCGGCGCAGGAGGGCGTAGTGCGCGCGTACCGCGCGAGCTCGTCGAAGCAGGACCTGATCACGCGCAAGTCGACGAAGGAAAAGACCGGAGAGTTCACGGGCTCGTACGCGGTGAATCCGGCGACGGGGGCGAAGATCCCCATTTGGATTGCCGACTATGTGCTGATGGAGTACGGGACGGGCGCGATCATGGCCGTGCCTGGGCACGACGAGCGCGACTTCGAGTTCGCCGAGAAGTTCGCCCTGCCGATTCCGCGCGTTGTGGCGGGCGAGGGACAGGATGCGCGGACGCCCTTCGATGGTGCGGCGTACGTCGGCGACGGCGTGCTCGTGAACTCGGGTGAGTTCGACGGCCTCGGCGTGACGGAAGGGAAGGCGAAGGTGACGGCTTGGCTCGCGTCGAAGCACGCGGGTGAGGCGGTGACGAATTATCGCCTGCACGATTGGTGCATCTCGCGTCAGCGCTATTGGGGTCCGCCGATTCCGATCGTCTATTGCGATGATTGCGGCACCGTGCCCGTGCCGGAGTCGCAGTTGCCGGTGGTGTTGCCGAATATTCCCGACTTCAAGCCGGATGACTCGGGTGTCTCGCCGCTGGCGCGTCACGAGGAGTGGTATCGCACGCCGTGCCCGACGTGCGGCAAGATGGCGCGTCGCGAGACGGATGTGAGCGACACCTTCTTGGACAGCGCCTGGTATTTCCTGCGCTATCCGAGCGTGGGGAATGATGCCGTGGCGTTCGACCAGGCCACCACGAAGAAGTGGTTGCCGGTGACGACGTACATCGGCGGGAATGAGCACGCGGTGCTGCATCTGCTGTACTCGCGCTTCATCACGATGGTGCTGCACGATGCCGGACTGCTGGACTTCGAGGAGCCGTTCACGAAGTTCCGCGCGCACGGGCTGATCATCCGTGAGGGCGCGAAGATGTCGAAGTCGAAGGGGAATGTGGTGAACCCCGACGACTATATCGAGCAGTGGGGCGCGGATGCGTTCCGCACGTATCTCATGTTCCTTGGCCCGTTCGAGGAGGGAGGCGACTTCCGCGACGCGGGGATCAGCGGCGTGAAGCGGTTCCTGGATCGTCTCTGGGCTTCTGTGCGCGATTGCGATCACGGGGCCGCGGCGGACGACGACGTGAAGCGCAAGCTGCACGCGACGATCAAGAAGGTCGGTGAGGATGTACCCGCGCTGAGCTACAACACGGCGATTGCGGCGATGATGGAGTACATGAACGCGCTGCGGAAGGGCGAGCGGCCTACAGCGCGCGCGGAAGTGGAGCCGTTGGTACAGATGGTCGCGCCGTTCGCGCCGCATGTGGCCGCGGAACTCTGGGAGATGCTCGGGCACAAGTCGAGTGTGTTCGACTCGCGCTGGCCGGCATTTGACCCCTCACTGCTCGTGTCGGACACGATTGAGCTGGTGGTGCAGGTCGGCGGGAAGACGCGCGGGAAGCTTGTCGTCTCGAAGACGATCACACAGGATGAAGCGCTGGCGGCGGCGCGTGCGGATGCGTCGATCGGGAAGTTCATCACCGGCGAGCCGAAGAAGGTGATTCTGGTGCCGGGGCGGTTGTTGAGCGTGGTGGTGTAGCGCGCGCGTCGGGTCTACCGGCCAAGCACGACGTCGATCCCGTGAATGACCTGCTCAAGCCGCTTCGGCGGAAGTTTCTTTACGCGATCGGCGAGGAACCGGCGGTCGATGGTGATCAGCTGCAACGCCTTCGCTACCGAGTCCTCCGGCAACCCAGAGACCGCGGCCGACAGCAGGACGTTTCCCGGCGCATCCGCCCAACGCAAGTTGGTCGTCAGCGGTACGCAGACGGCGGTGGCGATTCGGTTGCGGTTCAGCGGATCGCCTTGCACGATCTCTACCACTGCGTCTCCTTAGGCACCCGGCGACCCGCGGAGGCCACGAACGGATCCGTCTCGTCCGCGAGCTGATCCACGACACGGTTCATCGCGTCCGTGACTTCCTCGGGAGCTTATCGCGCAACGGTGCAACTCCCGGAGACCAGGAGAACTCAAATGTCTTCTGCAGTAGTACGGGCTGCGCGGGCAAGAAGAGGGGGGCGTTCTCCCGTCCGGGCTCTGAAAGCTGCGCTACGATATTGAAGAGAATCAGCGCGAGTTGGGAGACATTGAAACTGATGCTTCGGGGTGCGGCCGGTGCAGTCGGTGCGCTGTTCATCGATCGCGCCCAACGGGACTCATTCAACCGACAGGTCTGAGGCTGCGGCGCCCCTCGGCGAGACTACTTTCCGCCGTTGCAAGTTGCTCTCCGGTACTGGACTGTTGATACGAGCGTTCTGCTTGAGGGAGAAGCAGATGCCCGCCGGCACCCGTTCAGCGTCGTGCGCTACGCCGCGGCATCAGGGACTCGCGCGGACCCACCGCCAGATCTCCCGAGGGGTCGGTTCCTTCCCGTGCATGAGCATCGCCGTGGCAAACACCTTCCCGGCCGCGGTGCGAAATACGAACACCGCGCCCAAGAGTACCGCCAACGAGAGTGCAACCTCCCACCACGCGACACTCGTCATCACCAATCGCAGTGGCAGCACCGCCATCGAGGTGAGTGGGAAGATCGAGAACACCAAGGCCGCCGTGCTGTCCGCCTTATCCAGCAGCGCGAAGGCCAGTCCCATGGGGAGCATGGGCACGAACAGGAGTAACGAGCGCGTCGAGCTATTGGGGTCATCGATGGTCGCGGCGAGCGCCGCCATGAACGAAAACCACATCGCGACGCCAAGCAGCGTGATCAACAGGATCAGCGCGAGCATCCCGAAGTCGGAGGCGATGGGTGGAAGCGAAATCGAGGGACGCCCCATCGCCATCATCTGTTCGGTGACGCGATGCGTCTTTTCGCCGGTGATGCCGACGAAGATGGTGCCGAAACCGGTAAGGAGAATCGTCAGGCCGAACCCGAGAATTGCGGCGGTCGCAATCTTCGTCGACTTGGCGACGGGTGTCACACCGCCCTGCACGATCGTCGTCGCGATCCGCATCGGGGTCATCACGCGCGCGAGATCCTCCGGCGAGGTGATGAGTCCCGCCATCGTTGCCTGCTGCCGCGCCGCATTGAGCGCGCGCTCGAGCGGCTCGGTCCAGCCGGCACGCCTTCGTATCACCAGCTCCGCGTCGGTCGCCGAACGAACGATCAACGCGCCGCCGAGCGTCTCATCGGTGACGGCCGCGCGCGCCGAGGCTTCGGTCCAGGCCTGGGCGGCATCCCACACCACGGGGGGCGTGTCCGGCAGCGCGAAGCCCAGCACCTCCGCTCCGATTGCCGCCACGCGGACCGGCTTCGACTTGGACTTCTTCACCGCGCCGCCAATGAAACCCGCCGCGAATCCCACCACGAGCATGAGTGCGAGGCCGATCAACTGCTGGCGCCACTTCACGAAGCGGTTGAACTCCCAGCGCGCCACCTCGAGCGTCTGTTGCCAGCGCGTCATGCGACCTCCGCCGTAGGCGTGCCGAACTCCGCGTTCGCTGCGCGCACGCGTTCGATGTACAGATCGTGCAGTGAGCCGCCGGCGGTGAGATCCGCCACGGACCCGTGCAGGAGTTCACGTCCGCGATGCATCACGAACACGCGGTCGGCGAGGCGTTCGACGAGCGACATCTGATGCGCACTGAAGAGCACCGTCGTCCCGGCATCCCGGAGCCCACGCACGAGGGCAAGGAAGATCTCCTGATTGATGGGGTCGAGTCCACTGAAGGGCTCGTCGAGAATCGCGAAGGTCGGACGGTGCAGCACCGCCGCCGCGAACTGCACCTTCTGCTGATTCCCCTTGGAGAGCGCCCCGAGCTTCTCCCCGGCGCGATCCGCGAGTTCGAAACGCGCGAGCCACTCATCAGCCATGCGCTCGGCGTCCGCCGGTGGCATATCGCTTCTCGACGGCCTGAATGCTCAAGAATGAAGTCATGTCCCGAAGACGAGGGGGAGGTGGCGTCCTCACCGTTACGCGAGCCAGCCACGGGTGAGTTTCACCCAGAATGTGACGAGCGGAACCTTCGCGATCGACCTCCATGACCTGCCAAGCAGAGTCCGGTCCAAGCAGGCGCCCGTCAGAGACACAGGAGGGCCCCGCAACGCATGGGCCCTCCTGTGTGGCTGTGCTCTAGAACGCCTCTGCTTCAGAGTGCGGCCCTGTATCTCGGCAGTGCTCCGCGTCCTCTGTGCCTCTGTGGTATCAATGCCGTGGCCGTTCTACCGCTGCGATCGCATCGTCGAAACGCCACCCTTCTCGGAGTCCGCCGTTACCGTGAACGGCCCAGTCCCCGACACAATCCACTTCACGCGCACAATCCCCTGACCCGCGATGTTCGCCACCTTGATCGTCGCCGGCTCACGCTCCTGCTCCGTCGCGTCGCCTGTGAGGGCATTGTCAATCACAAACCCCGCCACCACGCGCCCACCGCTCAGCGTGATCTGATTCGGCCGCGAGATCTGGTTCTCGACATCCTGCTGCGTGTGCGTCGGCGCGATCCGACGGTTCACCACCACCGCCGTCACCTCGGTGAGCCCACCACCCAGCGACTTCGTTGTCACGCTGTCGACCGCGATCAGCGGCATCTGCGACGTCTGAAAGAGCGTGAACATCATGTTGCGATGCGCATCGCTCTGCAGCATGAAGCCCGGCTCCACGCGACCGAAGTTCTTCTTCATCCCACCGACCTCGACCTTTCCGTACTGCGGGTGATCGACTTCGGTCCACTCCACCATCGCTTCGCCCATCAGCAGGAGGCGATTGAAGCGCGATTCGGTCGTCTGGTAGCGACGGTTCTGCGGGTCACCGAACCCTCCGCGACCACCTTCCTCTGCCTTGTAGAAGTAGAGGAACGACGTCCACAGCTCATTGCTGAAGGTGAGCACGCCGCGCGCCCCATAGAACCAATCGAGCTCGCCGCCCCAGACCGTGTAGAGATCCTTCCACACGATCATGTAGCGATAGCCCGGCAGGATCTCCTCACCGATGCGGCCGATCTGGTCGAACACCTGCACGTCCTGCGGGCGGTACTCGTCCTGCGGCACGCCAGGACCACGGAGCAGCATGCCGCCGCTGTTGTGATAGCTCTGCGCGCCAGCGATGTTCGGATGCGCAATCACGAAGTCCATGATGTTGCGCGTCTCCACAAGCGAGCCCGGGTAGCGATCCGCGCCACCCTGCACATACTGCGCGGCCCAACGCCACGGCCAGTTGCGATTCGGGTCGTAGCCGCCGTCGGAGTCTTCGTTCACCTGGCCATCGCCATCGTTGTCGAAGCCTTCCTGGCCGAGTAGGTCGTACTCGCCCTGCTCACCGGGGAGAATCGGGATCAACAGTCGCGGATCCTCAGGGGAGACACGGAAGCGCCCATTCACATTGCGACGGCGCATCTGCGTGATGTGTCCATCGCCATTGAGGTCATCGAGATTGTCCTCGTCCACGCGCCCGTCGCCGTCGTTGTCGCGCGGCGCGAGCCCCGTTCGCGGCGAACTCGCCGTGTTGGGGCGATGAAAGTAGTGATCGCGCGCGTCGGGGTTGATCGTCGGCACGATGTACAGCGTGTAGTTGTCGAGCAGCGAGTCCACCGCGGGCACGCGATCCGCCATCTCGGCCAAGTACCAGGCCGTGTAGAGCGAGAACTCGGAGCCCTGGATCTCGTTGGAGTGAATGTTGCCGTCGATATACATCGCCGGCTTCTTGTCCGCGTCGCCCTTGTCGAAGTTCGTGACGGTGAGGAGGATCATCTCGCGGCCCAACGTGCTCTTGCCGATGGTGCCGAGCTTCACGCGATCCGGATGCGCCGCGGCAAGTCGACGCGCGATCTCGACGAGTCCGGAATAGTCGTAGAATCGATCCCACGAGACGGCGACCTTGGGGTTCGGCGGCGAGCCGAGTGCGGCGAGCGCACCGGCAACCGGGGCCTGCGTCGCGCGCGTGGTGGGAGGTTGGGTGGGGAAGCCCTGCGCGGCAGAGAGCGCCGGCGTGGCAACGAGCAGCGCGGTCGCGGCGAGTGTGGTGAACCGCTGGAACACAGTGCGCGCGGAGCGCGATCGCATGAGCGTCATAATTCGCTTACCTCGCGCGGAGTGTGATGGTCTCGGACACGATTCCCGTGATCGGGGATCCGGCGGTCAACGTGACGGCCGAGCCTGCATCGCCGACGATGACCCATTCGAACGTTTCGCGTCCGCCACTGCCGCGGAGCGCATTGATGTACGCCTGCTTGCGCCCACCGCTGAGCGTCTGGCCGCGGCCGAGTGCGACCTCGACCTTCACGCGCAACGGAAGACGCGAGCGTGCGCCGATTGCCGCATTGGTGGCGAGGTAGCGGTCATTCACGACATCGGCACTGACGCGGTACACGCGCGGGCCGACCTCGGTGACGCGCACGCGGTCCACACGCACCTGCGGGAGCATCGCCGCGAGCTGCACCACGAACGCCGTGTGCTTGGTGGCGGCGGAGTCGAGTCCGGCCGCGTCGGGGTTGAGCGTCGCGAAGGGCGCAAAGCCACCGACTTCGACCTGCTCACCATCGATCATCACGCCGTTGGCCGGCGCCCATTCCACGAGCCCAGCGGGATTGTTCGCGCGCATCCAGCGGTAGGTATTGCGCTCATCAGCGAGGGGATCGGGAGTCGGTGCCCGACGTCCCGCTGCGGAATCGACCGGTGCCTTCCCCGGCCACCACACACGCGAGCCGAACGCGTAGCGTCCCATGTGGAAGTAGGCCCACGAGAGCGGATCGCCCTGATCGGCAGCGGTCGCTGGCCCATCGCTCCAGCCGGTGGTCGCCTTGAAGCGACGCGAGACTTCGTTGAACCAGCCGTTGTCCTCAGCGAGTGGCGCGGTGAGCGGTCCACCGGCGGAGGTGCCCTGCGGATTCCCGGCGATGCCGGGGACGCGGCGACCTTCCCACGGCTTGATCAGGTTGTCCTGCATGCCGAGCACGAAGATGGCGGCGATGTTCTGCTGCGTCGACACGAACTCCGCCACGGCGCGCGATTCGGCGTCGGCGAACGGATGCTGGCCCGAGCCCGGGGTGAACCAGGGGAAGTTGTTAGCGAAGTTGCGCGAGAGGTCCGTGCCACCGGGGCCGTCCTCGTTGAAGCGTTCGTCGCCGTCGTTGTCGCGTCCTTCAGTGAGCATCTTGTACACGCCACGCTCACCGCGCGCAGGATCGGCGCGACGCATCAGCAGGGGGTCCACGGCATCGGCGATCCACTCCCCATCGACGGCACGCACACGCATCATCGTGATGAGGCCATCGCCATTGAGATCATCGGGACCGTCCTCGTCGGTGACGTGGTCGCGATCGTCGTCGCTGGCGGTGTCGTTCCCCTTTCGCTCGTGGCGGAGCGCACCGAAGAAGGCTTCGGAGGCATCGGGGTTGAGGCGGGGAATAACGTAGATCGTCTGTGCGGCGAGCAGGTTGGTGATGCTCGTGTCGCTGCCGTGGCGGCGCGCGAGATCACGCACGATGCGCAGGGCGACTTCGCTGGAGCTCACCTGGGGGCCGTAGGCGCCGGCGAGAATCAGCAGAGCCGGCTTCTCCTCGGCGCCGCCGAGTCGAACGAGCTGGACCGGGCGACGGCCGGGGGAGGTGGCGAGGGTGGAGACCTTCACGAGGGCCGGCTTGGCCCGGGCGATGGAATCGAGGACCGTGCCCAGGCGGGCGGCGGTGTGGTACCCGTCGGTCGGGCGCGCTTGGGCGCCGGACGGGAGGGCGAGTGCTGCGAGGAGGACCGCGGCACAGCCGAGCGAGCGAATCACTGGCATCGTCTCGTAGGGGAAAGGGGACGCTGGATGATACGCTGCTCGGCGTGTACGCGAAACCGGAGCTGCACTCCTGCGTGCGTCGCCTGGGGTTGACGGCCCTCGTCCCGCAGCCGGGGACGAGCCAGCGGGACCGGGCCCATCCGGTCCATCCCGACCGGCTGCGTCTACCTCGCCGCCGTGACCACATCTTTGTTGCTGGCCGAAAAAGCGGAGCCACTTCTGTATCTCCGGCCTCAAGTGATAGCTTACCGCATCCGATCCCTGCTCACGTGACCTTCGCCGATTTTAAGGATGCCGCCGGTGCCATGCGCGACTCAGTCGTGCAGTGGCGCCGTCATCTGCACGAGCATCCCGAGCTCTCGTTCCACGAGTCCGAGACGGCGCAGTTCGTGGAGGACACACTCGTGTCATTCGGCGGCCTCGAGATCACGCGCCCCACGCCGACCAGCGTGCTCGCACGCCTCGTGACCGGTCGCCCGGGCCCCGTGCTGGCAATGCGCGCCGACATGGATGCGCTCCCCATCACTGAGGCAACCGGACTCCTATTCGCCTCGACCGCGAAGGGCGTCATGCACGCCTGCGGACACGATGGCCACACCGCCACCATGCTCGGCGCGGTGCAGCAACTCGTGGGCATGCGCGAGCAGTTGGTGGGGGAGATTCGTTTCATCTTCCAGCACGCCGAGGAGGTGTATCCCGGCGGCGCGGAGGAGATGGTGCAGCGCGGCGTGATGGATGGCGTGACGCGCGTGATCGGTGCGCATCTCTGGGCGCAACTCGATGTGGGCACGGTGGGATTGGTGGAAGGCGCGACGATGGCGGCACCCGACACTTTCTGGATCACTGTGCGCGGGAAAGGTGGGCATGGTGGAATCCCCCAGCAGACGGTGGATCCGGTGCTGGTCGGGGCGCATGTGGTGACCAACCTGCAGTCGATCGTCTCGCGCGCGGTGGATCCGCTTGATCCTGCGGTGGTGAGCGTGACGCAGTTTCATGCGGGAACGACCCACAACGTGATTCCCGAAACTGCGGAGCTGAACGGCACCGTGCGGACATTCGACCCCGAACTACGCACGCGGATTCCGCAGTTGATGGAGCGGATCATTCGCGGCGTGACCGAAGCGCATGGCGCGACGTACGCGTTCACCTATGAGCGCGGGTATCGCCCGGTGATCAACGACGTGACCGTGACGCGTGAGATGCAGGAGATCGTTGAGGCGGCGTGCGGACCGAATGTCGCCGTGCCGATGCGCCCGACCATGACCGGGGAGGATTTCTCGGCGTTTCAGCAGAAGGCGCCGGGGAATTTCTTTTTCATCGGGATTCGCAACGAGGCGCGCGGGATCGTGCATCCGCATCATCATCCGCGGTTCGACATTGACGAGTCGGCGCTGGAGACTGGAGTGAAGATCTTTGTGCAAGCGGCGCGTCACTTCAACGGAGTCCGCTGAGCGTGCGGGGCTGCGGATTTGCGCTCGTCCTGGTGCTGCTGGCGGGAACGTTGCGCGCGCAGCCGTATGTGACTGGCGGTGAGACTCGGCACCGATTCGCCCAGATGACGTTGGGAGCAGATGCGCGCACCTTCGCGCAGGCGGGCTCGTCGACCGCGGGTGCGTTGCAGGAGACGCGGTTCATCATCGGTGGAACGCATTTCTGGGGCCATGCGGACTTCTTCATTGCGGTCCCCGTCCTCCGCGGGGGCGGGTCCGATTTCCGTACGCGCGTCGAGACGGGGGCGCGGTGGTATCCGTGGC
>CAYUMN010000114.1:0-7314 GCA_964445835.1 uncultured Gemmatimonas sp.
GCAACGTCGAGATCGTGCAGGAGATGGTGGACATGATCGCGGCGATGCGTGCCTACGAAATCAACTCCAAGACCATTCAGAACGTGGAACAGATGTCCGACGTCGCGTCGGGACTGATCCGCTGATGGTCGCTCGTGGCGGTCGGCTGCTGCTGTGGCTGTCGTGGCGGGATGCCGCCGCGGGGCTCGCGCTCTCCGTCGCGCTCGCGGTCGCGCTCGCGGTCGCGCTCGCGTCGGCGGTCGGCGCGCAGGCCCCGCGTGCGGCGCGCCTGATGCCGCGCGGCACCGTCATCACGGCGGACGATATTATGGTGTTGGGCGACTCGCTTCCGCGTCCGCTTCCCATTGGGTGGATCACGCGTCGCGTGGTGCAGTCGGGTGAGGCACTCCGTCCTCCGGCAATCGGCCGCACGCCGGTGATCAGTAGCGGACGCCGCGTCACCATCCAAGGCGGCAATGCGCGGATCAACATTTCGCGCGCCGGCATCGCGCTGGCCGACGGCGCCCCTGGGGACACCATCCTCGTGCGCATCGATCGCGCCAGCACCATTCACGCCATTGTGCGCGACAGCCTGACCGTCGTGCCTGCCGCTCCCTCCCGCCCGTGATTCCGATGCGTGTCCTCGCCCGTGCGCGCGCCCTGACGTGTGCCTCTACCTTTGCCCTCCTCGCGCTCACTCCGCTCACGGCGCCAGCACAGGACACCACGCGCGTCGCGCGCCGCTACTCGTGGACGACCGATCGTCCGCGTATCAGCATGGGGGACATCATCACCGTGATGATCGATGAACGCGCGCTCGCCTCCGCGGTCCTGCGCGACACCGACACCGATCGTCGCACGCGTGGTATGTCCGCCAATGTGAACGCGGCGGGCATGGCCGGTCAGTCCGTCGCCCTCAACTCGGCGCAGGACGCCGACACCCGCCGCGGCGGCGAAGCCGTCCGACAGAGCACGTTCAGCTCCGAAGTGAGTGCGCGTGTGGTCGAGGTCTCACCCAATGGGATGTTGAAGATCCGGGGCGAGAAGGTCCTGCAGGTCGATAAAGCGCGACAGACCATCATCATCAGTGGCTGGGTGCGTCCCAACGACGTCGCGGCCGCCACGAACACCGTAGAATCGTGGCGTCTCGCGGACGCACAGGTCACCTATCAGCAGAAGGGTCGCCTCGCGAAGCCGCGGCGCGGACTCATCATGCGCATCCTCGGGTTGTTCTGGCTATGAGCCTGACCTTTCGCACGCTCATCGCCGCGCTCTGTGTCACGAGCAGTTCGGTCGCCGCGCAATCCCCCGCCGCAGCGAGCGCGCCCACCGCGTCCACCGCGCCGAACGTCAATGGTGTCGCCATTCGCGATCTCACCATCGTGCAGGGTGCGCGTCCGGTACGACTCGTCGGTTACGGCCTGGTCACGGGTCTCCCAGGCTCGGGCGACCGCGTCACCGGCGGCGCGGGCGCACGCCACACCGTGCAGTCGGTGGTGAATCTGCTTCGCAACTTCGACATGCAGGTGCCGGCTGAGCTCCTGCGCACGCGGAACGTCGCGGCGGTGCTCGTGACCGCCGAGGTCTCGCCGTATCTCCGGCCCGGAGGACGATTCGACATTCAGGTGTCATCCGTGGGCGACGCCCAGTCGCTCCGTGGCGGCGTCCTCTGGATGACGCCGCTGGTCGGTGAGGTCGGAGGGGTGAGTGTCGCGCTCGCCCAGGGAACGCTGTTCACCTCCGAACCCGCCGGCTCGCGCAACGGCAACCGGGCCGCAACGGCGGGACGCATCCCCGATGGCGGCGTCATGGAAGCGGATCTTCCCCGCCCCGAAGCGGCGCGCGAAACGCGATTGTTGCTGCGTCAACCGGATCTCGCCCTTGCGCATCGCATCGCCGAAGCGGTGAAGGCCGAGACGGGGCGTGACGCGGCGAAGGTGGAGGATCCCGGTTCGATCGTACTCGATCTCCCGCGTGGCGATGAAGGACTCGCCTTTCTGGCGCGCGTGAACGCGGTCCGCGTCCAACTCAGCGGCGTGTCGCGCCTGCTCGTGGATGCCCGCGATGGCACGGTGGTCGCGGGCGCCGATCTCGTGCTCCAAGATGGGATCGTGTCCGCCGACGGCATCACGCTCACGATCGGCGGCGCGGTCTCCGCCGAGGCAGCGGCCGCTGGCGAAGCCCTGCCGAGCGGCACGCGGGTCCGCGATGTCGCGGATGCCCTCCGTACCGTCCGCGCCACGCCGCAGCAGGCCGCCGCCATTTTTCTCGCCCTGCGTGACGCAGGGGTCATCCGTGCTGAGGTCATCATCCGATGAGTGCCCCAATTCGGCCGACCACCGCCGGGTCCGACCTGTCGCTCACGACGGGTCGCCCCAACCCTCGCCTCGCGAAGTCTGCGCAGCAACTGGAGGGGCTCTTCGTGCAGCAGCTTTTCACCGCCATGCGTGAAACAATCCCCACCGATGGTCCGATGTCCGGTGGCCCAGGAGGGGAGATGTTCACCGCGATGTTGCATGAGCATCTCGCCGAGCTGGTGCCCGCGCGCTGGGACCGCGGACTCTCGGCGAGCATCGTCAATCAACTGGCCGCCCCAGTCCGTCCAACGGAGCCGCGATGATCGGTGCCCATGTCGCGCCGACCGTCGAGGCGATGACCGGCGCCCTGCGTCAGGAGGAGCATCTCCTGCGCGAACTGGCCGCCGTCCTTCGCGGGCAGCGCACGGCCATCGCGGACGATGACCTCGAGCGCCTCGACGACGCCGTCTTCGGCACCCATCGCGTGCTCCTCACCCTCGGGGAAGCACGGCGGCGGCGCCAGACGCTCAACCAAATGCTTGGCGAGGCCGATGATCTGAGCATGCAGGCGCTGCGCGATGCGTTCGGCGGGACTCCGCCCACGTCCGTGCAGGCCGCGATTGACGCACTCATCGAAGCGGGGGAGCAGTTGCATCGGGAAGTGGATCTCAATCAGCGGGTCCTTCGGATCGCCATCGATGCGGGGGATCAACTCGTGCGGGCGCTCTGTGGCGCGCCGTCGGCGAACACGTACGGAGGCGACGGCACGCCGCCCCTGCTGGCTCCCATGCTCGACCGGAGGATCTGATGTCGTCCATTAGTGGCATCTTGAGCGTGGCGCGCTCCGCGTTGCTGGCGCACCAAGCCGCGATGGAGGTGACGGGACACAACATCGCGAATGCGGAGACGCCGGGCTACACGCGGCAGTCCCTGCTCCTCGGACAGAGCGATCCGCGTCGCATGACGTATGGGACCTTCGGCACGGGCGTCCGCGTGAGCACGGTCGGACGCGCGCGCGAAGCACTGCTCGACCAGGACGTGCGCTCGCAACTCGCGCCCTCGGCGCAGGCCCGTACGCGCCGCGATATGCTGCAGCGCGTCGAGCGTGTCTTCGGAGAGCCGTCGCCCAGCGGGCTCGCCGCCAGTATGGATGCCTTCTGGAACTCCTGGAGCGACCTCGCGGCGCAGCCCAATAACGCGGGCGCCCGCACCGTGGTGCGCCAGCGCGCCGAGGCGCTCACGGAGCGGCTCCATACCTACTCGCGTGAACTGCAGAACCTCGACACCAATGCGCGCGCTCAGGCGCGGCAGACCGTCACGAACGTGAATCGCCTCTCGGAGGAGATCGCTCGCGTGAACGGACAGGTGGTCTCGGCGGAAGCCGGCGGCCACAGCGCCAACGATCTGCGCGATGCACGGGATCGCCTGCTGGATCAACTCGGCACCCTTGTACCGATCACCGTCATCGATCGCACCGACGGCAGCTCGCAGGTGATGCTCGGCGGCCGACCGCTCGTGGACGGATCGAATTCCACCACCCTCGAGCTGACGGTCACCTTGCCGCTCGAGGTACGCGTCGCGGGCGAAGCGACCGCGTTGCGCACGATGGGAGGCGAACTCGGCGGCATCATCGAACTCGTGAATGTCGATCTCGCCACCACGCGGACCGCGCTCGATGACATCGCGCGGGCCCTTGTGACTGACGTGAACGCCATTCACCGCACGGGCTGGTCGTCGACCGCGGGAGGGGCGGGCAATTGGGATCCCCTCGCCGGCCCCACGGGCTCGTTCGTGAATTTCTTCTCCACCGATCCGATGCATGCCACGGCAGGCGGGATTCGTCTCTCCGACGCGGTGCGCAATGACATTGGCGCGATTGCGGTCGGCTCGACGCTCAATGCGACCGGCGACAACTCGATGGCGTTGGCCATCGCCGAACTGCGTGAGTCGTCCCCCTCCGCCCTCGGCGGCTCGCTGAGCGGGGCCTTCCAAGCGCTGATTGCCGATCTCGCCGGGGCGACCCGTGCGGCCGCGGATGCCACCGAGGTGCGCACCACGCTCACGCAGCAGGCGCAAGCGCGTCGGGACAGCACGAGCGGCGTGAGCACCGACGAGGAACTGATGCGCCTCATGCGTCATCAGCAGGCCTACGCCGCCGCGGCGAAGGTCGTGCAGACCGTCGATGAGATGATGGAAACCCTCATTGGGCTCAAGCGATGATCCACGCGAGTGCAGCGTGCTGATCCTCTCGCGGAAGCCCGGCGAGGCCCTCGTCCTCGACGGCGGGATCCGGATCGATATCCTCGCGACCGATGGCCGTACGGTGCGGATCGGGATCGAGGCGCCGCAGCAGGTGCGCATTCTGCGCGCCGAGATCGTCGCCAGCGTCGAAGCGGAGACGCGTCGCGCCGCGGGCGCGACGCAGGCCTGGGTCGCGCAGGAGGGGCAGCCGAGCGAGCCCCCGCGCCTCGTCACCCCGCCGCCTGTGACGCGCGACGACTTGCCCGCAACGACGGCAGAGTAAGGCGCACCACGGGGCCGTCCGCGTCGGTCGTGCGGACGAGCGCCACCGCGGGCTGCGTGGCCCGCAGCAACCAGTGCACTCCCGCGTCGAGCGAGACATCCGCGTGCGCGTACTGCGACGCCCGGATCTCCAGCACCGCGGCCGTCTCGTCCCCGCTCAGCCGCAGCAGCGGCGTCTCTCCTTGGTCGGGCGCATCCCCGAGCACGAGCAGCAGGATGGCCTGCGCCAGCGCTGTGGGAGCCGCGAGGACGGCCGGAGGCTCGCCGACCACCACTGGGGTGACCTCGGCGTCACGGACGGCGACGTGGGCACCTCGCAATGCCAGCGCGAGCGTGAGGGCATCCTCGACCCGCCCCGCCGATGTCTCCTCCTCAAGTGCTAGCACAAGCGTCCGATACTGCTCCGTGAGCACCTCGAACTGATCCAACTCCGCCCGGATGAGCACCGCATCCTCCGGAGCAAGATCGTCGCGCCCGTCGACCCCCATGAGCGAGAGCGCATGCAACCCATTGCTGAAGCGGTGCGTCAGACCTCGAAGAACACCCGCAGAACGGGTGACCCAGAGGAGCGCACAGGCCTGCGACGCCGCATGCTCCTGACTCATTCGGGGCATCCAGTTCTCGGCGCACGCGCCGACACTCGGAGCATGCCAATCCACCACGCGCTCACCTGCATTCTGGACCTCCCGTGCTACTGATCGTTGGATTGGTGGTCGTCTTCGGTAGCATCATCGGGGGCTACCTCATGCACCATGGCGAGCTCGCGGTGCTGTGGCAGCCCAACGAAGTGCTGATTATCGGCGGCTCCGCGCTTGGCGCCCTGATCATCGGCAACCCGGCAAGCACCATCAAGCGCGCCGGGGGAGCTGTCATCGGCCTCTTGAAGCCTTCCCCCTTCAGCCATCACACGTACGAGGAACTGCTGCAGGTACTCTACGCCGTCTTCCAGAAGTCCCGCAAGGACGGCTTGGTCGGACTCGAGGCGCATATCGAGGCGCCAGAGAAGAGCGACCTCTTCAAGAAGTACCCGACCTTTCTCGCGAACCCGCACGCCGTCTCGACGCTGTGTGACACCCTGAAGGTGCTGCTCACGGGCGCGGTGGAGAACCATCACCTCTCCGACGTCCTCGACATGGACCTCGAACAATACCACCACGAGGCAATGCAGGTCCCCAACGCGATCACCAAGGTCTCCGACGCGCTGCCCGGTTTTGGCATCGTGGCGGCGGTCCTCGGCGTCATCATCACGATGGGCTCCATTGGCGGCAGCGCCGCGCTCGTCGGCCAAAAGGTCGCCGCGGCACTCGTGGGCACCTTCCTGGGCATCTTGCTCTCGTACGGCGTCGTCGGCCCGATCGCGCAGGCGATCGAAGGGCGCATCGCACAGGAGCATGCCTATCTGCTCACCATCCGGACGGCGCTGCTCGCCTTTGCACGGGGTGATGCCCCGATGTCCGCCGTCGAGTTCGCGCGTCGGAGCATCGAACCCCTTGAGCGGCCCTCCTTCACCAAGCTCGAAGGACTGCTCCGCGGCAAGGCGGCATAAGTGACCAAAGATGTCCGCCCGATTGTCATCGTCAAGAAGATCAAGAAGGCCGGCCACGCGCACCATGGCGGCTCCTGGAAGGTCGCCTACGCCGACTTCGTGACCGCGATGATGGCGTTCTTCATGGTGATGTGGCTGATCGGCCTCGACGACTCCACGCGACGGAGCATCGAGCAGTACTTCTCTCATCCCGTGGGCTACCACACCGGCGGCGCGTCCGGCGACAGTCCGATCGCCAGCGGTCCCTCGCCCGCCGCCGCCGGCGACGCCCGCTTCAAGCTGATCTCGCGTGCCGCCGAGCAGCGCCGGCTCGATGAGACCGCGGAGAGCATCGAGGAAGCCTTCCGCGGGCTCGGTGAGGGGTTGGAGGGTCTGAAGATCGAAGTCACCGTCGGAGAGGATGGCCTCCGCATCGAACTCCTGGAGTCCGGGAGCGGCGAGACCTACTTCATGCGCGGATCGGCGCAGCCGCAGCCCGCCGGGGCCAACGCGTTGCGGGCGATCGGGCGCGAGCTCTCGCTCCTGGTGAATCCGGTGATTATCGAGGGCCATACCGACGTTGTGCCCTACTCGCAGGGCGCGAACTACACCAACTGGGAGCTCTCGGCCGACCGCGCGAACGTCGCACGCCGCACGCTGCAGGCGGCGGGAATCGATCCCGTACGCATTCGGGAGGTGCGTGCGCTCGGTCCTTCCCGCCCACGGAATCCCGACGATCCCGCAGCGGCCGAGAACCGGCGGATCGCCATCATTCTGCCCTTCGCGTCGCCTCTCACGACGGACCCGGCGCCGACCGCGCTCCCGGCGCCCGCCGCCATCGCGCCGCTCGGGGCGAGCGGGCCGGTGAGCTAAGCGCATTGCGCGTCCACGCAGCGCAACGCAACAGAACAATGGGCCCCGATCTCACCAAGAGATCGGGGCCCACGTTGCAGCCGCAGCACGCAGGCGCAGCACGCAGGCTCAGCCCGC
>CAYUMN010000114.1:7414-10220 GCA_964445835.1 uncultured Gemmatimonas sp.
CGCAGGCTCAGCCCGCCGTCAGCAGGTTGCGCGCCCAGCCGCCCGCCTCGCCATACAACTCCGGCAACTCATCGTGCATGCCGATCGGACTCGTGACGTCGGCCATCGTCTCCCACTCCCCGCCGGCATACGCCTGCGCGACGGCAAGGAACGGCGTGTGCGGCCCCGGCTCACCCATGAGCGCGGCTCCCACATCCGGAGTCACCCCGAGCTGTTTCACGATCTCGTCCATAGGGACGCCAAGCTGCTCGTCGATCTGCGCGAGGAGCCCCACCAGGAAGAGTGGATCGGCCTGCTCCTTCCTCCCCTTCCCCAGCGCCATCAACTCGCAGAAGCGTCCGCGCTCCAACGCCACAAGGACTCCCTCGCGCTCTACATCGGACGAGGTCGGCACCGTCGAAACAAAGAGCATCGCCAACCAGTGGTGTAGCGTGCTACGCCCGGCGAGCTGAATCGCGTGTCGCAACGACGAGACGCTATTGTAGCCGGACGCCGCGTTGTTCACGATGCGCAACAACTTCACGCTGAGCCCTGGATCGCCGCGGAGTTGCGCCTCGATCTCGTGATCGCCCACGCGCGGATTCCCCACAAGCGTCATCAGCTTTGCGATACGCGCCATCGCAATCGGCAGCGTCTTCCGATGCACCACTTCCGGCTTCCGGAAGTAGTAGCCCTGAAAGAAGTCGAAGCCGAGCTTGAGGCATTCATTGAAGACGTCCTGATCCTCGATGCGCTCGGCGAGGATCTTCACGTTGTACTTCCGCATCCGTTGCAACTGCGGACGGAGCGCGACCGGATCAAAAGGTAGCACGTCGAACTTCACGATCTTCGCGACCTTGAGGAGCGGATCCCAGTCGTCGCCGCCCACGAAGTCATCGAGCGCGATCGTGTAGCCCTTCGCCGCCAGCGCCTGCACCGCGGCAATCACCTCGGCGTCGGGCTCTACCGTCTCCAAGATCTCGAGCACGACCCGCTTCGGCGGCAGCACCTCAAGGGCGCCACTCACGATCATCTCACGTGGGCAGTTCACCCACGCCGGGACCTTGCCGACGAGCGAATCCAGGCCGATATCCAAGAGACCATGCACCAGCGTGCTGCTTGACATCTGCGAAGAGGAGAACCCGCCGGCCGAGGTGGACGCCGCCTGATGCGAGCGATACAACAACTCGTAGCCGACCAGTGTGCGTCGGCTGTCGAAGATCGGTTGACGTGCCACAAAGCGGGAGGAGGCGTTCGCCTCTCCCGCTGGGGCCTGCGTGGGGTGCGTCGGTGCGCTCATCGTCCGTTCACTGAGGTCCCGAGAAGATTGAATCCGCGAGTGCCTGTCGGCCCGTCGCATCCGCCATGGTCGCATTGGGATCGAACGCCATCGCGGAGTCGGTGACCGCGCGTGCCACGCCGAGCACCGACGAGGAGGACGAGGCCCCGCCGTCTGGCTCAAGCGCGTTGGCGAGCCCTTGCATCCGTTCCTCGAGTTCCGCGAGCAGGCTCGCCGCGTAGCTCAGTTGCTGGGACGTGATGTCCTGGAACTGGAGCGCGCCCTGTGCCAGAAAGAGTTCGTCGCGCAGCTGATCGCGCAGCTGTTGCGTCTCGGCGCTCCCGCTGGTGTCGAGCCGCTCGAGGCCGTCCACCAGCGCGACCGATCGGTCGAGCCCATCGAGAATCCCCGTGGCGGCCACCTCGGTCGCATCCGTGACCTCCTGCAACTTTGCGGAGGTCTGCCGAAGATTATGCACACTCGACTTCTGCAGGATGTCCCGGCTCGACCGGAGACTCGCGAGAACCGCGCAGACTTCGTCATGCGCTTTCATGAGCATGTCGGGGAGCCGCTCCACTGCTTGTGTGCCAATCGGCAGCGCCCTTGCGCCCATACGCGGCTCCAGAAAAGGTGGACCGAGGAGGGCTGTCCTCCTCTCCATCTTATCGTCGGCCCGGCCTGCAAGAACTTGAGCGGTTCGCGCAAATTCGCTGTGGAAAAGCCGGATTTGTGAGCTTCCTAAAGTTTTCGCACGAGATGCCGATATCCGTGCGCGCGCAGTATACGCCCTAGTTCGGCGGCTGCAACATCGTCCGGATCGTTTCCAGCAACGTCGACGCTCCAAAGGGCTTTTTGAGAACCGCCACGGAGTCCACACGCAGCTCGCGCGGATCCCAATCCTTCCCGGGGTGGGCCGAGGTGATGACGATCGGGAAGTCGGGCCGGCGCTGACGGACCCGTTTCACCAGCTCCACCCCGGAGAGCCGCGGCATGATCAAGTCCGAGACGAGCAGATCGAACTGCTCGGGATGGTCTTCGATCTGGCGCCACGCCTCTTCGCCGTCGGACGTCGGCACCACCCGATACCCGGCCCGCTCGAGGATCCGCACCGTCGTCGAGCGCACCGCCCGCTCATCTTCCGCCAGCAGGATCGTCAGGCCGTTCGGTTCAGCACGGAGCGGGATGACCTTCGGATCATGAGACGGTGCGGGCACGAGCGATCGCGGCGTGAGTGGCAGATACGCCGCGAAGGTCGCACTGACGCCGGCCGGTGACTCAAGCCGCAGGTCGCCCCCATGCTCGCGAAGAATTGCCTGCCCCACCGAGAGCCCGAGTCCGGTACCAGAGACTTTCGTCGTGAAAAAGGGCGTCCACAGTTGGGGCAGCACATCGGCGGCGATCCCCTCGCCCGTGTCGGAGACGCGGATGCAGGCCATGGGCGCAGAGATCCCATCGCCCCGATCCATCAGCTGCGTGCTCAACTGGACCGTGAGGTTCCCGCCGCGCGGCATCGCGTCGCGCGCGTTGAGAACGAGGCCCAACAGCACC
>CAYUMN010000115.1:0-10217 GCA_964445835.1 uncultured Gemmatimonas sp.
GCGCACGGGACGATGGATGGGCGATCCGGATCTCTACGCGGCGGGGCCGGACGACAACGGGTGGGAGCGTGACGTCAGCGTGTTGCGCGAGGGTGGCTTCACGGATTGAACGTTGATTGTGCCCCGCGCTGACCGGAGTGGGGGTGTCGACTGCGATGCCGCGCGCGATGAGCTAGGTCGCCGCCGATCTGTTCGCTGAACACGGCGAAGCGCGGGCCGAGGAGGCCCTCACTGAAGTACCACAGGCCGAGAGCAATGAGCAGCAGACCGGGAGGGGAATATCGCCTGTGCGGCGAATGTGGGCTTGTCCCATTGGCGCTTCCAGTAAGATGCAGGTGAGCGGCGCCGAGCGGCTCACCCACGGAGGACTCCGCCGCGAGCTCCTGCAGCGCACGGGCAGCGACGGCGACGTCCCCGTGTCCACCGAGGTATGCGGTCACCGCCTCCAGCGCGCGCCGTTCAAGGGGCGGGAGCGCCGCTAGGAACTCTGGATTCAGATCACTGAACGACATACGCGGACCCAGCTCTCCTCGCGCGAACGTGGGCTAGGCCGCAAGAGTTGCATGCCCAATCGCATAACATAGACAACGCGCACTGGCGTCTCGTACCGCCCCAGTGCCGCAGCGCCGCCGCTGCCACTGCATGCTGCCCAGAAATCGACAACTCTTGGTCGCTTTTATCGAGCAACCCGCGTCGCAGTACCCAAGACTCCGCGCGGGACCAGAGCTCATGGCGCGTGTCCATCAACTTCCAACGCAACGTTGGGCTGATGCGCTTCGAGCCCCCCGCCGCCCAGAGCAAGACCCGTGTGTCGAGGAGCAACTTCACGCAGGACGCTCCAAAGCGCGCGGCAATGTCATCCCCGCCCAGCTTCGGGATATATTCAGGGTCCCATGAGCAGCGATCCCCGCCTCTACCCGCCCCGCGCGCGGACCGTCGAACCCAAGCGCACGGTCGACTTCGCCGCGGAGCTCAACGAGGCGCAGCACAAAGCGGCCACGCACCCCGACGGCCCCCTGCTCATCGTCGCCGGCGCCGGCACCGGCAAGACGCGCACCCTGGTCTACCGCGTCGCGCACCTGATCGAACGCGGCGTCCCGCCACAACGCATTCTCCTCCTCACCTTCACGCGCCGCTCCGCGCAGGAGATGCTCGCGCGCGCCGAGAAGCTGGTGGGGCAAACGAGCCGCGGGGTGCACGGCGGCACCTTCCACGGCACCGCGCATCGGCTGCTGCGGCGCTTCGGTCCCGAGGTCGGGCTCCCCGGCGACTTCACGATTCTCGACCAAGGCGACTCCGAAGATCTCATGCAGATCTCGCGCGCTGCCCTCGGACTCGGCGACAAGACCAAGCGCTTCCCCAAGAAGGAGTCGCTGCACCACGTCTATTCGCGCCACGTGAATACCGATATCCCCGTGGGCGCGATTCTGCGCGAGGAGTATCCGCGCTTTGTGGAGTTCGAGGACGACTTCGCCCGCGTCTTCGCGGACTTCACCGCCCGCAAGCAGGACCGCGGGCTGCTCGACTACGACGATCTCCTGCTCTACTGGGCGCTGATGCTCGAGGCCGTCCCCGCCGTCGCCGATAGGGTCGCGGGACTCTACGATCACATCCTCGTCGATGAGTACCAGGACACCAACGTGCTGCAGGCGCGCATCCTGAAGGGGATGTGCCGCATGCACCGCAACATCACGGTGGTGGGCGACGATGCGCAGAGCATCTACGCCTTCCGCGGCGCGACCATTCGCAACATCCTCGACTTTCCGCGCGAGTACCACGGCGCCAGAACAGTCACGCTCGAGGAGAACTATCGCTCCACGCAGCCAATCCTCGACGCTACGAACTTGTTGATCTCGCGCGCCGAGGAGCGCTTCTCGAAGGAGCTCTACTCCAAGCGCACCGGCGGCGAGAAGCCCTGGCTCGTGACGGCGCAGGACGAGAATCAGCAGACACGTTTCGTGGTGGACCGCATCCTCGAGCTGCACGAGGAAGGCATCCCGCTGCGCGAGATGGCGGTGCTCTTCCGCGCGGGCTACATGAGCGCGGACCTCGAGATCGAACTCACGGCACGCAACATCCCCTTCGACAAATGGGGCGGCATCAAGTTTCTCGAAGCGGCGCACGTGAAGGATGTGCTCGCCTTCCTGCGCGTGCTGGAGAATCCGCGCGACGAAGTGAGTTGGTATCGCTTGCTGCTCCTCATGCCAGGCATCGGCGAGGTCACGGCGCGCAATGCCGTGCAGTCGATGGCGGATCTCGCCTGGTCGCACGAGTCGATCGGGCGCTTCACGCCTCCGCCACGTGCCAAGGACGCACACGCGGCGCTGGTGCGCCTCCTCGCGGATCTCCGCACCCGCTCCGGCGGCGACGAATCGCGCGTCGCGTACGAGATCATTCGCGTGCGTGCGATGTACGACGACATCCTGCGCGAGCGCTACGACCGCGTGGACCCGCGACTGAGCGATCTCGAGCAGCTGCAGACGATCGCTGGCGGCTATCCCGACCGCGCGACCTTCCTCTCCGCGCTCGCCCTCGAGCCTCCCTCCTCCACCAGTGACCTCGGCTTCGGCAGCGACGCCGAGGACGACACGCTGGTGCTCTCCACTGCGCATAGCTCCAAGGGACGCGAGTGGGATGCCGTCTTCGTGATCTGGGCCGTGGATGGCTACTTCCCGATGGCGCGCGCCCTTGGCAGCGATGACGAGATCGAAGAGGAGCGCCGCCTGATGTACGTAGCGATGACCCGCGCGCGGAATCATCTCGCGGTGAGCTATCCGCTCAATGTGTACGACACGCGGCGCGGCGCGGATTATTCGATGGATCAGCTCTCGCGCTTTCTTGACCGCGGGGTGCGGCGCGCATTCCAGCGCGTGACACTGGAGACGGTCCCCAATGCGGCGATCGACCCCGATACGCCAGTGAAGGCTCCCGAGGTCGATCTCAGAGCGTTGCTCAAGAACCGCTTCGCGCCGCCGAGGCCGTAGCAACGGTGATGGTCATCGAACCGTCACTGCCGCCCCCGCGAATGCTCGGCAATCAACGCCGAGATGGCTCGGTTCAGTTCTCCGCCCGCCGCCTCGAGGGCGCGCTCGAATCGCTCGAGGTCGCTCATGTACACGCGCCGCGCCAATAGCGCGGCATTGTCCAGCTTGACTCGCTCCGCGTACACTGGCGACAAACTTTGCAGTTGCGGCGCGACATCGCGCACCAGTGTCGCGCGCGCGCCGCGATAGATGCTGTCGCGCAACGCCACACGAAGCAACCGTGACGAATCGCCAGAGTGCGCGCCGAACGTTGAATCCAGCGACGTATAGAGCCGCAGCCAGAACGCCGCCAGCCGCCGATCATCCGCCCAACGCGCCGCCGCCTGCCGAGCCAGCGCCGAATCCCCGCGCGCCTCAAAGAACCGCTCCGCCCCTCGCCCCCCCACGAAGTTCGCGAAGCTCTCATTGAACGTCGCGTCCCCCTTCGCGAAGTACCGGTTATGCGTCAGCTCATGAATCACGGTGCTCACCAGATCCACCGAGTCCTGCGCCGCCGTGGTCGAGAGCAACGGATCATTGAACCATCCGAGCGTCGAGAACGCCGAGGCCGGACGCAAATAGGTATCGAACCCGTCCGCCGCGAGCTTCGCCTCCGCGGCCAGCGCATCCTCAAGCCGGAAGTAGCCCTTGTACGGCAGGCGCCCCACCACAGGGAAGCGCCACAGCACCGGCTCGAGCGCATCGGACGCCGCGCCCGACAGCACGAGCACCAGCGTATCGCGCTCCAGCTGCGTGTATTGCGTGAAGGTCTCGCCCGCGGGCAGCCCCAGCGAATCCTCGGCGAACGCCCGCGCCTCCAGCACCAACTGCATCCGCCCGCGCAACACGGGAGAGGTCGCCGCGTCCGCCGCGACCTCAGCAATGGGTCGGCGCGCCCAGAGGATCTTCCCTTCCTCCCATCCCGCCCGCGCGAGATACCGACCCAGCGGC
Source organism: uncultured Gemmatimonas sp. (assembly GCA_964445835.1). GTDB lineage: Bacteria > Gemmatimonadota > Gemmatimonadetes > Gemmatimonadales > Gemmatimonadaceae > Pseudogemmatithrix. The sequence continues at coordinate 3,975 of CAYUMN010000115.1, forward strand.
GTCAGCGCGAGCAACAGGACGCCCACAAGAAGGACCGCCCCGAGAGCCGTCAAGCCCCAGCGCAGCCATTTCCTCCCTGATCTCGCATGCCGAACCGCCATCTCGGTGCCTCCGGAAACGCTATCTTTACGACCCGATGTCCTTCGTCCATCTCCACTGCCATTCCGAGTACTCGCTCCTCGACGGAGCGAACCGGGTCGACGACCTGATCCGTCGGGCCCAGGAATTCGAGCAGCCCGCCCTCGCCATCACCGATCACGGCAACATGCACGCCGCCTGGGAGTTCCAGGAGAAGGCGTCCAAAGCCAAGATCAAGCCGATTCTCGGGATGGAAGCCTATGTCGCCCCAGGGGACCGCCGGCAACGTGGACGCGCCGCCCCGGGCGAAAAGAACTACTTCCATCTCGTGCTGCTCGCCCGCGACCTCGTGGGCTACCGTAATCTCGTCAAGCTCACCTCGCTCGGCTACACCGAGGGCTTTTACGGCAAGCCGCGCCTCGACCGCGAGCTCCTCGCGCGCCACAGCGAGGGGCTGATCGTCTCCTCGGCCTGCATGGCCGGCGAGGTCGCGCAGCATCTCCTTGGGGACCGCTACACCGAGGCGATGGCCGCGGCCGCGTGGTACGCCGAGCTGTTCAAGGATCGCTATTACCTCGAAGTGCAGGCGCATGAAGCGGGTGAGCAGCAGAAGCTCAACGACCAGATCTTCCGCCTCGCGAAGGAGATGTCGTTGCCCGTCGTCGCCACCAACGATGCGCACTTCCTGAAGGCCGAAGATCACGCGGCGCACGACGTGCTGCTGTGCATCGGCCTCAAGAAGGACCGGCTCGACCCCGACCGCATACGCTACGACCGCGGGCTCTACTTCAAGAGCGCGCCAGAGATTGCCTCGTACTTCAAGGGGCGCACCGACGTCCTCGAGAATACGCTCGCGATCGCCGATGCGGTGGACGTGCAGTTCGAGAAGAAATATTATGTCCCCTCGTTCCCGCTTCCCGACGGGGTGACGAGCGAGAACGCGTACCTCGTGAAGCTGTCAACGGAGGGGGCGAAGAAGCGCTACGGCGATCCTCTCCCGCAGGAAGTGCAGGAACGGCTCGACTACGAGCTCGGCGTCATCACCAAGACGGGGTACGCGGGCTACTTTCTGATCACCGCCGATTTCATTCAAGCGGCGCGTGACAGGGGGATCCCGGTCGGCCCGGGACGCGGCTCGGCAGCGGGCTCACTCGTCGCCTACGCCACCGGCATCACGAATGTCTGCCCGCTCAAGTTCGACCTGCTCTTCGAACGCTTCCTGAATCCGGAACGCGTCTCGATGCCCGACATCGACGTCGACTTCTGCGAAGAACGACGCGGCGAGGTCATTGAGTACGTCCGCGACAAGTACGGACGTGATTCCGTTGGACAGATCATCACCTTCGGGACACTCAAGTCGCGCGCCTGCATCAAGGACGTCGGGCGCGTGCTCGCCTTCTCCCCCGCAGAGACGGACGCGATCGCCAAGCTGATTCCCAACGCGCCGAACTACTCGCTCTCGGTGCGCGATGCCATCAAGCAGGTCCCCGAAGTCCGGAAGCTCTACCAGCAGGACGACCGCCACGCGCAGCTCTTCGATTTCGCGATCGCGCTCGAAGGGCTCTCGCGTCACGCGGGGGTGCATGCCGCCGGTATTGTGATCGCGCCGGGACCGCTCGACGACTACGTCCCCATCTGCACCGCGGATTCCAAGGGCTCCGGCGCCGACGGTGACGAGCGCGTGGTGGTCACGCAGTACGACATGAATGCGCTCGAGAAGGCCGGGATGCTCAAGATGGACTTCCTCGGCCTCACGACGCTGACCATTCTCTCGGATGCGGTGAAGGCGATCAAGGAACGGCGCGGGGTGGAGATCGACCTCGATGCCCTCTCGCTCGACGACGAAGCCACTTACCGTCAGCTCCGCGCGGGCCGCACCGCCGGCGTCTTCCAGTTCGAATCGCCGCTCGCCACCGACATGGTGCGTGGCATGCGCGCCGATTGCTTCGACGACCTCGTCGCCTCCAACGCCCTCATGCGTCCCGGCCCGCTCGACGCCGGCATGCACAAGGTCTATCAGCGCCGCAAGAAGGGCGAAGAGCCCGTCAAGTATCAGCTCCCCGAGCTCGAGGAGATCCTCGCCCCCACCTACGGCGTCATCACCTATCAGGAACAGGTGATGCGTATCGCGCAGCGGCTCGCGGGCATCTCGCTCGCCGAAGCCGATGTGCTGCGAAAGGCCGTGGGAAAGAAGGACGTCGAACTCATCAAGCAAGAACTCGGAAAGTTCTCCGAGAAGGCCATCGCCAAGGGATTCCCGCCCAAGGTGATCGAGGACATCTCCGCGCAGCTCGAGACCTTCGGCCGCTACGGCTTCAACAAGTCGCACTCGGTCGCGTACTCGATCCTCTCGTACCACACCGCCTACCTCAAGACCCACTACGGCCCGGAGTTCATGGCCGCCGTGCTCTCGGCGGCCATCGGCGACACCGATTCAGTAGTGAAGTACATCAATGAATCGCGCGACCTGAACCTCGAGATCCTTCCGCCAGACGTGAACGAGTCGGGCTGGAAGTTCACCGTGGTGGGCGACACGCGCATTCGCTTCGGCTTGGGCGCCATTCGCAACGTCGGACACACCGCGGCGCAGAGCATCATCACGGCGCGCCTCGAGAAGCCCTTTGCCACCCTGTACGACTTCTGCGAGCGGGTGGACCTCCGCGTCTGCAATAAGCGTGTCTTCGAAGCGCTCATTCACGCCGGCGCGCTCGACTCCCTTCAGGGGCATCGGGCGCAGTTCCTCGCCGCCCTCGATGGCGCGATGCAGCACGCCTCACTCGCACAGGCCGAGATCGCCACCGGCCAAGGCTCGCTCTTTGGGGAGCTCGGCGGCGACCCGCAGGCCCCCGATGCCGCCCCGATGCTGCCGACCCTCCCGAATGTCCGCGAGTATTCGGAGAGCGAGCGGCTGACGCAGGAAAAAGCGATCCTCGGCTTCTATATCTCTGGACACCCCCTCGAGCCCTTCCGCGCGGAGTGCGAGCTTTTGGCCACCGCCACGGTCGCCAAGCTCGGCGCCTGGTCGCCCGAGCCGATGACCATTGCCGGGGTGGTGACCTCCATCAAGCGGCAGATCTCCAAAAAGTCGGGGAGCGAGTTTGCCCGCCTGACGGTCGAGGACTTCGCTGGGTCGGCCGAGCTGCTGGTGTTCCCTGAGGCCTGGGCTTCCATCGGCGACCGGGTCCAAACAGATGTTCCGGTCCTGATCAAGGGCGGCTACTCCCGCCGAGACCAGGACTCCGACACCCCGACCTTCATTGTAGAAACCATCACCCGGTTGGCCGAACTCCGCGCCAACGGGCAGTTCGCCATCTCTTTGGAGCTGGACGCCGACTCCCCCCTCCCCGCTGACGTCATGCGGGATGTCCGGGCCGTGGCCGTCGCCCATCCCGGTTCGGCCCCGTTGGAGCTACGTTGGAAGGGTCCAGATGGGAGCCCGGCCCGGTTGCGGTCGAGTTCCCTCAAGTTGTCCACCGCCGGCCCCGCCCTCTTGGAGCTCCGCTCCCTGTTGGGCGCCGAGCGCGTGCGCCTTGTTCGCGGGAGCTGATTGAGATGGGCACCTCTGCATTGGAATTCGAAAAGCCCCTCGCTGAGCTGGAAAAGCAGATCGAGGATGCCCGCAAGGTCGCCGAAGAGCAGAAGCTCGACGTCGATCAGCAGATCGCGCCGCTCCAGGCCAAGCTCGGGGAGCTGCGCGCCGATATCTACAAGAACCTGACGCCCCTCCAGCGGGTGCAGGTCGCGCGCTCGGCGCGTCGTCCGTTCACGCTCGACTACCTTCGTCTCGCCTTCACCGACTTCATCGAGTTGCATGGCGATCGTGCCTTCCGGGACGATCCCTCGATCGTCGGCGGCTGGGCCCGACTCGACGGCGAGACGGTGATGGTGATTGGCCATCAGCGTGGTCGCGACACCAAGGAGAACCTGCACCGCAACTTCGGCATGCCTCACCCCGAGGGCTACCGGAAGGCGCTGCGTTTGATGAAGCTCGCCGAGAAGTTCCAGGTGCCGGTCATCACGATGATCGACACGCCAGGGGCGTGGGCGGGACTCGGCGCCGAGGAGCGCGGCCAGTCGGAGGCGATTGCCCGCAACTTGCTTGAGATGAGCACGCTCACGGTGCCGATCGTCGCGCTGGTGATCGGCGAAGGCGGCTCCGGTGGTGCGCTCGCCCTTGGCGTCGCCGACCGCATCCTGATGATGCAGAACTCCGTCTATTCGGTGATCACGGTCGAGGGCTGCGCCGCGATTCTCTGGAAGGATGGCAAGAGCATCGAGATGCGTGAGAAGGCCGCGACCTCGCTCAAGATCACGGCCGACGATCTCATTGGCCTGAAGATCGTGGATGAGATCATCCCCGAGCCGCCGGGTGGGGCGCATGCGAACCACGAGGTCACGGCCAAGTCCGTGCACGACGCGTTGCTGCGCATCATCGACGAGCTCAAGGGCCTCAAGCCCGATAAGCTCGTCCGTCGCCGCCGCGAGAAGTTCCTCAAGATGGGTGCATTCACCGAGTGACGGACACCGCGGTCGCAACGCATCTGGTCGAGGTCGAGTTCAAGGGCAATCGGCGCATCTTCTTCCAGTGGAGCGGGGAGAATCCGCCGGCCATGAAGTCGGCGGTGATTGTCACGGTCGATCGCGGTGAGGATCTCGGCCGCGTGCACAGCACCGGCGAGTTGGCCGACAAGCGCAAAGCCGGGACGGCGCACGGCAAGGCGTCGCCGGAGCAGCTCCCGCAGATGGTGCGCGTCGCGACCCCACCGGAAGTCGATCGCGCCGTGCGCCTCCGTGCCGACGAGCACGCCGTCCGCAAGGCGGCGATTGAGTTCTCGCGTGAGCTCAAGCTCGACCTCAAGATCTCCGATACCGAGTGGCAGTGGGATCGTCGCAAGCTGACGATCTTCTTCACGGCCGAAGAGCGCGTGGACTTTCGCGAGCTCGTGCGGCGGTTGGAGAAGCGCTTCTCCACGCGTGTACACATGTGGCACATCGGCGTGCGCGACGAAGCGCGTCGCCTCGACGGGATCGGGCGCTGCGGGCGTCAGTTCTGTTCGGCATCGTGGCTCCCCGAACTGCGGCCCGTGAAGTCGAGCACCGCAAAGGACCAGCGTCTCTCGACGCTCAATCCCGCGCAGATCTCCGGCACCTGCGGGCGCCTGATGTGTTGCCTGCGGCACGAGCACGAGTTCTACGTGCAGCAGCGGAAGCGCTTCCCGAAGGAAGGAAAGATCATCACGACCACCGTTGGCGAAGAGAAGATCGTCAGCAATGACATCTTCCGTGACCTCGTGACGTTGCGCACGGCCGAGGGAGAGTACCGCACGATCCCCCTCGCTGATCTGCGGAAGGAGACAGCGCCCGGGATCGTGCCGGTGGAGACTGATGCGTCGGCCGGCGGCACACTGGTCGCGCTCAAGCGCGCGGCAGGATCGCCCGAGGGCCGTGACGCGCACGAAGACGATTCGCACGACCATGAGTCGGACGACGCGCACGCCGAAGAAGCACATCACTCGGAGCGACATCAGGCGCACGACCCGACACCGCATCCTGACGAGTTGCTCATTGCGCGTCGCGCGGTTCCGACTCCAGACCGCACCGCGGCCGTCGATGCGGCCGAGGAGACCACCAACGACGGGGTCAACGACGGGGTCAGCGACGGGGCCAACGACGGGGTCACCGACGGTGAAGACGAAGCATCAAGCGCGCCCTCGGGTCCCGAGAGCGCGGCGGACGCCGAGCATCGCAAACGCCGGCGCCGCGGTCGGCGCGGAGGCCGGCGCGGTCGTGGCAGTGATGCCGGAAGCGAGGGTGGCACTACCGGTGGCACTACCAGCGGCACTACCGGCGGCACTACCGGTGGCAATTCCGGCGGCAACAGTGGTGGTGCCAACGGTGGTGGCAGCACACCCCCTGCGCAGCGCTGACGATGGCGCGCTTCTACCTCACCACCGCAATCGATTACGCGAACGGTGAGCCCCACCTCGGGCACGCCTTCGAAAAGATCGGCGCGGATGCCATCTGCCGTTTCCGCCGCCAACTCGGCGACGACGTCTGGTTCCTGATCGGCATGGACGAGCATGGCCAGAAGGTCGCGCAGACCGCCGAGAAGGCAGGACTCGCGCCGCAGGCCTTCGTCGACCGAATCGCCGCGCACTTCAGTGT
>CAYUMN010000116.1:0-7332 GCA_964445835.1 uncultured Gemmatimonas sp.
CGCACATCTCGACCGCCGGCGGCGTCGCGCTCGCGCCCGGCCGCGCGGTGGAGATCGGCGCCTCAGCGATGCAGATCTTCACGAAGGTCGCCAATCAGTGGAAGGAAAAGGAGATCTCCGCTGATGACGCGACGATCTTCAGGACCGAGCTGGCAAAGACGGGTGTGCGCTTCACCAATGCGCACGACTCGTATCTGATCAACCTCGCGTCCCCCGACCCGGCCCTGCGCACCAAATCGCTCGAGAGCTTCACCAACGAACTCCGACGCTGTCACGCGCTGGGACTCAACGCCCTCTGCTCGCATCCCGGCAACTTCATGGACGAGCGCGCGAGCGGCATGGCCCGCAACGCCGATGCCATCACTGAGGCGCTCGAGGCGGCCCCTGGCCCCACGCGACTCCTGATGGAGCTCACGGCAGGGCAAGGCACGGTGATCGGGAGCACCTTCGAGGAGATGGCCGCGTTGATCGCGCGCCTCCCGGCCGCGCAGCGCGCGCGCGTGGGCGTCTGTCTCGATACGGCGCATATCTTTGCGTCCGGGTATGATCTGGTTGGCGACTACGACGGCGTCTGGGCGCGCTTCGCCGATACCATCGGGTTCGCGCGCCTTGGTTTGTTGCATCTCAACGACTCCGCCGCGCCACTCGGGGCGAAGAAGGACCGCCATGCGCTGATCGGCGGGGGCTTCATTGGGGACGCCCCCTTCAAGCGGATCATGCAGGATCCCACCTTGGCCGCCGTGCCGAAGGTGCTCGAGACCCCGAAGGGCGACGACATGGTCACCAACGATCGCGCGATGCTCCAGAAGTTGCGCGCCTTCGCGCGCGGCTGACTCCGCTAACTTTCGCCGATGCTCACGCTGCTCCTCAACGCCGATCTCTTCGCCCCTGACCATGTCGGGGTGCGGCATCTGTTGGTCGCGGGTGAGCGCATCGTGTGGATCGGCGCGGACCGCGTTGAGTTGCCCGCCGGACTAGGCGCCCAAGTGATGGATCTCCAGGGGCGACGCGTGATTCCCGGCTTGGTCGACGGCCATGTGCACATCACCGGTGGCGGCGGTGAGGCGGGGGCGCACACCAAGGTCCCGCCTATCGCGCTCTCCCGATTCACGCGTGGCGGCGTGACCACCGTGGTCGGGCTCCTTGGCACTGACGACGCCACGCGGCACCCGCGTGAGCTCGTGACCGCCGTACACGCCCTTCGCACCGAAGGCCTGTCCGCGTGGAGCTGGACGGCCGGGTATCACGTCCCACCCGTGACGATCACCGGCACCGTGCGCGGCGATCTCGCGCACATCGAATGCATCATCGGCGTGAAGACCGCCATCAGTGATCACCGGTCGAGTCAGCCGACCCGCGACGAACTCCTGAAGCTCGCGAGCGAAGCGCATGTCGGCGGATTGATGACCGGTAAGGCCGGCCTCGTGCATCTGCATGTGGGCGATGGGCCGAAGGGTCTCGAACCGATTCGCGAGGCGCTGGCGCACTCGGAGTTGCCACCACGCGTGTTCAATCCGACCCACGTGAATCGGAAGAAGGCGCTCTTTGAGGAAGCGATTGCGCTCGCGCGCGGCGGCTCACATGTGGACCTCACGGCGTTTCCGGTGGCCGAGGGCGAGGATGCATGGAGTGCGGAGGTGGCGCTCTGCCGGTATCTCGAGTCCGGGGCGCCGGCGGATCGGATCTCCGTGAGTTCGGACGGCGGGGGCTGCCTGCCCACATTCGATGCTGAGGGACGCGTGGCGAGCATGGATGTTGGGGCGCCGGGCGCGTTGGCGCATACGCTCAAACGCTTGCTGGCCGATAGGCAGCCGCTGGCGCGCGTGCTCCCGGCCTTCACGAGCAATCCGGCGCGTCTACTGCGGCTCGCCCGAAAGGGACATATTGCGGTCGGCGCCGATGCAGATCTTGTGGTGCTCGACCCCGACGGAGGGATCCAGGACGTGATGGCAATGGGACAGTGGCACGTGCGCGACCGGCGGGCGATCGTACGTGGCGCCTTTGAGATCCCCGACAGCACGTCGGCATCAGCGAGCGCCTCGTGAGCCTCTCATGAGTCCCTCACCGACGCCGGATGGCGCGACCCGTGGCTGGATCATCCCGATCGGCGGGAGCGAGGAGAAGGAGAACAACGCGACCATCCTCGAGCGCTTCGTGCAGATCTGCGGAGGACGCGATGCCAAGATCGTCGTCATCCCCACGGCCTCGAAGCTCCATGACACGGGGGACCGCTACCGCGCCATCTTCACGGACCTCGGTGCGACCGAGGTCGACGTGATGGACTTCGACACCCGTCGCGACGGGGACGAGCCGGGGCGCGTGGCCGCCATCAAGGCCTGCGATGGCGTCTTCCTCACGGGCGGCAACCAGATGCGGCTTGCCACGATGATCGGGGGTACCGCGGTGGCGAAGGCGCTCCGCGAGCACAACGCGAACGGCGGCCACGTGGCCGGCACCAGCGCGGGCGCGAGTTTTCTCAGCGAGCACATGATCGCCTTCGGCGACGACAATCGGATGCCGCACGCGGGCTCGGTCACCCTTGCCCCCGGGCTCGGCCTGACCAACCGCGTGGTGATCGACCAGCACTTCACGCAGCGGGGACGGCTGGGACGGCTCATCACGGCCCTCGCCTTCAACCCCTTCCTGATCGGGCTGGGAATCGACGAGGATACCGCGGCATTCATCTCGCCAGACCAAACGGTCGAGGTCGAGGGAAGCGGCACCGTCACGATCGTCGATTCGTCAAAGCTCAAGTTCTCGTCCATGGACGGCGCCGGCCCAGATGACCCCATCTCGATGCTCGGGCTCACCCTCCACGTGCTCATCCGTGGCGCGACGTTCAATCTGCACACTCGCGAGGCGTCCGCAGGGACCCTCGCGGTGAGCAAGAGTTAGAGCGACCTTCAGGACATGCGGATCCTCGAACGGTCGGTCTATGTCGGTCCCTCGCTCTACGCGCACTTTCCGGTCATCCGGCTGACGCTCGATTTGGGCGCGCTGGAGCAATGGCCCACGAGTCGCCTTGGTGCGCCATTCATTGACGGCCTGCTCGCTGCCCTCCCGGGGCTCCGTGAGCACGGATGCTCTTACGGTGAGCCTGGCGGTTTCATTCGCCGCATGACCGAGGACGACGGTACCTGGCTGGGCCATGTCCTTGAGCACGTCGCGATCGAACTCCAGAACATCGCCGGCATTCCCGTCACGTTCGGCAAGACCCGCGGAACGGGCACCGATGGCGTATATCATGTCGTCTATGAGTACGAGCAGAAGGATGAAGGCCTTGAGGCCGGGGAACTCGCCCTGCGCCTCGTCGCCTCGCTCCTCCCCGCCGACGTGAGGCCCTCGGGGATCGTCCCCGACGAGTGGGCCTTCGACAACGAGCGCGACACCTTCATTCGCTTCGCGCAGCGTCGTGCCCTTGGCCCGAGCACGGCGTCGCTCGTGCACGCCGCCGAACGTCGCGGCATCCCCTGGATGCGCCTGAACAATCAGTCGCTCGTGCAGCTCGGCCACGGGAAGTATCAGCAGCGTATTCAAGCAACGATCACCGGCAGGACGCCGCATATCGCCGTCGAACTCGCGTCGGACAAGGAAGAAACCAACAAGATCCTCGGCCAGCTCGGCCTCCCCGTGCCGAAGCAGGAACTCGTGCAGAGTGAGGAGAACGCGGTCCGCGCGGCGCGGCGTATCGGCTACCCCGTGGTCGTGAAGCCGTACAACGGCAATCACGGACGGGCCGTGGCGATTCATCTCACCGAGGACGCACAGGTGCGCGCCGCGTTCAAGGCGGCGCAGGAGGTCTCGCGCTCGGTGATTGTGGAGAGCTTCCAGGTGGGCGACGACCATCGCCTGCTCGTCGTGAACGGCGAACTCGTCGCGGCCACCAAGCGCACCCCAGGCCATGTGGTCGGAGATGGGACGCACGGCGTCGCCGAACTGATCGAGATGGTGAACGCCGATCCGCGCCGCGGTGTCGGGCACGAGAAGGTGCTCACGCGCTTGGCCCTCGATGAACAGGCAGAGCGGTTGCTGGCGGCGAAGGGCTACACCGCAGCAACGGTCCCGCCCGCCGGCGAAATGGTCTTCCTGCGCTCCACCGGGAATCTCTCCACTGGCGGCACCGCCACTGACGTCACGGACATCATCCATCCGGACAACGCGGAGATGGCGGTTCGCGCCATCAAGGCGATCGGGCTCGATGTGGGGGGCGTGGACTTCCTCACCCCCGACATCACCGAGTCGTATCGCAAGCACGGCGGCGCCATCTGCGAAGTGAATGCCGCGCCGGGATTCCGCATGCATAGCGCGCCGAGCGAAGGGCGTCCGCGTGATGTCGCGGGGCCGGTGATCGACATGCTCTTCCCGGCCGGCACGCCAGCCACGGTACCGATCGCGGCCATCACCGGCACCAACGGCAAGACCACGACGTCGCGCATGCTCGCGCACATCTGCAAGATGGCGGGGCACACGCCGGGGCTGACCACCACCGATGGTGTGTATATCGACGGCGCACGGACGGTCGAGGGCGACATGACCGGCCCCGTCGCCACGCGCCTGGTGCTCTCGGATCCCACCATCGACGTGGCCGTGCTCGAGGTCGCGCGTGGCGGCCTGATCCGTGCCGGCATGGGGACGCCGTACGTCGATGTCGGTGCCGTGCTCAACGTGAAGTCCGACCACCTCGGCATGAAGGGAATCGATTCCCTTGAGGCACTGGCCGAGGTGAAGCGGATTGTGGTGGAGGTCGCTCGCGATACGGCCGTGCTCAATGCCGACGATCCGCTCGTGCTCCGCATGGCCGCGTACACGGAGGCGAAGCATCTCTGCTACGTGACGACGAACCCCGGCCACGCCATCGTGCGCGAGCACATCCGGGCCGGCGGACGCGCGGTCTCGCTCGAGAGCGGGGTCAACGGCCAGATGATCACGATCTACGACAAGGGGGCGCACATCCCCCTGCTCTGGACGCATCTCATTCCCGCGACCATCGAAGGCCGCGCCATGCACAACGTGCAGAACGCGATGATCGCCGCGGCGATGGCCTTCGCCATGGGCCATAAGCTCGAGACGATCCGTCAGGGGCTCCGCACCTTCGACACAACGTTCTTTCAGGCCCCGGGCCGCGCGAACGTGTTCAACGAGCATCCGTTCAAGGTCATCCTCGATTACGGCCACAACGCCCACGCCGTCGATGCGATGTGCCAACTCGCGCTGCGCCTCGAGGTCACCGGTCGCCGCTTGGTGGTCCTCGCGGGTCCCGGCGATCGGCGCGATGAGGACTTGGTCGAGATCGCGCGCGCCGCGGCCGGAAAGTTCGATCACTATATCTGCCGCCGCGATGACGGCCTCCGTGGCCGCGACGGGGACGAAGTCCCGCGCATCATCGCCAGCGCACTGCGGGACGCCGGCGTTCCAGACGACCGCATCGAACAGATTCCCGACGAGCAGGCGGCGGTCGATGCCGCGCTCCGCATGGCGCGCGCCGGGGACCTCGTGCTGGTATTCGGCGATCAGATCACGCGGAGCTGGAAGCAGATCATCCATTTCCGTCCCGACGGCTCGCCGCGTCCGGTGACCGCCGAGTATGCCGTGCCGCCGCTCAACGAGCCGCCCGTAGCCCCCGAGCCCCTGCTCGGCGATCTCGCCTCCCTCGTCCGCGATGAACGCGGCGTGCGGCTCGCGCGCGAGACCGACGACTGACGCCGGAGACTCCAAGCGTGGGTGCGGCCCCGCTCTTCACCGACTCCCGCCGACTCCTCGGTCCGAGTCTCTGGCTCGATGCCCCGGGCGTGACCCTCGAGGTCCCGCTGCCGCACGGACACAACAGCGAGTTGTTGCGAGGCTGGTCGGGACGAGTGACGTGGATGTGCGCCGCCGTCGGCTGGCACGACACCGCCCTCACCATGCGCCGCCATGCAACGGGGACGACGCTGGCATTCTCTGCGCCAGCGAACGGGCTGATGTCCGCGACCAGTCTCAACGAATGGTGCCTCGAGGCGGCGGCGGAGGAATACCTGATTCGCTACGATGCGTCGGAGCTCGAGGAGGAGCGCCTCCATCTCGACCAACCGCGAGCCCTCGCGCGGCTGAGAGAGATGATTGCCGCAGAGTCGGTCGCGCCGCCCGCGGACTCGACGCCGATCGCCGACCGCGATATCCCGATCGTGCTGGTGACCGGCTCCAATGGCAAGACGACCACCACACGCCTGATTGCGGCCATGCTGCGCGCTGCCGGACACACGGTGGGCTTCTCGTGCACCGATGGCGTGTTCATCGGTGATGCCGAGGTCGAACGTGGCGACTGGAGCGGACCTGGTGGCGCGCGGCGCGTGCTGGAGGATCCGCGCGTCACCGCCGCCGTATTGGAGAGCGCACGCGGCGGTGTGCTGCGGCGTGGCACCGTGGCGCCGCACGCCGATGTCGTGGTGGTCACCAATGTCGCGGCCGATCACTTCGGCGACTATGGCATCCATTCGCTGGACGACATCGCCGAACTCAAGACCAGCCTCGCGCTCGTGCTACGTCCGACCGGAACGCTCGTGCTCAATGGCGACGATCCGCTGTTGGATCCTGCCGCTCCGACGGCCCGACTCTCCGCCGCGGCGCGCGCGTTGCCACCAGCGCAACGCGTCACCTTCTCGCTCGAGACCGCTTGGCCAACGGCGCTGCCCCCAGTTGGTGAGATTCCGATTACCGCGGGAGGCGCGGCGCGCTTCAATGTCGCCAACGTGCTGGCGGCCGCGACCGCGGCGCAGGCGCTCGGTCTCTCCGCCGAGGTGATCCGTGAGACGCTCCGGCACTTCGGCGAGGATCCGCGCGACAATTCCGGGCGTCTCATGCGCATCGGACTCGGCGGCATCACCGTCCTGATCGACTACGCGCACAACCCACACGGCCTCATTGCCCTGCTCGCCGCCGCGTCGTCGATGGTCTCGGGACGACTGCTCCTCCTGCTTGGCCAAGCCGGCGATCGCGACGATGGCGCCCTGCGCGCGTTGGCCCGCGCCGCCTGGAGTGCACAGCCGGCGCTGATCGTGCTGAAGGAGCTCGACGGGTATCTGCGCGGCCGTGCCGCAGGCGCTGTTCCCGCGATTCTCGCGGACGAGCTCAAGGCGAACGGCGCCCATCCCGACCAGCTCATGACCGTGCTGGATGAAATGGACGCCGTGAGAACGCTGCTCGTGCAGGCGCGTCCGGGTGATCTGGTGGTGCTGCCGGTGCACGAGCTGGACGCACGCACCCGCGTGCTGGCACTCCTCGAGGAACTGCGGGGCGCCGGCTGGACAGCCGGCGCCCCACTGCCCTAGCGCGCCGTCACGCGCCTCTGACTGC
>CAYUMN010000116.1:7432-10040 GCA_964445835.1 uncultured Gemmatimonas sp.
ATGCGTGTACAACTAGAATTGCACCCGATACAGCAGCGAGACATTGCGTCCCGCCTCGGGGAGGATCTCCTTCGTCCGCGAGAGATGCTCGCGAATCTCCGCGTTCAAGAGGTTGTCGGTACGAAGCGAGATACTGTGCAGGCGCGAGCCAAGCACGAGACGCCAGCCGACATGCACGTCTACTGTTGCGAACGATGGCGTCTCGGTCTCGAAGTCCCCGAGCAACGTCTGCCGTGCCGCCATCCGCACGCCACCGCCGTACGACCAAGTCGGTGTGTCGTGCCGCACGCCGACCCGCCCGTTGAGCGGCGGCATCAGCGGCAGGAAGCGCGACTCCACCACATCAGGGGCACCGTCGATTCCGGGAATCGTATCGCGCGAGCCGCTGATGGTCCCGCGCACATAGCTCGCCGTCGCTTCCAACACGATGTGCTCCACCAGCGTGATCTCCATCTCGCCCTCGGCGCCCGCGAGTGTGGCGTCCTCGTTGGTGAACTGGAACTTCCAGCGCTGACCGACGCGCCCCAGCTCCCCGGTGTTCCGCGGGAAGAGATAGCCATTCATTTGATTCGCAAAGACGGCGACCTCCGCACGCACGCGGCTGCGTTCCAGACGCGCGAAGAGATCGAGACCGTAGCCGATCTCCTGATCGTTCCGCGGATCGCCGACGTCATATGAATACGCCGCGAGATGCGGCCCGTCGGAATAGAGCTCGTTGAAATCGGGCGTGCGATACGACCGGCTCGCGCTCGCACCGAACCGCAGGCCGTTCTCCAACGCGTAGAGCGCGCCGAGCGAGGCGGACAGCGAACCGAACCACCGTGGCGCGGTCGGGATCGTGTCGTTCTGCACGATGATGTTGCGATCGCGCAGGGGAATGAAGCGGGCCACATCGTAGCGCACGCCGGCCTGCGCGGTCAGCGGCCCAGTCCCGAACTCCTCCACCGCAAACACCGCCAACGACCAGTCCGCCGTTGGCGTCGCGCGGACTGCGCCGCCGGGGGTGACATCCCGGTACTGACCGCGGAAGCCAATCACTCCACCCGTGGCCGGCCCCGCATGCTGATGCCGAGCGACGACTTCCATTGCCGTCATCAACTGCTGGAAGCTGGTCGAGACGCTGCCCGACTTCTCGACTTCGTCGTGGTTATAGGCACTGAATGCCAGATTCGCCTTGACGCTCTCGAAGTAGCCGGCGGCGGGGTGCCAGTCGACTTCGCTGCGCGCCATGTGACGGCGCATCACGATATCGACGCCGTTCGGATGCGCGCCGACGAATCCCCCCGGAATGCCGTAGTCGTTCCCGAAGTAGCGATACGACACGCCGGCGTAGCCCCACTCACCGACCTTCGACGCACCGACGGCCGCGCCCACGGTGTTCAGTTGGGTGTTGGCGAGCGTCCCGACCGGCGTGCGCAGATCTCCCGCGGTGCGAACACTCGCTTCCGTGCGCACCGAGAACCCCGCGAGCGGGAACTCGCCGAATCCCCCGATCGTCGCTCCCTCATTCACCGATGCGACCTGCGCACTGACCGTGCCATGCATGTGTTCGAGCGCGACCGTCGGAATCTCCTGACGAATGATGTTCACCACGCCGCCTAATGCGCTGGAGCCGTACAGGAGGGACATCGGGCCACGCACCACCTCAATCTTTCGCGCCGTCAGCGGGTCCACAGCAACGGCATGATCCCCCGACGTGCTCGACAGGTCACCGGTCCGCACGCCGTCCTCAAGAATCAACACGCGGTCCCCGCCGAGTCCGCGCACGACCGGCCGCGCGGTCGCCGGTCCCATGGTGACCATCGACACGCCGGGCGTCCCCGCCACCGTCGAGCCCACCGTCCCATCGAGTCGACGATCGAGCTTCGCATCGCTCAGCACCGTGACCGGACTGATGGCATCCGAGGCTCCACGTTCGGACACCTGCCCCGTCACGACCGTGGCATTCAGTTGGAGCGGTGACGGCCGAAGGGAGAAGACGAGTGAATCCATCCGCTCACGGACCACGACGGACCGCGTGAGGACCTGATATCCGATTCGGTGTACCGTCACCTGGTACGTACCGGCCGGCACCACGCCGAACGTGAACGTGCCATCCTCGTGTGCCCTCGTCTCGCGATGCAACTCGACAAGGCGCAGACTGGCCGCCGGAAGCGCCGTACCAGTGGTCGCATCCGTGACACGACCCGACAACACAGCAGTCACCTGCGCCGCCACGGCGGAGCTGAAAAAGAGCAGTGACACAGCGACAAGCGCCATGCGTAACGCCAACAGCAGGCGTTCCATGAGTGGTCCGGTTCAATGGTTCAGTGGTGCAAGAGGGGCGCGCGAAGGCGGCACCCGCAGAGGACATCAGCCGCGCCGTCGAACGGGGCGCGACGCTCGCTCAGGCGCGCGGCGGGGCGCGGGAGGAGTTCCCAGACAGGAAGACGAGCGCGGGAGCCCCCGCCCATACATCCATTGGAAGCGACGCGGCGCGCGACCCACTCGGCTTGGGCGCTGAGGCTGCGGCCGCCGGCACCCCACGAACCGCTGTCATCACCTGGCAGAGCTGGCAGTCCGCCAAATCGTGCGAGGCGGGGCATTGGTTCTGCTCGGCATCCTCGAC
>CAYUMN010000117.1:0-10020 GCA_964445835.1 uncultured Gemmatimonas sp.
GCGAAGGACCGCGAACACATCCTGGAAGGCCTGAAGATCTGCGTCGACAACATCGACGAAGTGATCAAGGTCATCCGGGCGGCCGAGGATACGCCGCAGGCGAGTGCGCAGTTGCAACGTCGCTTCAAGCTGTCGGAGCGCCAGGCGGAAGCGGTGCTCAACATGCGTCTCGCCAAGCTCACCGGCCTTGAGATCGAAAAGCTCGAGGAGGAGCTGGCCGAAGTGCGCGCGACGATTCAGGGGCTCGAGGCGCTGCTCGCGTCGAAGGAGATGCGTATGAGCGTGATGAAGGAAGAGCTCACGGCGATCGTCACGACCTACGGCGACGAGCGTCGGTCGGAGATCGTGTCGGACGAGGGCGAGTTCTCGATCGAGGACCTGATCGCGAACGAGGAGATGGTCGTGACCATCTCGCATGCCGGCTATATCAAGCGCACGAACATCTCCACCTACCGCAAGCAGCGGCGTGGCGGGGTGGGGACGAAGGGGACGGAGCTCCGCACGGACGACTTCGTGGAGCATCTCTTCGTGGCGCAGACGCACGACTACCTGCTGGTGTTCACGCAGGACGGGCGCTGCTTCTGGCTCAAGGTGCATGAGATTCCCGAGGGCGCACGCGCCACGCGCGGCAAGCCGATCGTGAACCTCATCAACGTCACGCCCGACACCACGGTGCGGGCGATCGTGCCGGTGAAGAAGTTCTCGGACGACGAGTACCTGATGTTCTGCACGCGGAACGGCACGGTGAAGAAGACCGCGCTGGCCGAGTACTCGAATGTCCGCTCCACGGGCATCAAGGGTATCAAGCTCGACGAAGGGGACGAGCTCGTGGACGTCCAGATCACGTCGGGCACGAGCGATATCGTCCTCGTGACGCGTCACGGCTTGAGCATCCGCTTCCATGAACAGGAAGCGCGTCCGATGGGGCGTGACACCACCGGCGTGCGCGGCATCGCGCTCAGCGATGGCGATCGCGTGGTCGGCATGGTGGTGAACAAGCGGAATGCCTCGCTGCTTGTGGTGACCGAGCGCGCGCTGGGCAAGCTGACGAATATTGACGAGTACCGCGTGCAGGGACGTGGCGGGAAGGGCATCCTGACGGTGAAGCGCACGGAGCGGACGGGCGATGTCGTCGGATTGCTCGAGGTGTTGCCCGAGGACGGGCTGATGCTGATCACCCGCGGCGGGCAGTCGTTGCGTTGCGCGGTGAAGGACATCCGCGAGACCGGGCGCGTGGCGCAGGGGGTGCGACTCAAGGATCTCGAGATGGGGGACCTGGTCGCCGCGGTGGCGCGTGTGGTGTCGGATGGAACGGACGAAGAGGTCGAGGGCGATGCCGGGCAGGATGGGCAGATTGAGCTCAGCGCCGGCGAGTGATGCGACTGATCCGCGCGGCACTGCTGTGGGCTCTCCCGCTGGGGGTCGCGACTTCGATTGAGGCGCAGCAGCCACGCGCCTCGCGTCCGCTCGCCGCGCCCAACGCCGAGATCGAGGAGCCGTGGTCGGGTCCGCTCCAGCTTGTTGAACTGCGCAATGGCAACATTGTGGTGCACGACAGCAAGGAGAAGCGACTGGTCGTTGTGGACTTCCGCACGCAGTCGCAACGCGACGCGGGACGTGAGGGGAGCGGGCCGACGGAGTTCCGCAGCGTGATCGGGATGTGGCGGATGCCCGGGGATTCGGTGCAGCTGCTCGACATTTTTCAGTCGCGGATGCTGATCCTTGATCCCACCGGCATCGCGAAGCGCACGCAGCCGCTGCCGGGTGCGGGCGATCCGATGGCGATGATGAGTCGCCCGATGACGCGCAACCTCGATGCGAGCGGACGCTGGTATGGCGAATCGCGGGCGATGTCGTTCGAGGGCGGTCAGCTCTCGATGGCCGACAGCGCACTGGTCGTCCGCACGAACACGCGCACGATGCGTGCAGACACGGTCGCGCGGATTCCGAGCTTCTTCAAAGCGCCGCAGATGTCTGCCGCGCTCATGCGATTGCCGGTGCCGGGCTACCCGCCGTTCGATGCCTGGGGCAACTATCCCGATGGGCGCGTGATCGTGCTGCGGGCGAAGGGCTACGTGCCGGAGATCATCGGGCTCGACGGCCAAGTGCGCCGCGGGGCTGGCCTGCCGTATGCGCGCATGGCCGTGACGGCGGCGGACAAGCGGGAGATGATGGATTCGGTGCGCCGCACGCTCGATGAAGGAATGCGGCAGGCGTCAGGGGCGGGAATGACGGGCGGACAGCCGATGCCGCGCTTCGAGTTGATCGAACCGACGCCGTGGCAGACGGAGATGCCGCCGTTCACGTCGGACCGCGTGTTGATTGATCCGCGCGGGCGTGCCTGGGTGCCGGTGGTGGATCGCACTCCCGGACAGCGCTTTGACCTCTTGGATGGCACTGGGCGCGTCGTGGACGCCATCAAGTTGCCGGTGAAGGTCGCGCTCCTCGGCTTCGGGCCGACGAGTGTGTACACGGCACGGACGGACGCGGATGATCTGATGTATATCCGACGGCATGCGTTGCCTTAAGGGCGGATGAAGGCTGGAGGATGAAGGAGGGCCGCCCATGCGGGCGGCCCTTCCTGTTTTCTCCCTCATTCCTCCCCCTCATTCCCTCATTTCTCCCTTTCATTCCCTCGTTCCTCCCTTCTTCGTCCCTCAGTCCTCCCTTCTTCCCTTCGTTCTTCATCATTCCAGCGGTCCCGCCTGAAAGAGCGTATCTCGGTGGTCCCTTCTCCCCGAGGTCCCTCCCGATGCACCTCCTGTCTTGCGCCACAACGGCGCGACTCGCGACCCTGACGGCGACACTCGCCGTCACCCTCGCCCCACCGCTCGGCGCTCAGGGCGATCGCCCAACGCCCAGCACCTACGCCATCACCAATGCGCGTCTGGTGCCCGTCTCCTCCGCGCCGATCGAGCGCGGGACCATCGTCATCCGGGACGGGCTCATTGTGGCGATCGGCGCCAGCGTATCGGCGCCCGCCGATGCACGCATCGTCGATGGCACCGGGCTCACGGTCTATCCGGGCCTGATCGACGCCTACAGCACGCTCGGCATGCGCGCGCCGGCCGCGGGTCAGGGTGGCGGCTTTGGCGGCGGCTTCGGTGGAGGCGCGCCGGTCGCGCGTCCTGCGGGCGCGCCCAACTCGACAATGCCGATCGGGCTGCAGCCTGAGGTGCGGGCCTTCGATCAACTGGTCGAGAACTCCGATTTCTCCGCGGCGCATGCGGCGGGGATCACGACGGCGCTCACGGCGCCAAGTGGTCGCGTCTATGAAGGACAGTCGGCGCTGATCAGCCTCGGCAGCGGGGACTTCAGCGCGGTGGCGATTCGTACACCGGTCGCGCTGCATGTTGGCTTCCAAGGGATCGGCGGCGGACAGTTTCCGGGCTCGCTGATGGGCGTCTTCGCGGCGCTGCGTCAGTCGTTGCTCGACGCGCAACAGTATCGCACGGTGCACGCGGCGTACGCGCGGAATCCGCGCGCGGTGCGTCGCCCGGCGCTGGATCCTTCCATGGAAGCGCTCCAGCCGGTGATCGCCGGCACGATGCCGGTGGTGTTCCGTGCATCGACACAGCGCGAGATCGAGCGCGCGCTCGACTTGGCAAAGGAGTTCGCTCTCAAGCCGATCATCGCGGGTGGCACGGAAGCGTATCGCGTGGTTGATCGCCTCAAGGCGGCGAATGCGCCGGTGTTGTTCTCGCTGAACTTCCCGCGTCGCACGGCGGCACCGGCGGCACCGGCGGCACCGGCGGCACCGGCGGCACCCGCGGCACCGGCCGCACCTGGGGCAGCAGCTCCCAGCGCCGAGCCGGAGCCGATCCGCGTGCTGCGCGACCGCGTGCAGGCGCCGAAGACGGCTGGCCAGTTGCAGGCCGCGGGCATCCGCTTCGCGCTGCAGTCGGGCGGCGGCGCCTACACTGAGTTCCTGCCGAATCTGCGCCGCGCGGTCGAGGGTGGCCTTGCCGCCGATGCCGCGCTCCGCGCGCTGACGCTCGGCTCGGCTGAGTTGCTCGGTGCGGCCGATCGCCTTGGCTCGCTGGAAGCCGGCAAGATCGCGAATCTCACCGTGGTGCGCGGCGACCTCTTCGCGAGCGATGCGCGCGTGACCTCGGTGTATGTGGACGGCCGTCCGCAGACGATTGCGGCGCCGACGGTGGCGGCAGGCCCGGGCGGCCCTGGTGGCCCTGGTGGCCCTGGCGGGCGTCGTCCGGGGCTCGAGGGCGCATGGACGATGACGGTGGAGCTTGAGGGCGTCGAGAAGCAGGCGACGCTGACGATCAGCACGATGGATGACCGTCTGGTGGGCCGCATTGAAGGGGACTTCGGCTCGACCGAAGTCGCCGAGGTCGTCGTGATGGAGGACGGCACGGTGCGCTTCGGCGTGCTGCTGACGATGAAGGAGACGTCGGAAGAGGCGCTGTTCCGTGGCAAGCTGACGGATGGGGTCTTTGCTGGCACGATTGATATGATCGGACACGCGTCGGGGCGGTTCGCCGGACTGCGCGTGGCCTCTACCACACAGGAGCGCTGACCATGACGACACGATCGATGCGCACGCTGCGAGCGGCGCTGTTCGTCGCGGTCGCGGCGCCGACGCTCGCCGCACAGGGCGGCACGTCGGCTGCGCCGCGGGCGATGCTGATTCGCAACGCGACCGTACTGACGGTCACGAAGGGCACGCTGAACAACACCGATGTGCTGCTCGAGAATGGCCGCATTGCCCGAATCGGGCAGAACCTGACCGCACCGGCCGGCGCCGAGGTCTATGACGGCACCGGCAAGTATGTGATGCCGGGCATCATTGATCCGCATTCGCACATGATGAGCGACGCGGTGAACGAGGGCACGCTCTCGGTCACGTCGATGGTGCGCATCGCGGACGTACTCAACCCGACGGCACCGAATGTGTACCGCGCGCTGGCCGGTGGGGTGACGATGATCAACATCCTCCACGGCTCGGCGAACACGATCGGTGGCCAGAGCGCGACCGTGAAGCTCAAGTGGGGCCGTCCGACGAGCGAGATGCTCGTGGCGAATGCGCCGCCGGGCATCAAGTTCGCGCTGGGTGAGAACGTGACGCGCAAGGGTCGCAACACCATGCCGGGGGCGCCGGAGGCGAGGTACCCGACGACGCGCATGGGACAGGAAGAGGTCATCCGTGACGCGTTCACGCGGGCGCGGACGTATCAGGCCGAGTGGGCGCGCTACAATGCGGCGGCGCGTGGTCGGAACGGGGCAGGAGTGATTCCGCCGCGTCGCGACCTCGAGCTCGAGCCGTTGGTGGAGATTCTTGAGGGGAAGCGCTTCGTTCATGCGCACACGTATCGCGCCGATGAAACGATGATGTTGCTGGAGCTGGCGACCGAGTTCGGCTTCAAGGTGCGCACGCTGCAGCACGCGCTCGAGGCGTACAAGATCGCGCCCGAGATTCGCGCGGCCGGCGCGTCGATGTCGACCTTTGCCGACAGCTGGGGCTACAAGATCGAAGCCTACGATGCGATTCCGTACAACGTGGCCATCACGGTGCGCGCCGGCGTGATCTCGACGATCAACTCCGACTCGGACGAGCGCATTCGTCGCTTGAACATCGATGCCGCGAAGATGATGCGGTACGGCGGTCTCACGGAGGACGAAGCGCTGGCGACAATCACCATCAACGGTGCTTGGCAGGTCGGTCTTGAGGCCCGCACGGGTTCAATCGAAGTCGGCAAGGAAGCGGATATCGGGATCTGGAACGGGCATCCGTTCTCGGTCTACAGCCGCGTGGAGCGGACGATCATTGACGGCGAAGTGTTCTTTGACCGTCAGGAGGATGAACGGCAGCGGGCGGCGATGGCCGCGGAGCGCGCGGAGCTGGAGCGCGCCGAGCCGAACACGGCACCGGCACCGCGCGGTGGCCAGCGTCCCGGCACCCCGGGAGGGAATCACTGATGCGTACTTCACTGAAGACTTCGTTCACCGCCATGCTTGCGGCTCTCGTGACGCCGGCCGCGCTGGTGGCGCAGCTCGGCTCGCCGAATCCGCTCCCGGGGCCGCAGGGCACCGTGGCGATCGTGAATGCGCGGATCGTGCCGGTGAGTGGCGCGGTGATCGAGCGCGGCACGCTGGTGATGAGTGGCGGGAAGATCACGGCGATCGGCGCGAATGTCGCTGTGCCGGCCGGTGCGCAGACGATCGACGGCGTCGGCAAGAGCGTGTATCCGGGGATGATGGATGCCGCGACGCAGATGGGGCTCACCGAGATCTCGCAGGGCGCCGCGCCGACCTCATTGTTGTCCACGGTCGGCAGCTTCAACCCGAATGCGATCGCCTACTACGCCATGAACCCGCATAGCGCGCATGTTGGCGTGACGCGTGTCGTTGGCGTGACGCACGTGCTCTCGCATCCCTCGGGCGGCGTGATCGCCGGGCAGGGGACGCTGGCGAATCTCGCCGGCTGGACGCCGGCGGCAATGACGATCCGGCAGCGCGCCGTGCTTGTGATCACGATTCCCCGCGCCGGTGGCGGCGGCTTCGGCTTCGCGCAGTTCGGCGGAGGCGGTGGCGCCAATGCAGCGACTGCGCAGCGGACGCGTGAGGCGCAGGTGGACTCGCTCCGCGCGATGCTCGCTGATGCCCGTGCGTACGACAAGGCGGTGCAGGCGAATGCGGCGACGGCGAATGTGCGCCTGGCGGCGCTCGTGCCGTACGTCCGCGGCGAACTGCCGGTGATGTTCGTGGCCGATGCGGCGGCGGACATCCGCACGGCGGTGGAGTTCGCCGCAGCGGAAGGACTGAAGGCGATCATCGTCGGTGGGCGCGAAGCGCTGCGCGTGGCCGATCTCCTCAAGGAGAAGAACGTGCCGGTGATCTTCACGCAGTTGCGAGCGATGCCGGGGCGGGAGGATGATCCGTTCGACGTGAACTTCGCGACGCCGGGTCAGTTGGCCAGCGCGGGCGTTCGCTTCGCGATGTCGGCGGGGGACGATGGCCCGCAGGTGCGCGACCTGCCGAGCATGGCGGGGATGGCGGCGGCGTATGGATTGAGCCGCGAGGACGCGCTCCGGAGCGTCACGATCTGGCCGGCCCAGATCATGGGGCTCGGCGACCAGCTCGGTTCGCTCGAGGTGGGGAAGATGGCCAATGTGGTGGTCACGGACGGCGACCTGCTCGAGGCGCGCACGCTGGTGACGCACCTGTTCATTGATGGGCGCCCGGTGCCGCTGGATTCGCGACATACGGTGCTGTTCGAGACGCACAAGGACCGTCGCTAAGGGCGGTCCTGAGCGGATGTAGCATCGACGGAGCGACCCCGTAGCAACCCCGTAGCAACCCTGTAGCAACCATGGGGCGGCCGGCGGTGACAGATTGCATGTCTCGCCGGCCGTTTCGCGTCCGGGAAGGTTCACCTTCAGCAATGCACATGCCTATGTCTGTTCTTCGGGTTGTTCATGCGGTCGTGCTCGGTGTCGTGGTCGCGACTCCGTTGGCCGCGCAGAGTGCGCCGCGTCCGTTGCCGGCACCGAACGCGACCTTTGCCGAACCCTTCAGCTCGGTAGCAATTGGCACCGTCCGCGAACTTCGCGACGGCCGCCTGATTGTCGCGGATGCGCGCGATAAAGTGGTGCAGCGAGTCGATCTCCGCACGGGCGAAGCTGTGGGCATTGGCCGCGAGGGAAGCGGCCCGGCGGAGTTCGGGATGCCGATGCGGGTCTTGGCGGCGCCCGGAGACACCACGCTGGTGTTCGACCCACTCAATTCGCGCTACCTGGTGATCGGGCCCGATGCCAAGCCAATCAACACCTTCCGCACGGAGTCAGAGACGCCGGCGGCGCGATCGGGTCCGGGCAGCGGCCGAATCATGATCGGCGGCGGGCTCTCGGCGCGCGCGTCAGATGCGCGCGGCCGACTCTACGGCGAGGGCTCGTCGGTCTCGTTCGATGCCGAAGGGCGCCCGAAGTCCGCGGACTCGGTGGCCATCGTGCGGTACGACCGGGGCACGCGCCGCCTCGACACCTTGGCGTACGTGAAGCTTCCGCCGCAGGCGACGCAGGTGAGCGGTGGCGGCAACAACGTGCGCGTGATGATTGGCGGGTCGAACCCGCTCGCGCCGCGCGACGAATGGACGGTCTTTCCCGACGGTCGCGTGGCGATCGTGCGCGCCACGGACTACCACGTCGATTGGATCATGGCTGATGGCACGAAGCGTTCGACGGCGGCAGTGCGCTACACACCAGTGCGCATGAGTGCAGCCGAGATCCGCAACGAGGAAGGGGTGCGCAACGCGGCGCGGGCCAACCAGATGTCCATGACAATGACGCAGGACAACGACGGTCCGCGTCGGACGGCAACAATGGGCCCGCCGGCTGGCGCACCGCCGCTGGAGCCGCTGACCGACTGGCCGGAGGTGAAGCCGCCATTCCGCCCAGGCTTCCAGAGTGTGATCGCGCGGCCGAATGGGGAGCTGTGGGTGCGTCGCACGGAAGGCGCCAGTGCGAAGGGAACGCTGTACGACGTGTTCAATGCGGCGGGCACGGTGGCGTATCAGGTGCGGATCCAGGACGGGTGGACGTTGGTCGGATTCGGGAATGGGACGGTGTATACGACTCGGAAGGATGCGGATGATTTGCTGTATCTGCAGCGGCACAGCTTTTAACGACGGATGAAGGTTGGAGGATGAAGGATGAAAGAATGGGTGCCCCTTCGGCTTTCCCCTTGGATTACGGGATGATTACACTGGTTGACCGCGCCGCGTCCGGCGCCGAACTTCCCTCCATGAACCGCTCTCTCCTCGCGCTCGGCGCGCTCGTTCTGCTCTCGGCGTGCGGCGCGGATGCGCCCTCCGACTCCACGGTCACGCGCACCGACTCGGCGGGGGTGAAGATCATCGTCAACTCGCGGCCGGATACTGCACTCCTCTGGACGCTCGAGGAGATCGGGGTCCTGCGCGATTCGCTGGGTGAGCCGTGGCTGTTCACGGAGGTGTCGCCGGCGCGGGTGCTCACGGATCGCGCTGGGCGCACCTATGTGCTCGATGATGACCATGCCGTGCGCCGCTTCGCGCGCGATGGGCGCTATGAGCGCTCATTTGGTCGAAAGGGCGGCGGACCGGGGGAAATGGAGTTCCCGACTGCGCTGATGCAGCAGGGCGATTCGTTGGTCGTGTACGATGGCGGACGCGGCGTGCTGGTGCGCTGGGGGCCGGAGTTGGATCCGATCAACGACATCGGGCTGCGCGGGGCGTTCGAGGACGTTCGGCAGTTAGCCTTTCGCGTGGGGGGCGTGTGGGTGGAGAAGGCCAGCTACGATTCGCTGGGCGGCATGGTCGCACTGTATGGCGATACGCTCCCCGGAGCGCCACTCATGCAGGTGGCGAAGGGGAAGCCGAAGCCGTTGAGCGCCTGCGGTGGGCAGGTCGAACTCATGTTGCCCCCCTTCTTCTCGCCAGAGATTCACTGGGAGTCGGCGGGAGCGCGGATTCTGGCGAGCGTCGGTCCGGCGTATGATCTCCGGCTGTACGAAGGGCCGCGACTGATTGCGAGCGTGCGTCGCGACCTGCCGATGCGTGCGCCGACGCTCGACGATCTCGCGCGGATCTACCCCGAAGGCATCAAGTTGCAGACGCCGGGGTTTGCCTGCACGATTCGGCTCGACGAGATCCAGGACCAAGTCGGTGTCGCCGAGCAGATGCCCTTCGTGCAGGGCGTCGCGCTGCTCTCGGATGGGTCGATGTGGGTGCGGCGCTCGCTGGGAAGAGAATCGCCCGTGCTCGACGTCTTTGGGAGTGATGGCGCCTACGTGGGCACCGTGCGTGGCTTCGGCTTGCCGGTCGGGCTGTTGCCGAATGGCGAAGTGTTGGTGTCCCGCGAGGACCCCGATTCCGGGGGATTCGTCGTTGCCAGGATGTCCCTCAGGAAATAACGTCGCGAGCGCGGCAACCCTTCGGTAGCGCGGAGGGTCATACGGAGCACACCTTCCACGCATGATGATGGCACTCCGCACTTCTGTCTCGCGCTGCGCGTTGGCGCTTTCGTTCGC
>CAYUMN010000118.1:0-10011 GCA_964445835.1 uncultured Gemmatimonas sp.
AGCACCACGGGGCCCGCCGCCAACCCGAGCGGTTCCAGCATCATCGCGATGCCCATGGGGTCCGCAGGGAACATCTCGCCGAGCAGCGTGACGGTCGGCTTCTCGCTCTTGCCACCACGCGGCGCGGCCACGGGGCCAAGCTCCGCTTCGGTGCGCGCGTACTTGAGCATCGCTCCGGCCAGCACGTCCTTTGCTTCCGCATGCGTCGGCACACCGAAGCCCGGGACATCGATGCCGATGATGCGGACGCCGTTGATCTCCTTCGGCAACAGTTGGAGCGGCACGCCGCTCGCCGTAGGCACGCAGAGATTCGTGATCACGATCGCATCATAGAGCGCCGGGTCGGCGGTCTTATAGACGGCATCGCGAATGTCTTCGAAGAGTTTGCCCGTCACCAGCGACTCGGAGTTGAACGGGACGTAGCCGACCGTGCGGCGCGCGCCGTAGAAGTGCGAGGTGAAGGTCAATCCGTACACGCAGCAGGCCGACCCCGAGAGAATCTGCGCGGTGCGACGCATCCGCAGTCCGACGCGCAACGAGCCGAAGGCCGGGCACATCGACTGCGGCTGATCATGCGGTCCCTTCGGATAGTCCGCGGCGTACTGATCGAGCGTCGTGCTCTTCCCAGCGGCACGCGCAGCAGCCTGCAACTGGTCCTTACCCGAATGGCAGCCGACGCCGTCGCCCTGGAGGGCGGCGGCGTTCTCGACGACAGGGAGGGGAGTGGACATCAGATCAGACCGTATCGTAAACGACTTCGAGCGATGGCTTCGAGACGTCGTTGCGGCCGACCATATCGAAGATGGTCGCGGGATCGAGCACCACATGGCGCCCCACCACGTCACCGGCAAAGAGGCCGAGGAGTTCATCCTGGGTCAGCGGCTTCGGACGGACCGGCGGCGCCTCACCAACATTCGTCGCCAACGTCTCGAACATCGGGCCCCACTGCGTACCAGGGATGCCGACGATCTCGTAGTTCGCACTCTTGCGACGGATATCCTCGTGCGCAGGGATCGCGGAGAGAATCGGGATTCCCGCCTTCTCGGCGAAGGCCGCCGCTTCACCGGTGCCGTCGTCCTTATTCACGACCATGCCGGCGACGCCGACATTGCCACCGAGCTTGCGGAAGTATTCGACCGCCGAACAGACGTTGTTGGCGACGTAGAGCGACTGGAGATCGTTCGAGGCGACGACGATGACCTTCTGGCACATGTCGCGGGCGATCGGCAAGCCGAAACCGCCGCAGACCACGTCACCGAGGAAGTCGAGCAGGACGAAGTCGAAGCCCCACTCGTGGAAGCCCAGCTTCTCGAGGAGCTCGAACCCGTGGATGATGCCGCGTCCACCGCAGCCGCGTCCGACTTCCGGACCGCCGAGCTCCATGGCGTAGACACCGTCGCGCTTGAAGCAGACGTCGCCAATGGCGACTTCTTCGCCGGCGAGCTTCTTCTTGGAGGACGTTTCAATGATCGTCGGGCAGGCGCGCCCACCGAACAGGAGCGAGGTCGTATCGCTCTTCGGATCGCACCCGATCAACAGGACCTTCTTCCCCTGCTGCGCCATCATGTAGGAGAGATTCGAGAGCGTGAAGCTCTTCCCGATCCCGCCCTTGCCATAGATGGCGATGATCTGCGTCTCTTTCTTCACGCCCGTGGAGCTGACGGGTGTGGGTTCGGCCGCGGCTTCGTCGCGAAGATCACGGTGCAACTGCACGAGGGCGTCGTTCGAGGAATCTCCAGCTTCAATCACGAGAGTGTGCTCCAGTCGAGGACCATTTTGAGGCAGGCAGGATCATCAAAGGCGGCGCGGTAGGCATCGGCAGCGCGTTCGGCGGATGAGATATCCGTGATGAGTCCATCCAGCGAGAGCTCGCCGCGGGCGACGAGGTCCAACACCTGCGCGAGGTCGCCAGGCGACCATTCGGCTGCCACGCGCAGCCGCGCTTCCTTCATGAAGGCGGGCGGGAAGGCGAAGCTGATCGCCGTCGAGTAGAACCCGGCGAGCACGATCTCTCCGCCTTTCGCCAAGCGCATGACGAGCGAGTCGATCATCGCCGCGTCACCGCTCGCGTCGAAGATGCAGCGATAGTCGCGGCGCGTATCGTCCTCGCTGCGCAGCACGGGGTAGCCGTCGGCACCGCCGACACGCACCTCGTTGCGCTCCCACACGGTCGGTGCACCGCCGAGCGCACGCGTGATGCGCGCGACCAGTCGGCCGAACACCCCGTGTCCGATGATCAGGTCAGGGAGCACCGCACCAGCCTTGATCGCGTGGTACGCGGTCGCGCCAAGCGCGAGCAGCGTTGCGCGCTCACCGAGCGAGGCATCGACCGGAATGATGCGCGACGCCGGCGAGATCACGGTGCGTGCCGCGCCGCCGAAGAGGCCACGCACATCACCATAGCAGTTCGCGCCGGGCACGAAGACCGTCGTGCCCACCGCAATCGAGGCGTCAGGTCCCGCGGACGTGACCACACCGACCGACTCGTAGCCCGGCACGAGCGGATAGCCCAACCCGGGGAACACCGGCATCCGGCCTTCCCATAGCAGGCGCTCGGTACCAGCACTGATCGAAGAGAAGTCGATCCGCACGACGACATCGCCCGCGCCCGGGGGCACGAGTGTCAACTCACGCAGCGAGAGCTGACGCGGTTGATCAAAGACGACGGCGAGCGACTTCATTCGATGCACGTGCCCCGCAACGGAGGGTGATGGAGTAACGTTTAGTTGACGCTTTTGATTGTCAGAAGAAGCTGACACTCGGTATATTGTGACGTGAACCACGCTACGTCAAGACTGGATTTCTCGCCCCTTCACCCCATCTTCTCGCCATGACCATTTTCAAGGTCCTCGTCGGCGGACACATCCTCACCGGGGCAATCGGACTGCTCCTGTTCTGGGTCTCGGTGTTCTCAAAAAAGGGGGGCCAGGTCCACCGGACATGGGGACTGGTCTTCACCTACAGCATGCTCGTCACCGGCTGCATTGCCGTGGGCATGGGGATCACCACACTTCTCGACCCCGTTGGCACCCACGCTCATTTCGACTGGACTGAGTGGAAACCCGAAACGGTTCGGGCTATTTTCGGGTGGATGATGCTCTATTTGGCTATTTTGACCATCAGCCTCGCCTGGCACGGCTTGCAGGCCGTCCGCAACAAACGGGACCACAAAGCCAACCGCGCCCCCTTCGACGTGGCCCTCCAGATCCTCGTCATCCTGGCGGCCATTAACTGCGCCGCCCGTGGCTGGCTCGTCGGGCAACCCCTCATGATCGGCATCAGCCTCGTTGGCATCGCCTCCGGCGGGACCAACCTCGCCTTCGCCTTCCGCGCCGCACCGAAACGCTGGGATTACCTGATCGAGCACATGAAAGCCCTGGTCGGGGCCGGAATCTCGGTGTACACAGCCTTCATGACCTTCGGACTCGTCCGTCTGCTGCCCGATCACGCACTCAATCCCATGACCTGGGCCATCCCACTCTCCATTGGCCTCTCGATCATCTTCTGGCATCGCTATCAGATCAGCACGTGGTATGCACGCGGCGTGACGCGTCGCGTGCAGGTCACCGAGCCATGAACGCACGCCCCTCGCGTGCACGCCCCTCGCGCGCCGGGACCACAAGTCACGCGGCGAACAGCCTGATCGGCTTTGGCTGCTACGTCATGCTCACGGGCGCGGCACTCTTCCTCGCGCCCAACGCCACACTCGACTTCCTCCGCACCGCGCGCACCAACGAGCACTGGATCCGACTCCTCGGCATGACCGCCATGGTGCTCGGCGCCTACTATATAGTTGCAGGACGCGCCGAACTCACGGTGCTCGCCCGCGCCTCGCGCTGGGGTCGCATCGCCATGGCCACCGGTTTCGCCTCGCTCGTCGCCGCCAACATCGCCCCACTTCTCCTGCTCGGCGTCGCCGGCAACGAGATGCTCGGCGTGCTCTGGACCACCATCGCGTTGCGTGCCGACGCGCGCGCGGGACGCGGCGCCGGATGAGCGTCACGACCTATCGTCCTCCGGCACCGCGCCCCACCGGCCCTCTGCGCTCACTCCTCCGCGTGATCGCGCAGGGCGAAGGCGATCTGCTCTCGCTCATTCCCGATCTCGCGTATCAGAAGATGCTTCTCCCGCTCGGCCCCACACGCCGCGGGATACTGTATCTCAACGATCCGGCGATCGTCGCACATGTCCTCGCGGATCCCGACGGCATCTTTCCCAAGAATGACCTCATGGTCGATGCGGTCGAGCCACTCATTGGCGACGCGATGTTCGTGTCGAGTGGCGCGACGTGGCGGCAACAGCGCCGCATGATCGAGCCCGCCTTCTCGCACATGCGGCTCAATCGCGCCTTCGGGCAGATGGCGGCCGCGGTGGATGATCATGAGCGGTGGCTCGACGAACGCATCACCGCCAACGAACCCTACTCACTCGATGCGGCGATGGGACATCTCACCGCCGACGTCATCACGCGCACGATCTTCTCGACAGCGCTCCACGAGGGCGCCGCGCGCGATGTGTTCGAAGCCTTCACGCTCTTCGAGCGACAGGTCGCGAGCGTCAACGTCAAGGCACTGATTCTCGACAAGCCGTGGAATCGCACGAAGCAGCCGCCCGAAGTGCTCGATGCCTGCCGCCGCATCCGCGCCCACATCGGGGAGATGCTCGATCCGCGGCTCGCGCCCGGCGCCACCGTCATCGATGACATCGCCGGTGCGGCGATCGCAGCCGAGGATCCCGACACGGGGAAGACCTTCACTCGCGACGAACTCGTCGACGAGCTCGGCGTCTTCTTTCTTGCAGGGCACGAGACCAGCGCGAGCGTGCTCACCTGGGTCTTCTTCCTACTGTCACAGCGTCCGGAGATCGTCGCGCGCATTCGCACCGAGGTCGACGCACTCTGCGGCGACGGTCCGGTGACGATCGAGCACGCGAAGCGTGTACCGTTCATCAAGCAGGTCTTCAAGGAGACGATGCGGCTCTACCCGCCCATCACCTTCCTTCCGCGCGTGGCCCTGCAGGACACGGTCCTCGGCACACGCAAGGTGAAGCGCGGCACGATGCTGATGGTCGCCCCGTGGACCATCCACCGCCATCAGAAGCTGTGGAAGGAACCGGAGCTCTTTGATCCCGATCGCTTCTCGCCCGAACGCGAGCATGAGATCACGCCGGGTTCATTCCTGCCCTTCGGCGTTGGGCCGCGCGTCTGCGTGGGTGCCGCGTTCGCCACGCTCGAGGCCGCACTGATCATCGCACGCCTCACGCGGCGCTACGACTTCACCACATTGGATGCCGCATCGGTGCGCCCAGTGGCGCGCCTCACCACGCGGCCGCGGCACGAGATCATGGTGCGGGTGACGCCGCGCCGCTGATCAGCGGCTCCAGAGCAGGTAGACGTGATACGCGTGGAAGAACAACGCGGCCAGCAGCGCGAAGGCAAAGACCAGCGGATGCTTCTCCACGCGACGCATGAAGAGCATCGAGACCATGAGACTGGCGCCGGCGCCGAGGAAGGAGAGCAACTCCACCGGGGCAGGACCGCCACCGGTATTCCGGTGCCAGAGCACGAGGAAGGTCGCCTCGAGCACCACCACCGCCAGCATGAAGACGATCATCCCATCGGACGCGAGCGCGCGCGTCAGGCGACGCACCCTGCTGCGGAATGAACCCGGTTCCTGATTACTCATGACGGTGCCGAGACGGAGGAGAGTCGCGCGTCCTTCGCGCGCCAGGCCAACGCGATGGGAATGCCCATGGCGACGATGCCGACCAATGCCGCGGGCACCATCCCCCAGCGGAAACAGATGGTGATCGGGAGAATGGCATTCACTGCATAGAGCGCGAGCGGGAACTGGTGCGATGACACCTGCGCGGCCCACATGCTCGGGGGGATCACCAACAACATCGCGCGCGTGACGATCGTCCCGGTAAGGATCCACCCGAGAAAGTTCACCGGCGGCACGCCGAAGTAGGCGGTGCGACTCATCAACCATTGCTGCCACACCGGCGCAGTCGGGAGATCAGGGAGTTGCCAGAGCCAGTGCTCCGTGCGGAACATCGCCGGATCCATCACAAGATCCCACGCGGTCAGGATGAGCGAGGCGATGAAGGCCCACCACCATCTACTGAGTGAATCATCCTTGGCGGGCAGCAGTCGGCCAGTGATCGCGAGTGCGCAGACAGAAAGATAGAACCACGACGTCGGAATATTGAACGGGACGAGTCCCGCAAGGCGGAACCCGAGTCGATCGGTATAGATGTAGGGACCAAATGGCGCACCAGTCACCGTGCCGATCGCTTCGGCCGCGAACGAGAGCACGAAGCAGATGGCAAGCGCCTGCAACGTGCGACGCCATCCCACCTGCGCCGCGAGGAACCACGTCGCGGCGATGGCGCCGAGGACGACAGTGGACTGTCCGCCGAACTTATAGGCGTAGTCCATGATCACCTGATTCACTGGTCGCTGAAAGAACTCGGGGACCGGCGGTACCAAGAACGTCGCAAACGCGACGGCCGAGCCGACGCTGAGTGCGACATGTGCGTTGAACGCGATGCGCGCGACGCGCATCGAACGCTCAGGACTCCGCGGTGATGAGCCCAGCGTAGACCGGGTAACGAGTGCGATGCACCTTGCTGCGCGTGAAGCCGGCGCGTACCAGCAGCGCCTGGAGTTCTTCGGCGCGCCGCGCGCGGCCACGACCCATCGCGCGGAGATAGAGCCCGAAGTACGCATCACCCACGGTCTCGGCGCCGCGCACCCCGGAGAACGGCTCCACGATCAGGAGCACGCCGCCGGGCTGAAGAGCCTGCTTCACCTTGTGCAGCAACCTGAGCACCGACTCATCGTCGTGATCGAGCAGGATACGCACCAAGGTGATCACGTCGGCACCGACTGGGAGGGGGTCCTGATGAAAGTTCCCCCCGGACAATTCCACCCGCCCCACAAGTCCCAGCCGGGCCAAACGCGTCTTCGCTCCCTCCACCACGGCAGGGAGATCGAACAACTTCAGCTCAAGGTCGTGATACCGCCACGCGACCTCCGCGAGAAACGCACCCTCCCCACCACCGACATCCAGAAGGACCTTCCGCCCGTTCAGCGAATAGCGATCCAGGATGTCTTCCGCCAACGGCCGAACCGTGTCGGCCATGAGTGCACTGTAATCCGCCACCTCGGCGCGCCCGAATTCTTCCGGGTGAGCAACGCTTGTGTAGGGAAAGTGTTCGTTTACTGCGCCGTTACTGCTCTGCTTATCACGGAAGAACGCGACGGGATCCATCAGGTCCTTGTACAGCAGCGCGTTGTGCTCGATCATCCTGGCCAACCCAACGTTCCCGATCAGCGGCGCCCCAAGCGGGCCGCAGCCATACCGCCCCTCCGACCGACCCTGCACCAGCTTGAGTGCGGTAGCCGCCCGGAGCAGCCGCTCCGTTTCCTCGAGCGGGACTCCAATGTGCGCCGCAATCTCCGAACGGGTCCTTGGACGGACCGCCAGGAAGTCGAACAAACCGACGCGAACACAGGCTGTCAGCGTCTGCGTGTAAACAAAGCCGGCGGCCAGGTCGAACACCGCCCGCGACCGACGGAGGGCGATCGGACGCATCAGGGGGAACGACGCCGCAAAGCGCTGGAACCCTACGCTCGACTGGATCGAGTCCCGCCACGCGAGGACTCGATCCCAGACACTCATTGGTACTTGATCGTTCGGCACCGAAACTCCTGCGATCGCCGATTCCTTGGTTGCCATGCGTCCGCTAGAAGAAGCTGTGGTCCTGCCGTTGGCGGCCTTCCCTGCGGGAACAACGCCCACAGCCAGAATACGGGTCCATGTGAAATGTGTCAAGTAGTCAATACAAACGAAGTGTCAGGGGATTGCGACAACTCCGCCGCAACCGTACTATCCTCCTGACACCCTCCCCCCGGAGACCAGCTCTTGTTCATCCCTTTCCCCTTCTCGGCGATTGTCGGGCAGGATGAAATGAAGCGGGCCATTCTGCTCACCGCGGTCGACCCTACTATAGGTGGGGTCCTGATCCTCGGACATCGCGGGACCGCCAAGTCCACGGCCGTGCGCGCCCTCCCCGCTCTCCTGCCGCCCATGTCGGTCGTCACGGGCTGCCGCTACGGCTGCGATCCGCACGCCGAAGGCCGGAAATGCCACGACTGCCTCGCGCGCGAAGCGGCCGGCGAAAAGCTGCGGTCCCACAAAGCGCCCGTCCCTGTGGTCGATCTCCCGCTCGGGGCCACGGAAGATCGAGTGGTCGGCGCGCTCGATCTCGAGCGCGCACTCACCCGCGGCGAGAAAGCCTACGAGCCCGGCCTCCTGGCCCGTGCGCACCGCGGCTATCTCTACGTCGACGAGATCAATCTCCTCGAGGATCATCTCGTCGATCTCCTCCTCGACGTCTCCACCACAGGCGAGAATGTCGTGGAGCGCGAAGGCATCAGTGTGCGGCATCCCGCACGCTTCGTTCTTGTGGGGAGCGGCAATCCCGAAGAAGGGGATCTCCGCCCGCAGCTGCTCGACCGCTTCGGGCTCTCCGTGGAAGTCACGACCACGACCGATCTCGACGCACGGGTCGAAGTCATCAAGCGTCGCGATGCCTTCGATCGCGACCCCGACGGGTTCTCCGCGAAGTGGGCCGAGGCGGATCACGAGGCAAGCAAGAAGGTCGAACGCGCCCGAAAGAAGGTCGCGACCCTCGTGGTTCCCGACGCGGTGCTGCGCCAAGCCGCCCAACTCTGTGCCGCCGTTGGCACCGATGGCGTGCGTGGTGAGCTCGCGTTGCTGCGCGGCGGGCGGGCGCTCGCCGCCTTCGATGGCGCCAAGCACGTCACCACCGAGCACCTGCGTGCGATCGCGCCGAGTGCGCTGCGGCATCGGTTGCGGCGCAATGTGCTCGATGACGTCGGCAGCACGGTGCGCATCGATCGCGCGCTCGACGAGCTCTTCGGCGCTTAGGATCGCTCCGCGATGACGGCATCCGCCGCTTCGGAGATGACGGGCGTCATCCGCGCGCAGCTCGCGGCCGCCCTGCTCTCGATGGATCCCGCCGGCTTCGGCGGCGCCCTCGTGCGCACGTCGCGCTACGATGCCGTGGAACGGTGGCTCGCGGATCTCCGCGCCATGCTTCCACCCGAGGCGCCCATTACTCGCCTGCCCCTCGGCATTCCCGACGACCGCCTCCTCGGGGGACTCGATCTCGCGATGACACTCGCGCAGGGTCGCCCCGTGGCCGAACGGGGACTCCTCGCGCGCACCGACGGAGGCGTACTGATTCTCCCCTGTGCCGAACGCGCGAGTGGAGCGCTGATCTCGCGACTCACCGAGGTGCTCGACACGCGCATTGCCGTACCGCGCGGGCACGCCGTTGGCGCACCACAGCCCGCGCGACTCGGCGTGATCGCGCTCGATGAAGGAGATGGTGAGGACGAGCACGTGGCCGCGTCGCTGGGTGATCGGCTCGCGTTTCATCTGCTCTTGGAGCCGGGAGAGTTCGCCGCCGCACCCAACGAACTCTTCGTCGACGCCGCGACGGTCGCTCGCGCACGCGCGGCCTACGCGCAGGTCGAGATCTCGGACCAACGCGTGACCAGCCTCGTCGCGCTCGCGGCGGCGTTCGGCGTGCCGTCACTGCGCGCCGTTGCCCTCGCGGTGCGCGCCGCCCGCGGCTGTGCGGCACTCGACGATCGGCGCAGCGTGAATGACGACGACTGCGCGGCCGCAGCCGCGCTCGTGCTCGGGCCCCGCGCCACGCAACGTCCTCTGGCCCCGCCACCGCCGCCCCCAGAGGACGAGGAGCCAGCTGCGCCAGAGGAACCGAACGAGGGAGAGGAGCCAGACCCACCAGACCCACCCGAGCCGCCTTCTCCGCCGGACGATGCGCCGCCGGACGACAACGAATCGCTCTCCGAGGAACAGATGCGCGAACTCGAGGAGTTGATGATCCGCGCCGTCCAAGCCACGCTTCCCGTTGGGCTCACCATCGACGCACCCATGCGCACCGCGCGCGCGG
>CAYUMN010000119.1:0-9978 GCA_964445835.1 uncultured Gemmatimonas sp.
CTCCTGCACGATCTCGACGTTGCTGGCCTCGAGGTGCCCCTGGAGCACGCGTCCGAAGCCTTCCTCGCCCGGGAAGCCAATCGTGGGCTCACCCGAGGCGGGCGAGGCGATGTAGAGATTCTCACCCATCGACTCGAGCCCGGAGGCGTTCGCGAAGCGTGAGACTTCGAGGCGACCGACTTCCGTGGGCATGACATCTCCGGCGCGCCCCGCGGTGACGATCCCGGCGCGCGAGATCGTGATGGTGGTGGCGTCCTGCGGGATGCGAATGCCGGGGACGACCGTGAGGCCGCCGCTGGTCACGAGCACGCCCTGATCGGAGATCTGCAGCGAGCCGTCGCGCGTGTAGGCCATGCCGCCATTCTCCAGTTGCACCTGCAGGAATCCTTCGCCTTCGATCGCGAGGTCGAGCGGGCGGTTCGTCGCTTCAACGGGCCCATTCGCATGGAGCCGCGTGACCGCCGCGAGGCGTGTCCCGCGACCGATCTGGACGGCGGGGGTCGAGTCGGCATCGGCGCCGGCGATATTCGCCACCCCCTGGACGGTCTGGTACAGGAGATCGACGAAGTGCGCACGGCTCCGCTTGAAACCGGTCGTGTTCACGTTCGCGAGGTTATTGGCGATCACCTCGGTCCGCGTCTGCTGCGCGAGCATGCCAGAGGCGGCGGTACGAAGGGCAGGATTCATGGCAGGAGCTCCGGAAATGGATCAGTTGGGACGAGCGAGATCGGACACGACGATGCCCCGTGCTGCGTCAATAGTCGTGAGGGCGCGCTGGGCGCTGGAATAGGCGCGCTGGATCTCGATCATCGACACCAGCGATGTCACGGCGGTGACGTTGCTGTCCTCGAGTGCCCCCTGCTGGACGGCGCGCTGGGCCCCGTCCATCGGCGTGCGCGTTGTCGGCGCGAGGAAGCGACCATTGCCCACGTGCTCGAGGCGCGTGCCGGCCGCGACATCCTCCACACGCAGGCGCCCGATCTGGGCATTGTCCGCGACGACGGCCCCGTCGGCCTCGATACGGATGGTGCGCGCATTCGCCGGGATCTCGATCGGGCCCGGCGTGCCGCCGCGCGGATCGTATTCCCCGAGCACCGGCGCGCCGGTCGCATCGACGAGGTAACCCGACACATCGCGACGGAACGAACCACCGCGGGAGAGCTGCTCGCCGTCGGGGGTCGCGACCACGAAGAAGCCGCTGGAGGCGAGCGCGAGATCGAGCGGCGCTTCCGTGCGCTGGAGCGCGCCCTGCCGTCGATCCGTCTGGGCATCCACCACGGCAACGCCCTGCGCATCGAGAATGCGCGCAAACGACTGCTCGCCCTTGAACCCCGTGGTCGACACGTTCGCGAGATTGTTCGCGACAATCTCCTGCCGGCGCTCGAGGTTCCGGAGCGCAGCGGCGGCTTGCGGAATGCCGAGTGGTGGCGTGCGGACGGGCGGAATCGAGATGCCCACGAAAGAACTCCCAGTTGGGGGACGCTACCACACCTACGCAAAGGACATGCCAGCGTACGGTCCGCCGAAGTGCCTCTAGTGCAACGACTTACCGATCTGCTGCCGCGTGGTCCGCGTGGCCGAATCTGCCGCGAGCGGCAGTTGGTGCCGCTGGAGCGGCACGACGTGCCCGGCTCTGGCTCCGGTTCCGCTCCACATACATCGCCAGGCTCACCACATCGTGCGGGACACGCGATTCGCGGGAGGCGCGGGCTGGCGATGAGCCACGGGCCACGTGCGCGCGCATCGTCGTCGCCAGCGCCGTACGCATCGTCGTCCGCATGTCATTGCTCGGGCTCTGGATCCACCGACGCATCGCCACCTCGATCACGCTCAGCACCAGCAGCGCAATCACCAGCGGGATGATCAGCTCCTGCATCGCCGTCAGGTTCACGCGACTTCCCGGCGGATCCCACCCATCTCGCCGCGCAACTTGGCGAGCGCCTTCGTACGGATCTGCGAGACCCGCGATTCGCTGACGCCGAGGGCGATGGCGATCTCGTGGAGTTTGAGATCCTCGTAGTAGTAGAGCGAGACCACCAAACGCTCCTGCTCGCCGAGTCCCTGGAGTGCGCGCGTGAGCACGTTCACTTCCTGCTCGCGCGTGAGATCGGCATCGATGTCCTCATCCGTCGTGCCCGCGAGGAGCTCGGCGTGGCTCGGGCCTTCTTCTTCACCGGAGTTGGACGATGAGGCGTCGAGCGAGACGTGAATGGCGCCCTCCACGTCGAGCTGCCAGCGGCGGAGGGTATCGATGTCGATGTTCAGCTGTGCAGCAAGCTGCGTGTCCGTCGGCTCCTTGCCGTCGCGCGTCAGTGAGTCGGAGGCGGCCTTGATGTCGCGGGTCTTGCGGCGTACCGAACGGGGCACGTGGTCCTGGCGACGAAGCTCGTCGAGGATCGCGCCGCGGATGCGCGGCATGGCGAACGTACTGAAGGCAAGGCCACGCGACGCGTCGAAGGAATCGAGCGCATCCGTGAGACCGAGCGCACCGGCGCTCACGAGCTCATCGAGCTCGATGTCGCCGCGTCCGCCGCGCGCGATCTGCCGCGCGACGAAGTGCACGAGGCCGAGGTGTTCTCGCAGGAGCGCCTGACGCTGCGTGTCCGACTGGGCGGCGGGAACCGGAACCTTCGACATCGGCAATGCCATCGTGGTGGAGCCGTGTGAGCTGGATGAGTGTGCGGCGTGGTTCACTGGGGATTCCTCGGAATGAGAGCCGGTCAGGCTTGGTGTGCAGCGTCTGCGTCGGCCAGCAACGCGTTCACGAGTTCTTGTAGCGCAAGCTCCGTGCCGCGCGCGCAGCGATGCAGCGGAAGGTCCGGTGCAGAGGGGAGCGCAGAGTCAAACGGCACAACGCCGGCGAATCCGACGGTGCGATTCAAGAAGTGCGAAGCGGCATGAGTGACCTGGTCGAAGGCAACTCTTGCCGCTTCTGCCGGCTGCTGATTGAAGAGCACGTCGATCGGCATCCCCGGAAAGCGGGCCTCAGCGGTCTTCACGACCGCGTAGGCCGCCGCAATCGCCACCGGCGTCACGCCCGTCACCACCACGAGGCGATGGACGCCTCCTTCGGTGGCGGCGAGAATGCCATCCAGGCGCGAGCCGGCATCGATGATCACGGTGTCATAGCGGTCGTAGTGCATCGCCAGGCGACGCATCACGGTGCGCCGTGCGGTTGGATCAAATGGCATCGATGTCGCCCGCGGCGCGTTGTCGCCCCCGGGAACGAGATCGCAGCGCGCCGCCACCTGCACCGTGAGCGACTCGAGCGTCGTCTCCGGGCGCAGCAGCGCGCGCAGTGCGCCCGTCGTGGGCACGCCGAGGATGCGATGGAGCGAGCCCACTCCCTCGTCGGTATCCACGAGGAGGGCGCGACGTTCTTCCTGCGACGCGGCGAGCGCCAGTAGCGTCGACACGGTGGAGGTGCCGATGCCCCCGATCGCACCCGCGACGATCACCACGGGCACGGGGCCGGGTCGCCACGCCTCGCGCGCCCGATCACCCAACGCCCGCCGGAGTCCTTCGACTTGCGCACTCATGCGGCGACTCCCAAGCGACCCGCCAGACCGAGCGGAACGAGGATCGGTGCGCCAGCCGTGCGAAGGTCCGTTGGCACGTTCTGCCCATCGGTGACCCACTGCATCGGGAGTTGCAGACCATGGGCGAGCGCCCCGAGCATACGGTCTGAGGGCACTTCATCGAGCTTCGTGAGGATGGCGTGCGTGGGACGCATCGGCGCATGCGCCGCGCGGATCCCGGCGAGGAGATCATGGCGAATCGTGGCCGGCACGACCAGATGTACTTCATCGGGGCGCAGCACGGCGAGCAACTGTCGCGCATCCTGCTGGAGCTGGCGCGCCGCGGGACCACGCCCGGCGGTATCGACGAGGATCACATCGCAGGCATTGAGGCGACGCATCGCCTGTTGGACCTCGCTGGCATCGTACGCGATCGCGCACGCGAGTCCGGCCGCATCGGCATAGGCCTGCAACTGCTCGTAGCCCGCCGCGCGATGGGTATCGAGCGTGAGCAGGCCGACATGTTGGAGCCCGAAGGCATCCGCATGGGTGGCGAGTTTCGCGATCGTCGTGGTCTTTCCTGCACCCGTTGGGCCCACGAGCGCGACCACACGTGGTCGCGTCACGCCGAAGGCGCGCACCAGCGTGCCTGGCCGCGTGGGACGCACCAGCCCCACGAGCGCATCGAGGTCCTCGGCCGACGCGGCGACGATCTCGATGCCGCGCGTCGAGCCGTCGAGCGTGCGCGTCTCGAGGATCATCGCATCGTCGCCAAGCGCCTGACGGGCCAATGTGTGCACTGACGCGACGTCGCGTCCCTGAAAGGTCTCAAGCCGCATGTCTCAGCTCCCAAGTAGCGATAGTGTTGATCTGCACGGACGGTGGCAGCTCGGCGAGCGAGAGCACCGGAAGGCGCGAAAGCACGGGCTCCACGAGGCGACGGACACCAAGGCGGAGTCCCGGAGGAACGATCAGCGGAATCGGGCGGCCGTCGGGACCATCGGCGGAGAGGCGTTGCAGTTCGCGCAACACCGCCACCAGCTGCTCCGGCGCGAGCAAGGGACCCCCGCGTTGCGAGAAGAGCCCGGTCAGCGTGGCCTCGAGCTTCGGTCCGAGCGCGATCGCCCGAACCACGCCATCGGCATCACAGTGCAGGCGCGCGAGTACCGGTCCTAACGCGCGACGCGCGAACTCGGCCAGCTGATCCGGATCCTTCGTCGTGTCGACCCCATCCCCGACCGCTTCGAGAATGGTGCCCAGATCGCGAATCGGGACCCCCTCGCGCAGCAGCCGCTGCAGGACGCGGTGCAGGATGCCGAGCGACACACGATTCGGGATGAGCTCCTCGACGAGCGCCGGATTTGCGCGCTTGACCTGTTCGAGCATCTCCTGGACATCCTGTCGTCCGAGCAGCTCGGCCGCGTGCGACTTCAGCGTCTCCATGAGGTGCGTCGCGATCATTGTTGTGGCATCGACCACGGCGTAGCCGAGGGCCTCCGCGTCGCCGCGGAGACGTGGAGCGATCCAACGCGCGGGCAACCCGAAGCTCGGGTCCATGGTGTCGATCCCTTCGATCGGCGCGACGACACTCCCCGTGTCGAGCGCGAGCAGATGACGCGGCAGCACTTCCCCGCGCGCGACCTGCGTGCCACGGAGTTTGATGACGTACTCGTGCGTGCCCAGTGCGATGTCATCGCGAATGCGAATGGCGGGAATCAGCACACCGGAATCGAGCGCCGCCTGCTTGCGCAGCATGCCGACGCGGGCGAGGAGGTCGCCCCCGGTGCCTTCTTCGGCGAGTGAGATCAGGCCGTACCCGAGCGCGAGCTCGATGGGGTCGAGCTGCAGGAGATCCTGCACCGGGCTGGCGGGGGGGAGGGGCTCCGGTGTGTGCACCGGCGAGCGCCGCAACGCTTCGGCGGCCTCGGTCGCCTGCCGGATCTCACCCATCCGTCCGACGCCGGCGAGTCCCGCCGCGAGCGCCATGAAGGGAATCATCGGGAGCCCAGGCAGCAGCCCGAAGATCGCGAGCGTTCCGCCGGCGATGTAGAGCGCCTTCGGCTGGCCACCGAGCTGCGTGGTCAGCACCGTGCCCATGCGCGTGCCCGTCGACGTATGTGTGACGAGCAGACCGGCGGCGGTGGAGATGATGAGCGCGGGGATCTGCGTGACGAGACCATCGCCAACGGTCAGCAAGGTGTACGTGGTGGCCGCATCTGCGAGCGACATATCGCGCTGGACCACCCCAATCACGATGCCACCGGCAATGTTGATGCCGGTGATGAGCAAACCCGCGATGGCATCGCCCTTGACGAACTTCGAGGCGCCGTCCATCGCGCCGTAAAAGTCGGCATGTCGCGCAATCGTCGTCCGACGCTCGCGCGCCGTGGCTTCGTCAATCAGGCCGGCGCCGAGGTCAGCGTCGATCGCCATCTGCTTGCCGGGCATCGCATCGAGCGTGAAGCGCGCCGCGACTTCCGCCACGCGGGCTGCACCCTTGGTGATGACGATGAAGTTGATGCCGACCAGGATCAGGAAGATCACGAGTCCGACGACGTAGTTGCCACCAATGACGAACTCGCCGAACACCTTCACGACCTCGCCCGCATGCGCCTCGCCGAGGATGAGCCGCGTCGTACTGACATTCAGCGCGAGCCGGAACAGCGTCAGCACCAAGAGCATGGCGGGGAAGGAGCTGAACTCGAGCGGATCGGTGACGTAGAGCGAGACGAGCAGCACGACGAGCGCCGAACCGATCGACAGTGTCAGCAACAGGTCGAGCAGGAAGGGCGGCAGCGGAACGATCAGCAGCGCGATGATGGCGATGACGCCAATGGCGGTGCCGGCATCAGCGAGGCGCTGGCCGTTCGTCTGCGGGAGTGCGGCGGTGGCGCTCACGAAAGCTCCTCACGGGTCATGCGAGCGGCGCGACCATGCAACGCCTTCTGTCGGAAGACAAAGGCGAGGACTTCGGCCACCGCGGCGTAGAGGTCGGCGGGAATCATCATGCCGACGCGGCCGCCGGCGATGAGGGCAATCGCCAACGGCTTGTTCTCGATCACGGGCACGTTATGCGCCGCCGCGATCTCCTTGATGCGCTCGGCGACCTTGCGCTCACCCATCGCGAGGATGATCGGGGCCGGCGCGGCGAGCGGATCGTAGCGGAGCGCGATGGCGCGGTGGGTCGGGTTGATGATGATGACGTCAGCCTTCGGAACATCACGCAGCATCTGGCGGCGCAGGCGCGCGCGGCCAATGGAGCGCATGCGCGCCTTGACCATGGGATCGCCATCGGACTGCTTGGACTCCTGCTTCACTTCTTCCTTCGTCATCCGCATCTGCTGCAGATGCGTCCAGAGTTGCCAGCCGAAGTCGGCGGCGGCGAGCGCGAGGTAGGCAATACCGCCGATCAGGAAGAGACGTCCGCCATGGCGGCCGATCGCACTGAGCAGTTCGGCGGCGTCGCGCGAGCCGAGATCGATCAAGTCGGGCCACGCATCACGCATCACGACCCAGGCAACGCAGCTGATCAGTACGAGTTTCAGAATCGCCTTGAGGAGTTCGACGATCGCCCGGCTGCTCAAGAGGTTCTTGGCATTCGCGAGCGGGTTGATGCGCTCGAACTTCGGCGCCAGTGGGGTGAGCGTCCACGTGCCGCGCGCCTGCGCCGCCCCGGCGACGAGCGCGGCGGCGGCCGTCGCCATGCAGAGCAGTCCGACGACCGCGAGCGTCGTCCATCCGCTGTGGCTCAGCATCTGGAGATTCGCCGCGACATCGCCAGCCCCACCAATGCGCTCGAGCGATTCGCCGAAATAGCGAATCAGCCGGTCCCCAGCGCCCGGCGCGACCATGCGGAGCGTGGCGACCGAGCCCAGCATCAGCGCGGCCGTCGTGAGCTCCTGCGAACGCGCGATCCGTCCCTCATCTGCGGCCTCTTGAAGCCGCTTCTGAGTGGGATCCTCAGTTTTCTCCTGGTCGCTGTCTTCTGACATGGCGTTAGCGCGGCAGAAGGACGAAGCCTTCTGCGATGCGCGCCACGACGGCGCGATACGCGGTCGGCCAAGCAGCGAGTGTGCGTCCCATCGCCGGCAGAGCGGCCGCGAGGGCGAAGAGC
The DNA here is from genome assembly GCA_964445835.1 of uncultured Gemmatimonas sp. GTDB lineage: Bacteria > Gemmatimonadota > Gemmatimonadetes > Gemmatimonadales > Gemmatimonadaceae > Pseudogemmatithrix. The sequence goes on from CAYUMN010000119.1 coordinate 7,633, forward strand.
CCGAGGGAGATCTGAATCGGGAACGAGACGCTGAGCAGGTTGAACTGCGGCGCCGCACGCGAGAGGATCGCCAGCGCGACGTTCGTCAGCAGTACCACGGCGATCACCGGCGCCGCGAAGCGGATGCCGAGGATGAACAGCGTGCTGCCGGACGCGACCAGCGCCTGGAGGCCGCCGGCGAGATCGCGCTCAGCTCCTGGTGGCATCGCGACGAAGCTCTCGGCGAGCGCCTCGAGCATGCCGTAATGCAGTCCGAGCGTGAGGAGCAGCGTCACGGCGAAGAGGCGGGTGAAGACGCCGAGGGACGGGAGTTGCGAGTTGTCCATCGGATCAAGGATCGCGGTGCCACTGAGGCCGATCTGCACGGCCATCAGGTCGCCAGCGGTCTCGGCCGCGCCGACAATCAGCGCCGCGCCGAGTCCGAGTGCGAGGCCCACCAGCACCTCACCAGCGATCGTCGTGGGAGTCAGCTGCGGGTTGTTCACGAGCGGCAGCACGGCGGGCTGCAACAGGATCGTCGTGAGCACGAGAATGGCGATCTTGACCAGGCGCGGCACGATCGTCGCGCTGAGCGCGGGGGCGAGGAGCAGCAGCCCCGTCACGCGCGCGGCGACGAGCACGAGCGTGGCGGGAGAATCCTCGGCGAAGAGGTCGAAGGCACCCACTTAGCTCACCATCGCTGGAATCGCGCTCAGGATCTCGCGCGCGTGGCGCGCCGCGGTCTGAATGAGCCACGGAAGCGCGATCAGAAACACGACCGCGACGGCGGCGAACTTGGGGACGAAGGCGAGGGTCTGTTCCTGGATCTGCGTCACCGCCTGGAGCACGCTGATGATCAAGCCCACAATCAGGGCCGTCAGGAGCATAGGGGACGCGAGCAGGAGGGCCATGAGCATCGCCCGGCGGGCGAGATCGACAATGATGACGTCTGACATCAGGCGAAGCTCCGGATCAGGCTCTGCGTCACGAGCGTCCAACCGTCGACGAGCACAAAGAGCAGCAACTTGAAGGGCAGGGAGATCATCGCGGGCGGCACCATCATCATGCCGACCGACATCAGCACCGCGGCGACGACGACGTCGATGACAATGAACGGCAGGAAGAGCGCGAAGCCGATCTGGAAGGCGACGCGCAGCTCCGAGGTGACGAAGGCCGAGGTGAGCACGACGAGCGGAATGTCCGCTTCGCTCTCGACGGGACCACGTCCGCTCAGCTCGAGGAAGTTCTCGAGGTCGGCGTCGCGGGTCTGCGCGAGCATGAACGTGCGGAACGGCTGTACACCGACCTTCATCATCTCGGCCTGCTCCATCGTGCCGTCCATCCACGGCGTGAGCGCGGTCCGATTGAGCTCCTCAAGGGTCGGGGCCATGACGAAGAGCGTCAACAACAGCGAGAGGCCGGCGACCAGCTGTGCTGGCGGTGCACTTTGCGCGCCGATCGCCTGTCGCAGGAAGTGCATCACGATCAGGATGCGCGTGAAGCCCGTCATCATGAGCACGAGCATCGGGAGCATCGTGAGCAGGCCCATCATCACGACGATGCCGACCGTACCGGAGAGGCGGAGTCCATCGGCGCCCTCGCGACCGACCTGCAGCTGCATCTGCGGTGCGAGGCGCGGGATCAGGCTGTCGAGTCGAGCGGTGGAGGTCGTCTGGGCTACAGCCGCGGCCGAACTCGCGGTGGCTCTCGCGGGGGCCGCCACGGTCGCTTGGGCCTGGGCCGTGCGCGGCGCGCTGGCGGCGGCCGCGCCAATCGCTACGAGGAGCGCGCCGACGCGGAACGCCTTGGCGGCCTGCTTGAGTGCGGACCCGAAGTTCGGTGTGCCCTCGACGGGCGGCGTGCCTGGTGCCGGGGTCAATGCGACGTTGTCGAGCTCGGTGAGCATGCGGACGCCACCATCGCCCACCGAGACCGCGAAGACGCGTCCCTGCACCTGGACCACGGCGATCCCCTGACGCGGACCCAGCGGCAACCGGCGCAGGATCGACATGGTGATGGTCGCGCCGGGACCGCGCATGCCCGGTGCATAGCGACGCAGGGCCCACAGCGTGAGCACCAACGCGCCCAGTACCACCGAGAGCGCGCTGATGACACTCAACAGGCCGGGACCATTCACGCGGCGGACTCGGCCGAGGCCGACGCCGCGGGCGCGATGATGCGCGTGATGCGCACGCCGAAGTGCTCGTTCACCACCAGCACCTCGCCTTCGGCGAAGTGACGGTCGGCGACGTACACGTCGATCGGCTCACCCGCGAGTCGCTCGAGACGAATGACGGAACCACGGCCGAGCTTGAGGAGATCCTGAACCGACATGCGCGTGCGGCCGAGCTCGATGCTCACCGAAAG
>CAYUMN010000120.1:0-9965 GCA_964445835.1 uncultured Gemmatimonas sp.
GTCAGCTTGGCCCAACGCGACGTGAACTCCTTGCCGGTGAACTGAAGCACGATGAGAAGCTGCGTCAGCAGCATCGGCACGTCGATCAGCCAGTTGGCATAGCGGTACCCGTTGGAAAATACCTCGCCCTCAATACGCGAAAAGGTCATCGTCCCGGCGTTAAACGCGAACGCTTGGTTCCACAACATCCACAGCAGAAACAATTCAAGCGTCGCCGAAACCATGACCACACCGGAGATGACGAAGGTAGCGCGGTATTTCTCGCTCGCTTGCCTGACCGTCATCGCGAAATAGAACAACGATGCCGCTAACACGGCCGCCGTGAAGCTGAACATGTGCCGGATCGTCTCGTACTGCCAATATTCATAGATGAAGAAATTTTCATAGTTGATCATGGCAGAGCTCCAATAGGGATCGGAATTTCAATCGGGGTCGGTCGAGTATCCGGCAAACGTACGGCGCGATCGTCAGGCTGGCGGAGGGAATGACGGCATACTCCGCGCGATAGCCACCATAGCTCCCGGAGTGCCGGACGATCGGCACTCCGCCGTGGTGAAGAGACCGCCATCGCCACGTTCCCGCACGGGGGCGGGTCGTTGAGGTGAGACTCAGCGGGCCCGGTGGGCCGCTGCGGGCCGCCGTCGCGGCCTAGGACGCGATCGCCTTGAAGACCATCTCAGTGAGGAACTGTGTCGTCGATGCGTCCGCCTGCGCGTGCTTCACCTCGGTCAGCGACGGCAGATGCTCGGCGAAGTACTTCTGCATGTGTGAACTCTCGACCACGGTGGAGATGAGCGCCAGCGGATAGCGGTACGCGGGGTTCACGGCGCTGATCATATCCGCCACCGTTCGGCAGAGCCGCTTGTAGCTTCGGAACAGGCCGTCGCGGTTCACCGCGCCCACGTCCCGGTGCAGATACGCCTTGGACGATTCCGCGACCACCACGCGGTAGAGCGCCCCCTCGTCAATGCGCGGCGTGGTGTCATCGGCGACGATCGGACGCGTCAGCTCGGCCAGCGCGAGACGCAAGCGCTGGTCGGCCGGGACCACGTTCACCGTCGCGATCACGAGCCGGTACTCCATCCAACTCCAGTACCACGAAGTCAGATAGAGCAGCAGCCGTTGCTTGTTCTTGAAGTACCGGTACACGGACGGCTCGGTGGTCCCGACCCGCTCGGCGAGCTTGCGGAACGTGAACGCCTCGTAGCCGATCGCGTCGAGCATCAGGATCGCCTGCTCGACGATCTTCTCCCCCAGCTCCGTGGACGTCGGGTCCTTGAGGTAGAGCTTCTCGTCCACCTGCAACTTCACCGACTGCGTCACACAGCGCCCAAGAGCATCCGGGACTCGTAGAAGTCCACTGCGCCCGACTCGACGTCGTACATGCCGCCGACGATCGCGAGCTCCGACTGTGCGACCATCTGCGCGAGCAGGGGGCTGCGCTCCATCACCTGCTTCTTCACGTGCAGCACGTTCAGCTCGGCCACGCGCTCCACGAACGCGGCGTTGTTCGAGGTGCGGTCGGCGGAGGTCTCGGTCTCGAGCGCGATCGCTTCGTCGATCTTGTGGAGCAACCCGGTGAGGTTCCCGAGCTTCACGCCGTCGCATGCGCCCTTGACCGCCCCGCAGCGCGAATGTCCGAGCACCACGAGCGCCTTGGCTCCGGCCACCTTGCAGGCGAACTCCATGCTCCCGAGGATGTCGTCGTTGAGGATGTTGCCGGCGATCCGGCAGCTGAAGATGTCGCCGAGACCCTGGTCGAAGATCAACTCGGCCGAGGTGCGCGAGTCGATGCAGCTGAGGACGATCGCCAGCGGGTGCTGACCGTCGCTCGTCTCGTTGACCTGCTGCAGCAGGTTCCGGTTGGACTTGAGGTTGTTCACGAAACGGTCATTCCCCTTGCGCAGGACTTCGATCGCGTCGATCGGGGTGAGGGCGTCGCGCACGGACTTGGTGAGGGTTCTCATAGTGTGCTCGGTTCGAGGATGGAGCCGTGGAACTCCACGGCGATGCCGCGCGAAGGCGCGTTGGTACGGAACTCACGGAGGATCTCGCGGACGTCGAAGTCGACCACCTTGGACTGTGTGGCGTCGATCACCACGCGCGAGTTTGCGGGGACGGCGGCGAGCTGCTGGAGGATGCGTCCCTTGTTCAGGAACGACACTTCTTCGGCGAGCTTGATGCGGTAGTCCTCGGTCTCGGGCGCGTGCTGGGAGACGGTGAAGGGGTTGCGCAGGTTGTGATGGAGCACGATCGCCACGCCGACCGCCATGCCGATGCCGATCCCGCGCAGCAGGTCGGTCGCGAGGATGCCCACCACGGTGGCCATGAACGGTGCGAACTGCTCCCATCCGTGTCGGTACATCTGCGCGAAGAGCGCGGGCTTGGCCAGCTTGTAGCCGACCACGAACAGGATCGCGGCGAGCGTCGCCAGCGGGATCATGTTGAGCACGTGCGGGATCGCCGCGACGCAGAGGAGAAGGAACAGGCCGTGGAGGATCGCCGAGAGCTTGGTGCGTCCGCCGAAGGTGATGTTCGCCGTACTGCGCACGATCACCTGCGTGACCGGCAGGCCGCCGATCAGGCCGGAGACGATGTTGCCGAGCCCCTGCGCCTTGAGCTCGCGATTGGTGGGCGTGATCCGCTTCTGAGGGTCGAGGCGGTCGGTCGCCTCAACGCAGAGCAACGTCTCGATGCTCGCGATGACCGCGAGGACGACCGCGATGACGTAGACATCCCGGTTGGCGAGCGCCGAGAAGTCGGGGGCGGAGAACTGGGCCAGGAAGGCGGTGATGCTTCCGGCGAGCGGGATCTCCACCAGCTGATGCTCACTGAGCGACCACGGCAGCGCGTCGGCGGCCATCAGGCGGCTGAGCACGATTCCCGTGACGACCGCGGCGAGCGGACCGGGCACCATACGGAAGAGCTTGAACCGCGGCGCGAGCCAGGCGTCCCACGAGATGAGCAGCGCGAGCGAGATCGTCGTGATCAGGACCGCGGCCGGTGTGACCTGCTGCAGCAAGTGAAGGATCGTGCTTCCTCCGCTCTCGATGAGCGCGTCGCCCGGGGCGGGGACGGAGCCGAGCGCCTGCGGGATCTGCTTGATGATGATCAGCAGGCCGATGCCGGTGAGCATCCCCTTGATCACCGAGGAGGGGAAGTAGTAGGCGATCCCGCCGAGGCCGATGAACCCCATCGCGACCTGGAGCACGCCCGCCATCACGACGGCAAGGAGGAACGCCTCCCAGGAACCGCCGAGCGTCGCGATCGCCGAGAGGACGATCACGGCGAGGCCGGCTGCCGGCCCGCTCACGCCAAGCGGGGACCCGCTGGCCGAACCGACCACGATGCCACCCACCATCCCGGCGATCAGGCCCGCGAAGAGCGGTGCGCCCGACGCCAGCGCGATCCCGAGGCAGAGCGGGACGGCGACGAAGAAGACGACGATGCTGGCGGGGAGGTCGTGCTTGAGATGCTTGAAGAGGTCGGACATCGAGTATGGGAGGGAGGCAATAGTAATACTACCGTGATGAATAGTAACACTAGCCTTTTCTTCGTCAAGGGTCGGTGGCTTGATCCTGAAAGCGGCTGCCGGCTCTCGTCGGCTGCGCTTCGTCCACCTCGCCCGGCTCAACGACCGCTCGACCGATCGTTGATGAATGCAAGCAATCAGTCCAACAGGGGCGTTGAACACGTCCGCGGCGGTTCTGCACTGTCGCGTTCTGCACTGTCGCGTTCTGCGCGGGCGGCGAGTTGGACGCTGTGGCCTTTCCGCTCAACACGCGACCGCGAAAGGCGCTCGGGTGGCGCCCACCAGGCAAGGCCGGCATCGGACGCTAGGTCGCGCTCAACAACACCCGTCGGCCCTACTCACGCCTCGGCGACCGTACTCCCGACGCTGCATACCTTACTCCGTGGCCGCGCGCTGCGGCCGCGTGACCCCGCCCGTCGAACCAGTTATCCCGCCCTGTTTCGCTGTATGGAAAAGCGGAGCCACGCCTCACGAACCACGGGCGGCTGAAGCCAATTTCGTACCGAATTTTTTCACTAGGGAGAATCGCATGCTTTGGAGAGGACGGGGACAGCGTAGCACTGTGGAATCGAGAAGCGGCCTCGGCCGCTCGGGCCTGGCCATCGGGGGTGGCGGCGGCCTTTTCCCGAAAAGCACGGCGCGCCTGTGAGCGGACCGAAAGACAAGGACGACGGCGCGGAGAATCGGGACGAGCTGCCCGACTACTCCGGCACGTTGCGCGCATTCCACGTAGGGTTCGAGAACGATCTGCGCGCGGTCGTGCAATCGTTACCGATGCACGCCCGCATGCGGGTGGCCGATGTGGGCTGCGGCGATGGTTTCTACTCTCGGCTGCTGGCGGAACGGCTGGGCGAGGACGGCGGGATTACCGGATTCGACGCGAACCGGGCCTGCCTGGCGCAAGCCGAGCAGGCCGCGGCCTCGCTGCGCGGAAATTTCACCTGGACCGAGGCCACGCTGGAACAGTTACCGCGCGAGCATTTCGACTTGGTATTCTGTGCGCAGAGTCTGTTCAGCTTTCCGGAGCCCGTGGCCGCCCTCAAGAAGTTTCGCGATGGCGCAAAGTTCGGCGGCCTCGTGGCGGTGCTGGAGAACGACACGCTGCACCAGTGTCTGCTGCCGTGGCCAAGTGACGTGGAGTTGAAGATCCGGCTCGCGGAGTACGAGGCGCTCAAGGCCGAGTCGAACCAACCACAGAAGTTCTACGTCGGACGGCGTTTCCCGCAGCTGTTCGATGAGGCGGGCATCGAGCCCCTCTATTTCCGTACGCTGGCCACCGACTGCCGCGCTCCGCTGAACAAATCGGTACAGAAATTCATCGATGGCTACCTCGATGCGCTGTTCGATCGGATCGAGCCTTACACCACCGCGGGGTTTCGTGCGGAGACAATCGAAAAACTGAACGCACTACGGCGATCGCCTCATTTCACCTTCACGTGGACCAATCTATTGATCTGGGGCCGCAAGAATTAGTTGATAGGGGCGATGGCGCGGGGACCACCGAAAGTGGCGCCGCCACCGCCTCGCTCTCCGCCTTGCCGCGCATCCCTCGCGGACGATTGGCATACCAGTCATAGTACCGCGTCGTCACGCGGCCCTTGTCGGACCGGGAGGTGACCGATTTCGCGGCCCGGTCATATGTCAGCCGTTCCAGTGCGACCGGGTTCCGGGCACCGTACCGCGCAAGCCGCGTTGCAAAGGCGCGATCGTCTTTCGACACCCAGACGGCCGTGTGGACATGAAACCCTGAGTGGTCGCGTCCTAAGCCTCCGCCACACCGAGCGAATCGGTCAGCCACGCTGGAATTCGACGACACACCGCTGGCCGACAGCAGACACCGGAAGGCCGGTGCGAGATCCCGCGCGTCGCGATCAGCGAGCGTGAAGCCGACATACACGATGCGGCCGCGACCATAGGCCGAGAGCGTGGCCACCGGCGCCGGTTGATCGCCGATGTCTCGCGCCGCCAGCACGGAGGTAGACACCACGGATGCGCCGTCCAGGTTCGAGGGCGCTGAACTGCGTTTCCACCCCCCCGCTGCCCTTCCCGACCGTGAATTTCGTGCCGTCGGAGGCAGTCACGGTGCCGGGCTGGAAGCGCTGAGCAAGGCCTTTGCCGCTCTTGACGCCGAGCACCTCGTTCAAGAACGACCAATTGGATTTGTTCGAGGTGCTGCCAGCGCCGAGGACTTTGTTGGCGCGACCCGGGAACACGAGAATGAACGTGCCGCCGGTTTCTTCGGGGTAACGCCGCACGGTCTTTTCATTGACGATACGCCTCACCGAGGAGTTGTCGGGGTTGCCGCCGCGGGACGAGCTTGTGTGCCAGACCATGAGGGAGAACCCGCGGGGCCGCTCGATGTCCGGGCCGTGTCAATTCGTTCTGACGATTTCGATCGCCACCGCACCCGTATCGCCGCCCACGGCGAATGACACGAGCTTGCGGAAGATGAGATCGGACGGGGAGCGACGCGAATCGGATGGATGGTAAATGCTGTCCGACCGATCATCGTCGACGAGCGCGATCGGCGCCGTCGTACGCATCTCCAGGGCTCCCCTAGAGCACGGCCGGATTCAGCCGCCAGAGCGCGAAGTTGAGCACGCCGGCGAAGCTCACCCAACAGAGATACGGCACGAGCAGAACGCCTGCAACGCGGTCCAGCTTCCAGAACATGGCGATCATGACCACGATCATCACCCACAGGACGATCAGCTCGGCGAGGGCAAGACCGCCCTGGTGCCACGCGAAGAACAGCCACGTCCAAAGGGCATTCAACGCCAATTGCACCACGAAGAGTCTCAGGGCATTCCCGGCATCGCGGAAGCCGAATCGGCGCCACACAAGCCAGGCCGACGTTGCCATCAGCACGTAGAGTGTGGCCCATGCCGGACCGAAGAGCCAGGCTGGCGGTGCCCAGGCCGGTTGAACGAGGGTCGCGTAGAAACTGACGTCTCTCGTCGACGCGATACCGCCAAGAGTAGCCGCGGCCACAGTGACCCCGACCCAGCCGATCAGGCCGAGCGATTGTGACGTGATTGACCGAGCGTTCATATATGAAGGCGAGAGGGTGGCATACGACACTTGCGTCCCTGATGCGCCCCGGAGCCGCGGCATCGCGCTCCGGTGCCGCTGGAGATTCTGAGTATACGAGCGTGACCCACGTCGGGACAAGCAATTCGACCATGGGGGGAGATGCATTTCGCGTGCTGGTGCGCGCGGCAAGCACGGTCGGCCTCGGCGGCGGCGGGAAATCCGTGCCACGACTGGCATGGGGTCAGAGTCCATGGCCCCTTGGGAGGACATGGACTCTGAGTGCGATGCATCCGCTCGTGCGCCCAGTGGTCCTGCGTGCGGCAACACTCCGGCCTGCGTGAAGCGACCTCTGGCACGTGCGCGGCGCCGCGACCATTCTTCTGTGGTGCGTGCAGCGGGCCGGGCGAGTGCCCGCTGACTCGGAATCGCTTAGGTTCCGTGCTGTCCCCATCGTCGTGAGGTTGTCCGATGTCCGTCGAGTTGACCGCCGTCCATCAGGCCGTGCCGGAAGGCTGCAGCGCGTTCGGAGAGGAACTTCCTGGCGCGAACACGCAGGGCGCCACGGTCATTCGCGGTCCGATACGCTTGACGCCGTGAAGCGTATCGATCTCGTTCGTCACCTTGAGGCGCATGGCTGCCAGCTCCGTCGAGAAGGAGGCAGTCACGCTGCACCGCTACACGGTGGACTCGGTGCACTTCGTCACGCCCACGGAGGACAGTCGACGTCCGGCCGCGGGAATGCGCTCATTGGCGTGACGGTGAAGAAATGAGCGGCCGCGCCCGCCTCCTGGTGCTCGCTGCCCTCCTCGTCACGGCCTGTGGCGATTTCCTCACGCCGGGCCGGGGAGAAACGAGCTTCAGTCGCATCCAGTCCGAGGTCTTCGATGCGCGCTGTGTGAGTTGTCATTCCGCCGGCACTGAGGGCGCCCGTGAGTCGGGACTGATCCTCACACGGGGCCGCGCCTTCGACGCGCTGGTCGGTGTACGATCGAGGCAGGCGACCGCCCGCGCGGAAGGACTGCAGCTCGTGATGCCCGGGTCCCCCGATTCGAGCTTCCTGCTGCACAAGCTCTATTGGGAACCCGGCCACCACGCCTCCGACTACGGCACGCTCATGCCACTCGGCGGCGAGCCGCTGTCGGTCGGAAAGGTGGAGTACATCCGACGGTGGATCGCATCCGGCGCGTCGCGTGGGGGCGACTCGATCGATACGGGACTGCTGGCCGATAGTGTGCCGCAGAGTCTGGTGCCTTTTGTGGCACCTGCGCCACCGATGAAGGGTGTGCAACTCCATGTGGAGCGCTTCAACGTGGCGCCGCAGTTCGAGCGCGAGCTGTTCGTGTATCGGCGGCTGGAGAACGCAGCGCCGATCTATGTGAACCGGGTGGACATTTCCATGCGGGCCAACAGTCACCACTTCGTGATCTACTCGTTCCAGCCGGATATCCCGAGTACGATCGTGCCGCCGTTCGACGTGATCCGAGACATCAGGCGACCCGATGGCTCGCTGGACTTTCTCGCGATCCGGCCGATGGAGTTCCATATCTTCTTCGGCGGTTCCATGACCGCCATGACGAGCTGGCAACTGCCGCCCGGGGTCGCCCTCCGACTGCCGGCGGGATCGGCGCTCGACCTGAATGCGCACTACGTCAACCGTACCGACGCGCAGCTTTCGGGTGAGGTCTACGCGAACCTCTTTGCCGTCGACAGCGCGGACGTCACCCACGTGGCGCAATCGCTCTTCCTGTCGAATACGAGCCTCGTTCTTCCACCGGGCCAGCGCACGACGCTGAGCAAGACGTTCACCTTCTCGCAGGACGTGCGTCTCTTCTCGCTGTCGTCGCACATGCACGAGCGCGGCGAACGGTTCGTGATCCGCATCAACGGCGGACCCCGATCCGGGGAGATCGTCTTCGAGACCAACAGTTGGAGTTCACCGGACATCGTCAACTTCGCCGTGCCGATCGAACTCCGCGCAGGCGAGGGACTCCGCTCGGAGATCACCTGGAACAACACCACGTCGAACACGATCCGGTTCGGCCTGACGAGTCAGGACGAGATGGGGATCATCTACGGGTACTACTGGTGTGTGGCCACGTGCGGGGCCAATCCGGTGTCGATCATGGCGGGCGACCGGTAGACGATTCGCGCTGCGCGGGCTCCGACGTGACCCGTGGGAGCTGTTCCTTGACTGTGGCGCACGCGCGATCGCCGTCAGTTGCCGCCGCCGGATATTCCCGCACCACGGCCTTGCCCGGGTCTTGGTGCACGTCCGGGACAAGGGGTCGTCACCACGAGGCGCGCGCGACCGACCCCGAGTGCACTTCGTACCTCGGCGTCGATCCTCGATTGCACTTTTCACGCGTCGGTGACGACACTCAGGAAGCCAGGGTGTTCTTGCGCTGCCTATTCCGATGCCCGACTTGGCCGACCTAGAGGAGCCCAGCGAACTGCAATGAGCACGGTGAGCGTGTGGCCGCCGAGGGCGGACGGAGTATCCGACGGCGCCCCGGCGCGCCCGCACGCGCTAGCGCCACGCAGCGACGGCGACGCACTGGACGTGCTGGACTCGCTGTCCAATCAGATCGCGCTCGTCGACGAACAGGGCACCATCGTTTCGGTGAACCGGTCCTGGCGCGAGTTCGGAGTGGCCAACGGCGCCACGGAGGCGCAGGCCGGCGCGGTCGGCGCCAACTACTTGGCCGCCTGCGACGGTTCGGCCACGGCCCCGCAGGATGCGTACGCGGCGGCGGCGCAGGCCGGCGTGGCGGCCGTGCTGGCCGGCCGCTTGCCGCACTTCGAGATGGAATACCCCTGCCACGGCCCGACGGAGGAGCGCTGGTACCTGCTGCGTGCCGCGCCACTGGTGGGCCAACGCCGCGGCGCCGTGGTCTCCCACGAGGCCATCACCCGCCGTTGGCAACTGGAGGAGCACGGTGCGGCGTTGACCGCAGAGTTGTTGGCGCTGAAGACGGCGTTGGACGAGCACGCGCTGGTGGCCATCACCGACACGCGTGGCATCATCACCTACGTCAACGACAAGTTCTGCGCAGTGGCAAAATGGTCCCGCGAAGAACTCATCGGCCGCGACCACCGCATCATCAACTCCGGCCATCACCCGAAGGAGTTCATCCGCAGCTTGTGGGAGACCATCCGCCGCGGTGAGGTCTGGCAAGGCGAACTGTGCAACCGGGCCAAGGACGGCTCGATCTACTGGGTCGACACCACCATCGTGCCGCTGCTTGGCAGCGATGGCCAGCCGTCCCGCTACATCGCCATCCGTGCCTTGATCACCGAGCGCAAGCTGCTCGAGGAGCTCAATACCGCGATGGTCGGCAAGCTGCTCATCGCCAACCGCGAACTGAGCGAGTTCGCCTACGTGGTGTCGCATGACTTGAAG
>CAYUMN010000121.1:0-9926 GCA_964445835.1 uncultured Gemmatimonas sp.
GCTCGGGCACGAACACCTACACGGGCTCGATCTATTACAACACCCGGAATAACGACAACGTCGGCACGCGTGCCGGCCGTGGCAGAGTGAACCCGGGCACGTTCAACTTCGACCAGATCGGCTTCCGCATCGGTGGGCCGATTCTCAAGGACAAGCTCTTCTTCTTCGTCTCGTACGAGTCGGACCAGAATGACCGTCCGGGCACGACCTTCCGCGCCAACAACGGCGGCGAAACGATCGCGGGCAACGTGACCCGCGTTCTCAGGACCGACGCCGATGCGCTCTCGACCTTCTTGCAGACGAACTTCGGCTACGCGACGGGCGGCTACCAGGACTACAACTTCGGCACGCCGTCGTCGCGCCTGACCGCCAAGGTCGACTACGCGCTCAGCAACCGAAACAAGTTCTCGTTCCGCGTGACGCAGCTTGAGTCGGAGACCGACGTGCAGATGTCCGGCTCGTCCTCGCTCGGCTTCGGCCGCGGCTCACCGAACGGTATGGGCTACGAGGCGTCGAATTACTCGATTCTTGAGAACATCAACTCGTACGTGGCGGAGTGGAACTCGCTCATCACGGACCGCATGTCGAACCAGATGATCGTCGGGTTCAACAAGTCGGACGAGTCGCGCGGCGCAATCAGCAACCTCTTCCCCTTTGTCGACATCCTCGGCGGCGACATCCCGGGCGGCGGTGGCCAGACCTACCTCTCGTTCGGCTCCGAGCCGTTCACGCCGAACAATGAGCTCCGGTACGAGAGCTTCCAGTTCCAGAACAACTTCACGATCTACGGTAACCGCCACGACGTGACCTTCGGCGTGAGCGTCGAACTGTATAAGTCCGAGAACGTCTTCTTCCCGGGCAAGCAGAGTTCCTACGTCTACAACTCGCTGACGGACTTCTACGCCGACGCGAACGCCTTCATCGGCGCGTGCGGCACGAACCAGGCGAACTGGGGCACCTGCACTCTCCCCGCGGCTTCGGCGGCCGGGGTCGGCCCGCGCCGCTTCCAGGTCCGCTATTCGAACATCGTCGGCCAGGATAAGCCGGTCCAGCCGCTCGAAGTGAACTTCTCGGGCGTCTACCTGCAGGATGAATGGCGTGTCCGTAGCAACCTCACGGTCACCAGCGGTATCCGCATTGACATGGCCTCCTTCGGCGAGACGGGCGCCGAGAACGTCGCGGTGAACGCGATGAACTTCCGCGATGAGAACGGCAACACGGTGCAGTACAACACCGCCGCGCTCCCGAAGGCATCGCCGCTCTTCTCCCCCCGCGTCGGCTTCAATTACGACCTTCGCGGGAACGGCCAGACCATCATCCGCGGCGGAACCGGCGTCTTCACCGGTCGCCCGGCCTACGTCTGGGTGTCCAACCAGATCGGCAACAACGGCATCCTGACCGGGTTCATCCAGGATGACGGTGTCGCTGGTGCCGAACTGACGAACCGTCCGTTCAATCCGAATCCGGATCGCTACAAGCCGACCACGGTCAACGGCACCCCGGCCGCGTCCTACGAGCTCGCGCTCACGGACAACGACTTCAAGTTCCCACAGGTCTGGCGTTCCAACATCGCGCTCGATCACAAGTTCACGAGCGGCTGGCGTTCCACCCTCGAGCTCCTCTGGGGCCAGGACGTGAACGGCGTCTATTACATCAACGCCAATCTTCCGGTGGCGGACGCCGCCTTCACCGGCGCGGATAATCGCCCGCGTTGGGTCTCCGACAAGTGCACCGGCATCACCGGCACGCAGACCAACCGCATCAACTGCGCGGTCACCAGCGCCGTGGTGCTCAAGAACCAGAATGTCGGCCGCACCTACAACGCCTCGCTCGCGCTCGAGCGGGCCTTCACGAACGGCCTGTACGTGAAGGCTGCGACGGCCTACGGCACCGCCACGAACACGGTGGACGCCGGCTCGATCGCCTTCGGCAGCTGGAACAACAACCAGCACGCCGGCAACCCGAATGACCCCGGCATCGGCAACGCCAACGGCTATCAGGGTCGTCGTTCGTTCCTCGTGGCTTCGTACACGAAGGACTTCTTCGGCTGGGGCAACACCGCCATCTCCGCGTTCCTCGAGAACTTCACCCTCGGCACGAGCAGCCACGTGTTCGGCGGCGACCTCAACGGCGACGGCGGCACCTCGAACGACCTGATCTACGTCCCGCGCAACGTGGGCGAGATGAACTTCGCGCCGATCACCGGCGCGACGCCGTTCTCGGCCGCGCAGCAGACCACGGCGTGGAATGATTTCATCAATCAGGATGAGCACCTCCGCAGCCGCCGTGGGCAGTACGCCCAGCGCGGTGGCGTCATCCTGCCGAACGTGACCCGTATGGACGTCTCGGTGTCCCAGGACATCAGCCGTCTGTTCATGGGCCAGAAGAACAGCCTCCAGCTCCGCCTGGACATCCTGAACTTCACCAACATGTTCAACAGCGATTGGGGCGTTTCGCAGCGCGTCATCAACAACCAGCCGCTGGTCCCGACTGCTCCGCTCACGACCGGCCCGACCGCGGGTCAGGCGCGCTACACGATGCGTGTGGTGAACGGCCGCTTGCTCACCCGTACCTTCCAGAAGAACGCCGGCATCAACGATGTGTGGCGCATGCAACTCGGTGTCCGCTACACGTTCAACTAAGGCCGCGTCCGACCGCACGAAGAGAAGCCCCGGCGACCAACTGGTCGCCGGGGCTTCTTGCATTAAGCGCGCGGGACGCGATCAGAAGATCGAGAACTTGATGTACTTCCGTGGATTCTTCTGGAAGTCGGCCGTGAGCGAGTCGAGCCGCACGAGCAGGGCGCGCGTGTCGTTGTAGAGCGCAGGATCATTCATCAACAGCCCGGCAGAGCCTTCCTTCCCCTCGAGGCGGGCAATCACCGCATTGAGCCGCTCCGTGGTGCCACGCAGGTCTGTCGCGAGCGTGTTCATCGCCCCCGAGGCGCCGGCAATCGCGCGCACCGTGCTGTCGACCTGCGCCGAGTCGACGGCCGAGACGACCTTCCGGAGCGCCTGCTGCGTGCGCACAAGCTCCGCGGACTGTACTTCGGCCACATCGCCGAGCGTGCTGATGAGATCGTTGGCCTTGACGACGGTCTGCCGCAACTGCGCGAGGCCCCCGTTCTCGACGAACTCTTGGTTCAGCGCGCGTGTGATTGCCTGCACGTCACGCCCAATGGAATCGACGCGCGCGAGCACATCACCAATGCCGAGCGACGGAGGGCCGGAGGGAATCGTGTCGCCTTCGACGAAGTTCAGATCGGTCATCGGCCCCGGCGTCATCGCGACCATCATGTCGCCGAAGACACCGTTCGGCACGATGCGCGCCGAGGTGGTCTTGGGGACCTGGTATTCCTTGGCGATGCGCATCGTCACGACGAGGAATCCATCGCGTCGAAAGTCCACGCCGGAGACGTAGCCGACGCTCACGCCGGAGAGCAGTACCGGCTGGCCCGCGCGAAGCCCGGCGCCCCACGCGAACACCGAGTAGACCGGATACCCGGGCGCGAGGCCGCCGCGGGCCAACAGGAGGGAACCGGTGACCGCGAGCACGAGGGCTGCGGTCGCCACGATCCCAACGAGAACTTCATCGCGTCGCTTCATGCCTGAAGGTAGGGTGCGAGGAGAATGGCCGTGATGGCATCCAGAATAAGAATGGCAATGGAGGAAACAACGACCGCGCTGGCGGTGCTCTGACCCACCCCTTCGGCACCGCCGCGCGTCGTGTACCCCTCGTAGGTGCAGAGGTAGGCGATCGCGAAGCCGAAGAGCGTGGCTTTGATGAGGCTGTACGTCACCTGGAACTGGTCGTAGCCCAGCCGGACGCCTTCAATGAACTGCGCGAGCTTCACGTCGGTGATCAGCACCGCCGCCATCATGCCGGAGAGCACGCCGAAGACATCGGCGAACACGGTGAGGATCGGCAGCATGATGACCGCCGCAATCAACCGTGGGACGATCAGGAAGGCGACGGGATCGAACGACAGGGTCTCGAGCGCGTCGATTTGCTCGGTGACGCGCATCGTCGCGATTTCGGCGGTCATCTTGGCGCCCACGCGACCGGCGAGCACGAGCCCGGTGAGGAGCGGGCCCGTCTCAAGGATCACGATCTGTCGCGAGGAGAGCCCGACGATCGAAAGCTGAATGCCCGGAAAGAGCTGGTAGCGGATCTGAATGGTGATGACGCCACCAATGAAGGCGGCCACCATGATCGCCAGCGGGAGGGAGTCCACCCCGATGGCGCGCATCTGGTGCATCACCTCGCGCGACCAGGTTTGCACTTCCTTGAATCCGCGCACGATCTCACGCGCGAAGAGCACGCGTGCGCCGATCCCGCCGAAGAGGGCGATGGCGCTGTGCCCCATCGCGCGGAAAAACTGCAGCCCGGCGCGCGGGACGATCGGAAAGCTCGAGGTCGGACGATGGTCCACTTCAGGTCCGGACGCGGATGAGAAGGAACGTGCCGATGCACGCGAAGAACGCACCAGGGAGCCAGGCGGCAAGTTCCGGCATCATGAGACCGCTGGCGCCGATCGCCTGGGTTAACTGAAGCATCACAAGGAAGATAACCGTGGTCGCCAGACTGATCGCAACGCCGTAGGCCGTCCCGCCGCGTTGGGTGCTGGTGGCGAGCGGTGCGCCGATCAACATGATGATCACGCAGGTCACGGGAATGGCGATCTTGAGCATCCGCTCCACCCGCAGCTTCCGCACGTCGGCGCCGGAGCGCTCCATCGCCGTGATGAACTTCCCCAAGTCGCGGAATCCCATTTCGGCCGGGGCCTTCGGGTTCGCCATCAGGTTGACAGGTTGCTCGGTCAGGAAGCGGTCGTGGAGCGAGTCGAACGCGATGCTCATATTCGAGAGCGAATCGGGCATCAGGTGCACGTAGCCTTTGCGCAGCATCCAGCCCCGTTCGCCGTTCCAGTCTCCCTCCTCGGCGGTCAGCACGTAGCTCGGGAAGTCGGGGCCGGTGCCGCGGCGCTCGATCTCTACCTTGGTCATCGTCTGCGAGACGACATCCGCGTAGCCGATCTTGTAGACGCGTCCCTCGTCGGCGGCATAGGCGAAGTTGGTGCGCTGGTTGGCCGCCCGGACCTGCTTCTCCTTGAGCAACTCGAGGCGCCGTGCGTTGAGCGGCGGAATCAGCTCGGCGAGCCCGAGGCCAACGAAGGTCGCGACAATCGACCCGCCGACAATGGGCAGAATGAACCGGTGGAAGCTGATGCCCGAGGCCTTGGCCGCCGTGATCTCGCTGTGGCGCGTGAACCCGCCCACCGTGAACACGGTGGCGAAGAGCACCGCCGCCGGCAGCACCTGGAACATCGTCTCGGGAATGCCGAACAAATAGGCGAGCGCGATGTCCCCCGTCGTCAACTCGCGGGAGAGATAGTTGTCGAGCTTCTCCGAGATGTCGATGATGATGACGAGCAACGGAAAGCCAAACGCGGTCGCGACGAGGACCTTCCAGAACTCGGAGAGGACGTAGCGGTCGAGCGGGCGCAGGAGATGTCTCATCGTGCGCTCACGCGACCTTCCGACGGAAGCGCGTCCGCATCCGGTCGGTGAAGCGTGCCCACCACTCCGAGGTCTCACTGCCGCGATGCGTGGAGCCCTCGCTCCCGAGCTTCGCGGTCAAATAGATCCCGACCATGCCCAGAAGGGCGTTCGTGGTCCACATCGCGAGCGCCGGATCAAGGAGGCCGCGATCGGAGAGTGCCTCGCCGGCGAGAAGGCCGACATAGTAGATCGCAAAGACGCTCAGGCTGACGCCGATCGTGAGCCCGACCCCACCGCGCGGGAAGCGCAGGGCGATCGGGGCGCCGAGCAGGACGAAGATGACGCAGGAGGCGGCAATGGAGAACTTCTTTTCGATCTCGACTCGGTAGCGGTCGATGCTGGCGTCGGTGGTGGAGAACTCGTAGCGCAGTCCTTCGAGCACCACCTGTTCGTACGAGGGCAGCGTTTCGGGTGGCGTGCCGGCCGCTCCTGGCGGAAGCGGGGGAGGAACCGGGTCCTGCGCGAGCGCGATGACCGACGCGTGCGAAAGTCTTGGGGTCGCCGCTGTTGCCTCCTGGACCGCGGTCAGGTCCTTCCACGCCCTTTGCATCCCGCAGTACAACGTGGCGAGTCCAACGGGCGAGCCTGGCGGCGTCCCCAGCGGTTGCCCGGGCTTCTCGGCGGACTGCATTCGCATCCACACCGTGTCTCGCGTGCCGACGCTGGCGAGCACGCGCTGCTGCAGTTCGCAGATGGTGAGTTCGCGGTCCGACTTCCAGACCGGACGCGGGTCCTCGCGCTCCAGCCGGGTCGCGATGCCACGGACCGCAAAGAGGTCGGACTTGAAGAAGCTCCGTTGCACGCGTTGCGGCGCATCGGCGGCGATCTCCACCGTGTTGCCGTCATACAGCGTGAGAATCAGATCCTCCCCCGTCCGCGAGAATGAGAGGAGGCCGCTGTCGGCGCGAATCGTCCGCCGCCGTTCGCGATCGGCCAGATCGTAGATGGTGACATCACGCATCAGGTTGCTGACCGGCTCAATGCGCGCCGCCCGCAGGTACAATTGCCCGCGCACGATCTCATTGATCACCTGCTCGGAGAGCGCGAGCGTCGGCTTCACGCGTGCGATGTCCGACTGCAAGGTCGCGAGGCGGTGGTTCGCGCGGGGCAGCACTTGGTCGTTGAACCACACCATGAACAGCGCGATGAAGCACGACGCCACGATCACCGGGCGGACGAGGCGCTGCATGCTCACCCCACTCGCCTTGAAGGCGGTGATCTCGTTCTCCGACGCGAGGCGCGAGAACGCATGCAGCGTGGCGACCAGCACGGCCATCGGCAGGGTCATCGCGAGCGTGAAGGGGATCGAGAGGAGCAGGAACTCCACGATCACCGACCACTCGAGGCCCTTGCCGACGAGGTCCGGAAACTTCTTGGCGATGAAGTTGAGCAGCAGCAGCGAGGTCAGCGCCGAAAGCGCAAAGACCAGCGGGCCGACATGCTCCTTCAGGATGTAGCGTGCGACAATCTTCACAGGGCGGGGCAGGGGCGCAGGGAGCGCGAGGGTCTACAAGGGTATATTCCACTGCGCACGAGTGGCCGGGCAAGGTGCGCGCCGGGGTTTCGTTGGGATTCTTACCCCGGCCGCGGTCCCCAAGCCCGTGAGACAATGCGAACGACCCCCATTCAGCAGGAGTGCGATACGCGTGGCGGAACGAGCGAGAGACCGCGTGGGGCACCCACGCGTGGCACCCCTAGCGCCGGGATACCCTGGCGTGGAACGCCCGATGGTGCGTCCACTTGGGCTGGCCTCCGTTCGGCGCATCGGGCGCCGAACGGCAACAGCCGTCGCCGTGGCGCTCCTCTTGAGCTGTGGCGGGAGCGAGGCGGCCGACCGGCCTGCGGTGAATAGCACGGACCGCCCCCCCAACCCCGTGGAGTTCGACGGCGCCAAGGCGATGGACTACGTCCGGGCCCAGCTCGCCTTCGGGGCGCGTGTGCCGGGCACCGCCGCGCACCGCAGCGCCGGCGACTGGCTCGTTCGCGAGTTCGGCGCGCGCGCGGACACCGTCCTGCAGCAGACCTGGACGCACACCACCGCAGACGGCAAGCGCCTCCCCATGCGCAACGTGCTTGCGCGATTCAACCCGACCGCGACCCGACGGGTCCTCTACGTCGCCCACTGGGACAGCCGGCCGCGTTCCGAGAAGGCGACCGAGCCCTCCCGGCGCGCACTCCCCGTCCCCGGGGCCAATGACGGGGCCTCTGGCGTGGCGGTGCTGCTCGCGCTGGCCGACGTGCTGAAGGAGGCGCCGACCGAGATCGGCGTCGATCTCCTGCTGGTCGACGGCGAGGACTGGGGCGACTTCGACACGAACACCGACGTCTTGATCGGCTCGCGCTACTTCGCGACGCATCTCCCAGACCCCAACTACGCGCCAGAGTTCGGCATCGTCTGGGACATGGTCGGAAAACCCGACGCGCGGTTCCTCTACGAGTCCCACTCGGTCCGCGCGGCACCCGACGTCGTCCAGCGGGTGTGGGCAACGGCGGCCCAGATCGGCCATGGGCAGTACTTCCCGACCCGCGAGTACGGCGCAATCATGGACGACCACGTGCCCCTGATTGCGGTCGGCCTACGGGTCATCGATGTGATCGATCTCGATTTCGACTTCCACCACACCCCCGAAGACACCGAGGACAAGGTCTCGCCGCGGACGTTGCAGGTCGTTGGCGACGTCGCCCTGGCGGTCATTCGAGGCATGTGAGGCCGCCTGAGCGTGGGGCGACCGAGCCCCGCGGCACCCGCATCACCCCCGCACTCAGCGAGCAACTGATACCACCGGCAACAGAGTGATGCGTCGCGGGCCACGCGCGAGGGCGATCTTGGCGCGTGCCCACTCCGGCCGAACGTAGCGCTCTCCTATTCGTGGCCGCGGTCGCCGCCCTTGGTCTCGGCGTTCGCGGGTGCCGAGCGGTCGGGCCGTCCGCTCCCCCACCGCCGGCCGATCGCGCCGCCCTCGCACTCCAGCTCGCCGCCGTGGACTCCGCCATCGCCGCCGGAGGCCGCCGCCCGGCAGCGAGGGCAAAAATCACGGCCGGGGCAGAAGCGAGGCGACTCGCGGGCCGAAATCCCTCGGCGGCGCCTTTGAGGGCGCTTTCGCGGCCGCTTTCGGCGCTGCCCTCGGCATCCAGTCCGCGGCGCTCACCGAACGGTATGGCCGGTTTGACGGCTCTGGTGGACATGGACCGCGCGTCCGCCGAGGAGCTCGATCGCCTGCCCGGCATCGGCCCAGCGCTTGCGGCCCGCATTATCGCCCACCGGGACTCTGCCGGTCCCTTTGGGACGTTGGAGGGCCTCCAGCGGGTCCGGGGAATCGGCCCAGCCCTCGCGGCCAAGCTGGCCCCGCATGTCGTCTTCTCCGGCCGCGCCGCCGGAGGGGCGCGCTCCGCGGAGCACACTCCCCAGTTATTGCGTGCGCCTCATCCTTGACACTTGTGTCCTCCGCCGGACACTTTCACCTCAGCCACGCGACCATGCCGATTGGGGGACCTCCCTCGATCGGACGGTTCGCCCCGTCCCCGCTCCCACCGAATGACCGCAGCCGCGACCGCAGGCAGTGAACGGATTGGTGACCTCTTGTTGCGAGAGGGACTCATCTCGCGTGAGCAGCTCCAAAAGGCGCTCGATGAGCAGCGCCAGAACGGCACCCGAGTGGGATACAACCTGGTGAAGCTCGGCTTCATCCAGGAGAACGAGCTGACGCGGACGCTCGCGCGGCAGTTCAAGATGCCGGCCGTCGACCTCTCGAAGTTTGAGGTCGATACCAAGATCATCAAACTCGTTCCCGCTGATCTGGCCACGAAGAATCTCGTGCTGCCGCTCAAGCGCGATGGGCGGACGCTCACCGTCGCCATGGCGGACCCGACGAACCTCGGTGTCATCGAGGATCTCAAGTTCATCACGCGCTACGACATCTTCCCGGTCATTGCGGGAGAGTTCACGCTCCGGAACGTCATCGAGAAGCATTACGAATCGAGCGACGTGCAGATGTCGGCGTTGCTGACGGAGATCGAGGGGCTCGAGTCCGAGTCCGACGTCGAAGTGATGGATACGAAGGACGAGGAGATGTCGGCCACGGCGCTTGCCGCGGCAGTCGATGATGCGCCGGTCGTCAAGCTCCTCAACGCGATTCTGACGGACGCCGTGAAGCGCGGGGCGTCGGATATTCACTTCGAGTGTTTCGAGCATGAGCTGCGCGTGCGGTACCGGATCGACGGCGCGCTGATGGAGGTCATGAAGCCACCCAAGAAGATGCAGCCGGCACTGATCTCGCGGTTCAAGATCATGAGCGCGCTCAACATCGCCGAACGGCGCGTGCCGCAGGACGGCCGCATCAAGCTCAAGATGGGCAAGAAGGTGAT
>CAYUMN010000122.1:0-9536 GCA_964445835.1 uncultured Gemmatimonas sp.
CCCGCTCGCGGGATTTGCCACCCTGTCCGGCGATATCCTTTCCCTCTCGGCGCTCATTGGCGCGCCTGACGGGCGCCACGTCCGGCTCACGCGCGAGGGGCACCGGCGCGACGCGGCATCGCTCGGCGCCACTGTCGCGACGGCGCTGATGGCGGCTGGTGGTGCCCCGCTCCTCGACGTGGCCCTTCGGGCCCAGCATGCCTGAACGCGGAGCGCTCACGGCCCGCCGGATTGTCGTGACGCGCGCCGCCGCACAGAGTGCGGCGTTGATGGACAAGTTGCGGGCCGCTGGGGCGTTGCCCGTGGCGACCCCTGCAATCCAGATTCTCGCGCCCGAGCAACCCGCGCCGCTCTATGCGGCCGCGGCCCAGCTCGGTTCCTTCGATTGGGTCGTCTTCACCAGCAGCAATGCGGTGCGAGCCCTGCTCGACGAAACGAGCGAGACGCCCTGGCCCACCACGGTCCAGATCGCCGCCGTCGGGAATGCGACGGCCCGGGCACTGATCGATGCGGGGCTCCCCGTGCATTTCCAGCCATCGACGGCGGTGGCCGAGGCCCTCGCACGCGAGCTCCCGGTAGATGAAGGTCAGCGCGTGCTGTGGCCGCATGGAAATCTCGCCAAGCGCGAGCTCGTCGATGCGCTCGTGGCGCGCGGGGCCTCCGTCGAAGCAGTGATCGCCTACCGGACCGTCTCGGATATCGCGTTGCTCGGCGTCGTTGATGCCCTCCGTGATGGGCGTGTGGATGCGATCACGTTCACGAGCGCGTCGACCGTTCGCCACGTGGTCGAAGGACTCGGCGCCGCGGGCGTACGGCTCGACAAGCTGCCGCCCGCAACGCGCCCACTGATTGTCTGCATCGGCCCCGTCAGCGCCGCGGCCGCACGCGAATGCGGGCTTCCCGTCGATGGGATCGCCGACCCCAGTGACGACGACGGTCTCGTTGCCGCACTCACCCGTTCGTTCACCAGCCGCACCGCGACGGCCTGAGAGGATCCATGTTCGAGGACGTCACTGCTCCCCCCGCTCGCATCGTCTCGCCCCACCGACCGCGCCGCACGCGCCGCACGGCCGCGCTCCGCACCTTTGTCCGCGAGACCACGCTGTCGGTGGCCGATCTCATCCATCCGTTGTTCATCGTCGATGGCATGGGCGTCCACAAGCCGATTGAGACGATGCCTGGACATTCGCAACTCTCGGTCGATCAGCTCGCGAAGGAGATCATTGAGTGCACCGCGCTCGGCGTGCGCAGCATTCTTCTCTTCGGCATCCCGACGCAGAAGGACATGACGGGCACCGGTGCATGGGACGCCAATGGCCCCGTGCCGCGTGCCATCCGTGAGATCAAGCGCCTGGCGCCGGACATGTTGATCATCGCCGACGTCTGTCTCTGCGAGTATACCGCGCACGGGCACTGCGGCGTGGTGCGCGACGAATCGGGGGGGGTCATCAACGATGAGACCATTCCGCTGCTTGGTCGCTCCGCCGTGTGCTACGCCGAGGCCGGTGCCGATATCGTCGCGCCGAGTGCGATGATGGATGGACAGGTCGCGGCGATTCGCGACGCGCTGGATGACGCGGGCTTTCTCGATACGCCAATTCTCAGCTACGCTGCGAAGCATGCCTCGGCGTTCTACGGGCCGTTTCGCGGCGCAGCAGAAAGCACCCCGAGCTTTGGCGATCGCCGCGCCTATCAGATGGATCCCGCGAATGCGCGCGAGGCGATGCGTGAAGTGCAGCTCGATGTCGAGGAAGGGGCCGACATGCTGATGGTGAAACCGGCCGGGAGTGCGCTCGACATCATCTATCAGGTGCGGACGAACTTCCCGCATCTGCTCGTCGCGTATCAGGTCAGCGGCGAGTATGCGATGCTCAAAGCGGCCGCCGAACGCGGGTGGCTCGACGAACCCCGTGCGGCGCTTGAATCATTACTCGCCATCCGCCGCGCCGGCGCGGACCGCATCATCACGTACTACGTGAAGGAGGCTGCACGGTGGCTGTCCACGGCGGGTTGATCATGGAAACGTCCATCAGCACGGCCTCGGACGCCCTCTTCGCGCGCGCGATCGAAGTGATGCCCGGCGGCGTGAGTTCGCCGGTGCGCGCCTTCCGCTCGGTGGGGGGCACACCGCGGTTCATTTCGCGGGCCAACGGCCCGTACATGTGGGACGCGGACGGCAACCGCTACGTCGACTACGTGCTCTCGTGGGGCCCGATGATTCTCGGCCACGTGCATCCCGAGGTCGTGGAGGCCGTCCGCGAGCAGATCGGGACCGGCATGAGCTTCGGGGCGCCCTGCGCCCTCGAAGCCGATCTCGCCGAACGCATCATCCAGATGGTCCCGAGCATCGAGATGGTGCGGTTCGTCTCGAGTGGCACCGAAGCGACGATGAGTGCCGTGCGTCTCGCACGCGCCGCCACGGGACGTGCCAAGATCATCAAGTTCGCGGGCTGCTATCATGGTCATGGCGACTCGTTCCTCGTGCAGGCGGGCTCGGGCGTTGCGACGCTCGGGCTCCCCGACTCGCCGGGTGTGACCCCTGGAACCGTCGCTGACACACTCACCGCGCCGTACAACAATGTCGCGGCAGTCGAGATGGTCGCTAACGCGCACGAGGGACACATTGCCGCAATCATCGTCGAGCCGGTCGTCGGCAACGCCGGATTCATTCGGCCGCAGCCGGGCTTCCTCGAAGGACTGCGTGCACTCGCGACGAAGATCGGCGCCATTCTCATCTTCGACGAAGTGATGACCGGCTTCCGCGTCTCACTTGGCGGGGCACAGGAGCGCTTCGGCGTGATGCCCGACCTCACCACCCTCGGCAAGGTGATCGGCGGCGGGATGCCGGTCGGCGCGTACGGCGGTCGCAAGGATCTGATGCAGCACGTCGCGCCCGCGGGGACGATGTATCAAGCGGGGACACTGAGCGGAAATCCGATTGCGATGGTGAGCGGCCTCAAGACCCTCGAGATCCTCTCACGTCCCGGTGTCTTTGAGAAGGCCGAACGCGCGGCCACGCAGACGGTGAAAATGCTCACCGCGTGGGCGCGAGGAAATGGGATCCCCTTTCAAGCTGCGAGTGTCGGATCGATGTGGGGCTCGTTCTTCACCGATACGCCGGTGGTGGATTTCGAGACCGCGAAGACCGCCGACACCGCACGCTACGCCCGCTTCTTTCACGGGATGCTCGCCAACGGCGTGTACTTGGCACCGAGCCAGTTCGAGGCCGCGTTCACGAGCATCACGCACGATGAGAACGTGCTCGGCGAAGTCACGGCTGCGCTCACGAGGATCAAGGTGTGACGAAGGGCGGATGAAGGGGTGAGGATGAAGGTGGAAGACTGACAGCACGCACGAGGGGGGACGAGCCACTGGCCCGTCCCCCCTCATCTTTCATCCTTCATCCTTCATCCCAGAAGAGGCGCCGGTCGGAATCGAACCGACGAATAGCAGATTTGCAGTCTGCCGCCTTACCACTTGGCCACGGCGCCGTGCCACGGAAGGTAGCCGAGTGCGGGCCCTGACTCAATCCATGGGCACCATTCCCCCGACCTTCACTGTTCCCGGGGGAGCCGGCTTCCGGGGCAGAACGGGCCGGGGAGGCGCTGGGGCTACTCTGTCGCGCTCGCCGCGCCGAGCATACGCGGCTTCTGCCCGTAGGTGAGCCAACGCCAGACGTATTCGAGCGGCCCGAACCGGAAGCGCGAAAGCCACAACGGACTCGCAATCAACTGGAAGAGCCAGATCGACGCCACGACGTAGTTCGTGAAGGCCATCCGGCCGATCGCAGCGAGACTCGTCTTGAGCCAACCGAACCCGTTCGCGCGACAGAAGAGCATGATGAGGCCGAGGTGTCCCATCGTCATCGCGAGTCTGCCAAGGTCGTGTAGCGCCGCGTGGGAGACTCGGGCCCGAAGACGCCACGCTTGAACAGCACCATGCCGATCAGCATCATCGAGAAGATGTCAAAGAAACCGCGATAGAGCCACACGACTGATAGTGCGTCAGGCGCGGCGCCTGCAACACGACGATGCCCGCATACGATCCGCGCTTGACGCGCAGTTCCTTGTTGATCTTCGCGGTGTCAGGCTTGAAATCCTTCACGATCCCCTCCCACGCTCCGATCTCCCCCTTCTGCTTCGGGGTCAGCGAGTCACCGGCCGTCTTGGCGGAATCCGCTGCGACATATACCCGATGCTTCTCCAACGCGTTGTGGGTGTCGAGTCCGTTCCACGCCGCATTGAAGATCGAACCACCGATCGCCACGGTGAGCAGCGTCCGCGGTGTGGCGTTGCGAAAGGCGTAGACGATCGACCGCTGACGCGGTCATGATCACGAGGCCGGCACCGAAGAGAATCGAGAAGAGTTCGCGAACCTTACGGGCCCAAGAGGCGATGTCAAGCAAGACCACCCTGCCCGGTCGGTCGAACGCGACGAGTAGCTG
The DNA here is from genome assembly GCA_964445835.1 of uncultured Gemmatimonas sp. Lineage (GTDB taxonomy): Bacteria > Gemmatimonadota > Gemmatimonadetes > Gemmatimonadales > Gemmatimonadaceae > Pseudogemmatithrix. The sequence continues at coordinate 4,445 of CAYUMN010000122.1, forward strand.
CTCCGTCGACACGCGAGCGACTCAGAGATCCTGCGCTTTCTGATGGCGCGCCCGTCGCTCATCCCAGCGTCGGATGCCGCAGGTGGTGCGTCGTCACACGCTGGAACGCCTGTCCAAGCTTGAGCAACTTCTCCTCACCGAAGAGCTGGCCGAGGAAGGTGATAGAGAGCGGCGTGCCGTCCTCGGGACGAAATCCGTGCGGCATGATCAACGCCGGATGTCCCGTCAGGTTCGTCGCGAGCAACTGCGAGGAACTCGTCGGCGCGACAATCACATCCACGTCCCGCATGAGGCGGTCCCACGCGTGGATTGCCACGGTCCGCAGGCGATTCGCGTTGATGTAGTCCACCGCGGGAATAAGATGTGCGCGCCGGAAGGTCGTCGGCCAGGAGTTCGGGGACTGTCCGGCGAGCTCACGGACTCTCCCACTGCGCGTGAGTTCGTCGAAGGCCGCCCCGGCTTCGGCGTCCAGGATCAAGCGCATCGCGTCATATGGAAGCTCGGGAAGCGTCACCGGGGTGAGCACGACACCAAGCCCTCGCAGCGCCTCGAGTGCTGCGGTGTCGAATGCGGCGTAGCGCCGAGCGCCGGGGGCCTCGAATGCGCTCTGGACATAGCCGACGCGAATCCCGGCAATCGAGGCGTCGCCATCCCAATTGAAGGGCGCGGCCATGGTCGCGAGATCCGCACCATCGGGGCCATGCAACGCCGCGAAGATCAGGGCGCAATCCTCCGCGGAGCGGGCGAGCGGCCCGAGCTTGTCCATCGACCAACTCAGCGCCATCGCCCCAGTACGCGGCACGCGTCCGAAGGTCGGACGGAGCCCCGTCACCCCACAGCGCGTGCTGGGCGAGGAGATAGAGCCCAGCGTTTCGGAGCCGATCGCAAAGCCCACCCCACCAGCCGCCGTCGCAGAAGCCGACCCCGCCGATGACCCGCTCGATCCCTGATCCAGCTTCCACGGATTGCGCGTCATCCCACCGAACCAACGATCGCCCAGGGCGAGTTCGCCGAGGGTGAGCTTGGCAATCAGCACGGCGCCCGCCGCGTCGAGCCGCTGGACGACGGTCGCGTCGGTTTCGAACGTCTGTTCCCGGTAGGGCGCGGCGCCCCAAGTGGTCGGTGCGCCCGCTACGGCAAGCAGATCCTTCGCCCCCCATGGAATGCCGTGGAGTGGCCCACGGTACTTACCGCGTGCAATCTCCGCGTCCGCTGCGCGCGCCTTCGTCAGCGCACGCGCACGTAGCAGCGAGACCACGCAGAACAATTGCGTGTCGAGTCGGCTCAGACGGTCGAGGTACATCGTCGTGAGCTGTTCGCTCGTCACGGCGCGCCGCCGCACCAACTCGGCCAGCGTCGTCAGCGGCGCGTAGGTCAGCTCGGCCGCATCCGCTGGCGCGGTCCGGACCGACTGGCGCGACATCTTGACCGCACGCTGCGGGCCGCGCGGCAAGGCCTCGGGACGCGGCAGCGGGTTGAACTGAATCGCCGGGGCGATGGCATTGGCCAACGGCACCGCGTGCAGTGCCTGGACTTGGGCCGACTGGCGCTTCACCCCCTCCAGCATCTGCGTGCGTTCCTCGTCGGTGAACTGCACGCCCGCCACCTCGGCAGCCGCAGCAATCGTGGCCTCGGTGATTTCCTCGCCCGCGGCCACTTTCGCCCAGAGGACGCCGGGAAAGAGGGACGCGCCGAGGCCGAGGGCGCTACAGTGGCTGAGGAAGGCGCGGCGCGCCTCGAGAAGGGATGGCGTCATGGGATCTTCGGGGGATAGGGACAGGGGGGAATGTGTCGCGTTCGCGGACCGCACGCGATATTCAGGGCATGCGCCTATTCAGCCGAATCGCCCTTGCCGTGGGGATGCTCGTTGCCCCGGCCTCCCTGCCGCTCGCCGCCCAAGGGACGGTAGTCACGCGGCGCGACCTCGCCGACGCTTATCTGCAGGTCGATCGCGTGGCGATGGCTTACGGGCTCCCGGTTGATCGGCGCGCGGAGTGGAATCGCAGCTTCGATCGCACCACCATCGCCTTCTTCGGTGGCAACTTCGCGAAGGTCCTGCGTGATATGCACGACTTGCTCTCGCGCATGACCGGTGACTCGGCGATCGCCAGCCCCACGCGGCAGTTGCTCCCGTTGCGACTCGAGGCCGGGCAACGCGTCCTGGTGAGCGGGCGCGATCGCGCGCTCGAAGTCTCCGCCACGGTGATGTATGTGGACTCGTCCATCACGGGGCCAAGGACGTTGCGGCTGCGCGTGCTCGACTCCGCCGGGACGGCACTTGCGCAGGGGACACTCACAGTGCCAGCGCAGGCCGTGGCCGGTCAGGCGGCCACGACGCGACTCGATCTCTCGTCCATCATCAACGGCGCGGGGCGGTATCGGATCGAAGCCACGCTCGCTGGGGCGCGCGTCCCGCGGACCACCGAGGTGTTCATCATGGCGGAGAGCGCGGAATCGGCGCGGACGCGCCTGCAGAGCGCGATGGCGGCGCTCCCGCCGACCGTTGATGCGCAGAGTCTCGCCGCCGTGCGCGCCCGCGCCGCACTCATCACCGAACGCCCCGACCCGTCGAACTCGGCGCAGTTCCTCGCCGATCCCGCCGCCCTGACGCTGGCCGTCGATCGCGAAGTGCGCGCACTCGCGCGAGGCGAGCGCCCCTTCACGCTCCGAGCGGGCGATCAGTGGCGCACCGTCACCGGACCCGCCGGCCCGATTCCGATGCGCGTCTACGCGCCGCGCGGCGTCAGCCTCGGCGCGCGCATGCCCGTGGTGTTCGCGTTGCACGGCGCCGGTGCAGACGAGAACATGTTCCTTGAGGGCTATGGCGCCGGCCGGATGAAGGCGCTCGCCGACTCCATCGGGTTCATTCTGGTTTCTCCCGCAACCAACGCGATGATGCGCGACATCGCCGGCTTCGATTCCACGCTCGCGGTGCTCGACCGTGAGTACGTGATCGATCGCGCGACCATTTACGTGATTGGGCATTCGATGGGAGCGGCCGCCACGATGCGACTCGCGAGTGAACGGCGAAGCGATGTGCGAGCGGCGGTCTTGATAGCCGGCGGAGGCGTGCCGCCATCCGATGGCCGCATGGCACCCCTGCTGTTCATCGGCGCGGAGACCGATTTGGTGATTCCTCTCACGCGGGTGCGTGCTGCGTACGAGGCCTCCGTGGCCGCAGGTGCCGTCGCGGAGTTCCGGCAGGCCGATGGATGGGGACACACACTGGTGGTCGGGGCGCGGCTGGACGAGGCCCTGCGATGGCTCTTTATGCACTAGACCGGAACCTCGACGCTCTCTTCACACTACTGAGTACGTCGAGTACGTCGAGTACGTCGATTCCCTCGCTACTCCCTCGCGAACTCCTCCTTATGAACAGAACGTTCTCGCTCTCGCTGCTCAGCCTCACCCTCGTGCTCGGTGCCTGCCGCGCGCGCATGGCCGAGACGTCGACCCCCGCACTCACGGACGCCAACATCGCGGCCATCGTCGTGCAGGCCAACACCAACGACATCATGTACGCCGATCTCGCGCTCGCGAAGAGCCAGACGCCGTCCGTGCGTGAGTTCGCCACGATGACCAAGCGCGATCACCAGTCCGTCAACGAGGCCGCCGTCGCCCTCGTGACGCGCCTTGGCGTGACGCCGGTGGAGAACACCATCGCGTTCGACCTGCGCGATGATGCGGAGGCGAAGCGACTGATCCTCCGTGATTTCGAAGGGTTCGCCTTCGACAGTGCCTACGCGGCAACCGAGGTGACCTATCATACGAACGTGCTCGGCGCGATCGACCGCGTGCTCATTCCGGGTGCGCAGAACGCCGAGCTGCGCGCGCTACTCGTCGCGGTGCGTCCCGCGTTCGCCGCACACTTGCGGCACGCGCAGGAACTCTTCGCCGCATTGAAGCGCCGGTGATTCGCCTGGGAGACCACGCGATGCAAATCGGGCGCGTGGGCGGGCGCGTGGGCGGGCGCTTGGGCTGGCGCCTAGGCTTGCGCGTGATGCTTCCGATGATCGCCTTGAGCCTCGCGGTCAGTGCGGTCAGCGCGTTCAGTGCATTCAGCGCGTGGAGCGGAGCGGAGCGTACCCCGCGGCGGCGCGAGATCCGCATGCGCGGCAACTCCTTCGCCCCGCGCGAGGTGCGCGTCGCCGTCGGAGACACGGTCGTGTGGGTGAATGGCGACATCGTCCGCCACAACGCCGTGCGGCGGGAGCTCTTCGATTCGGGGGATTTGAAGTCGGGGGAGCGCTTCGCCTGGGTTCCGACTGACACCGGCGTGGTCCGCTATCAGTGCACGATCCACTCGCGGATGCGAGGGACGCTTCGGGTCGCAGAAGCGCGTTAAGTTCCTATATAACAAGAGCTTACCACAGGAAGAGCGGTCACTCAGACGAGCCCGTCTTTCGGAAGTACCAGGCTCGGTGTCACTCAGTTCGTGCAGAAGTTGCACTTTGTACACACCCCAAAGAGCTTTCCCGCTTGGATTCGTGCAAAATGTCGGCTAAATTTTGCTGCTTCTGCACGTTTCAAATATCACCGACCGCCATCTCAATCCCTCATGTCCGACTCCAATACCCCGCGCGTCGCCGCGCTCCGCGCCATCGCCACACGCGCGCCGATCATTCCGGACGTGCCCTCCATGGGCGCCGACCCCAAGCCGACCTCGTCCTACTTCGGCTCGCACACCTTTGGCGCGCGCCAGATGCGCGACAAGCTGCCCAAGGGGGTGCACGAGAAGCTCACGGAATCCGTTCGCCTCGGAAAGAAGCTCGACCCCGAGATTGCACCGGCCGTGGCAACGGCCGTGAAGGAATGGGCGATCTCGCAGGGTGTCACGCACTTCTGCCACTGGTTCCAGCCGCAGACCGGCCTCACCGCCGAAAAGCATGACGCCTTCCTCACCCTCGATGCGCAGGGCAACGCGATCGAGAAGTTCACCGCCGAACAGCTGATCCAGTCGGAGCCGGACGCGTCGTCCTTTCCCTCGGGTGGTCTTCGTGCAACGTGGGAAGCGCGCGGCTACACCGCGTGGAACCCGGCCTCGCCGCTCTTCATCATGGAAGCGGCCGGCACCAAGACGATGTGCATCCCC
>CAYUMN010000122.1:9546-9839 GCA_964445835.1 uncultured Gemmatimonas sp.
CACCGGGGCGCTCCGCGTCTACACCACCATGGGCACCGAGCAGGAGTTCTTCGTCATCGACCGCACCCACTTCGCGATGCGCCCCGACCTCGTCATGGGCGGACGCACCCTGATCGGCGCGCCGCCGCCACGCGGCCAGCAGCTCGAAGACCACTACTTCGGTGGCATCCCCGAGCGCGTCCAGGCCATGCTCGCCGAAGTCGAGTTCGAGCTCTACAAGCTCGGCGTGCCGATCGTCACGCGTCACAACGAAGTCGCGCCCTGCCAGTTCGAGATGGCGCCGATGTTCGAGG
>CAYUMN010000123.1:0-9828 GCA_964445835.1 uncultured Gemmatimonas sp.
CCGTATTGCCACCGTACAGCGCCCAAGCGATGGCTTCGAGGATCGTCGACTTGCCAGCGCCATTTGGCCCGATGATGCCCGTGAGTCCCGAGTCGAACTCAAGGGTCGTGTTCTCGTGCTGTCGGAAGTTGGTGAGGCGGAGTCGGTTGAGTCTCACGCGTCCACTCCCGGCAATTCGCGCGTCGGCTCGGAGAGTTCAGCCTCCTCGAGATACTTGAGCCCAAGGGCGACCAGCGGATCGCGCGCGACGCCGGCCGGAAGGTTCCGCGCCACGAGGGCTTCGCGCAGCGTATCGGCGAGCGACGGGCGACGTCCGGGCGCGCCGGCGCCCCGCTGCGGCCGCACGACCTCCGGACGGCGGGTGTCGAGCTGGAAGTGCAGGGCTCGTCGTTGCAGATCACGGAGCGCCTTGTGGTCGATCTCACGCGCGATGTGCCGCGGCACGTTCGTGATCACGAGCCGCACGACCTTGCCGTCGATCCCTTCGGCAATACGCGCCACCGCCTTCTGAATGGCCACGTCGAGATCGGCCGCCGACATCCCGCGCCCGTCGACGGCGGCGAGATCATGCACCGCGCGTGTCACCGCGAGGGGATGGAACGTCTGCTTTCCCGTCGAGAGATCGCGCTCGATCATTCCCTTCCCCGGCAACTTCGCGGCCTTCTCCTCCGCCAGCTCACCCCAGGGATTCGTGCTCGTGTAGTCGATCGAGCCCGAGTAGTAGACATGGTCGGCGATGCGCTTGTACACGTGGTAGTGCCCGAGCGCGACATAATCCCACCCCGGCTTCGCGATCTCCTCGAGCGGGATGCGCATCGCCGCGCGATCGGGATGCTCGGCGCGCTCGGCCTGCGGCAACGTCCCCTGCACTTCGCCGTGCAGCAGGAGCACGTTGTATGTGAAGGCGGGGTCGGGTGAAAGATCGACGGTGCCCGGCGGAAGATCGGGCACGGCAAGCACGGCAAGCTGGAGATCGTCGAAGGTGAAGCGCCTCGCCTCACGATCGGCGACGTGGATCCCGAGCGGCGCGGCGAAGAGCCGCAGGATGCACATGGTCTCGCTCGAGCGCGGCATGTCGTGATTGCCGGCCACGAGGATCACGCGCGCCGTGGGGAGCGCCTGCACGAGTCGCGCGAATTGATTGAACGCGTGGAGGATCGCCGTGTTCGCCGGTCGCACGGTATGAAACACGTCGCCGCCGATCAGTACGACATCGGGCGCCAGCGCGATGCATTTGTCGATCGCGCGCGTGAACGACGCCGCAACATCAGCCTCGCGCTGATTGATACCCGCGGAGGTCTGCCGCTGATACTGGCGGAACCCGAGGTGGAGGTCGGAGAAATGGACGAGGCGCACGCAGAGAAGAATCTACGCGCGCCCTCCGTTCCCGCGAGGCGTCGCGCCCTGCGAAATCGGCCCTACGGACTTCGCCGCAGGGACTCAGCCGTACGGATCGTCGTCCGGCGCCGGCCGCAGACTCGGCGCCGGACGACGCGCCGCGGGCTCGGCCGACACGCGCTTCTTGAGCTGCGCCCGGAAGAAGGCCTTCACGTCATCCGGCTTGGCCTGCAGGGTCCGGTTCCGCGCCCTGAGGATCTCGTCCTCGTGGTCGCCAGCGAGGGCCAGCGTGTCCTGCACCCAGGAGAGAGAGATGGACGGGTCCAATCGCCGGAGCGCGACCGTGACCGCGGCGTCGAGCGGGAGCTCGGCCGCCGGCGGGTAGCGCGTCACACCATCCCGCCCCCCCATCACCGCCGGGCGCGGGAAACGCACGAAGATCGGCTGCCCGAAGTGCGGGTGCCGTACCATCAGCTGGCCCTTCTCGAGCGTGGCGAGTCGCGCCTTGGTGGCTGGGGCGAGCGTCTGGTAACCCGGCGTCGCCAGCTCATCGGGGTCCATGCGGCCAAAGAGCGCCGTCCCGCTGTTGCCCACCACCCGCCGATGCACCTGGGAGCGGAACTGCTGCGCCCCGAACAGCACGAGCCCGAGATACCGGCCTCGCTCGGCGATATCGAGCAACATCTTCCGCACATACGTGTCTGGCCCATCCGCCGGCGCGTACTTGTTGAGCTCGTCCACGAACACCACGACCTGCGACACGCCGAGCTGCCGCTTCTCGAGATGTTCGCGCAGCTGCGAGACGACGCGCGCGAAGACCAGATCCTGCGCGTCCTCCTCAAGATTCGCGACATCCACCACGTACACGTGGCGATCCCGGAACTCGCCGAACGGGAGATCGCTCACCGTCCCGTCGTCGGTCACAAGTCCCTTGCACCGGGTCGAGATATTGCTGAGCCGGTTGCGCACCTTGCGGATGGTCGCGATGTGATGCGTGCGCCAGACATCCTGATTGGCCGATTCCATCGCTCGTAACACGGTGGAGAACCACTTCTCCAAGTCGGAGAAGGTGCGCACCTCGATCGACATCTCGAAGCGCGGCTCGCTGAAGACTTGATCGAGCACGCGCTCCTTGATGAAGTCGATCAGCGCATCGGCCTTCGCATCGACGTCATCCTTGTTGAGCAGCACCTCGGCGTACTGCAGCGTCTCGCGCAGTCCCCACGTGAGGGGCTGCACGTTCTCCTGCAGATCCTCGTGCGAGCGTAGCGTGGCGAGCTGCGTTCCGCGCCCCGTCCAGGGCGCGAAGTAGTGCACGTCCTTGAAGGGCTCGGCCGGAACCTTGAGGGCGTCGTAGATCGCTCGGTCGGCGTCGTCGAGCTGCACCGCGGGCTGATCGAGAAAGCACAGATCAGGCCCCTTCACGTTGAAGCAGACCGCCGCCACGCCCCCCTTCTCCTCGGGGAAGTGTGTGAAGATGCTCTGCAGCAGCCACTCGACCGCACTCGTCTTGGTCGCGAGCCCGGAGACGCCGCTGATGCTCAGGTGCGCGGCCTCGGGCCCGAGCAGGAAGTCGGCATCGAGGTGTACCGCCGCCTGCGTTCCACCGGCGCGATACAGCCCGACGGGAATCCCGCGGGTCGCCGCGCCTTGCACGTAGCTGTCCATGCGCAGCGCGACCTGCACGTCGAGTTCGGTCGCGAGGTGCACCGTGCCCATCGGTACGGGTTGCAGCGGCTCCTCGGGCACGTGGCGCAGCACGGCGGCCGTGTAGAGCCGGATCTCCGTGCGTTCGGTGGGCGCAATGGCACTCGCCCCCGGGACGCCGTCGGAGCCGAGCACGTCGTGCAGCGGCGTCTGCAGATCGGTGTAGCCAAAGCCTTCGGTGACCACGCCGTAGATCTGCGGCAACACTCCACCCACGGGGCGCTCGGATTCCACGCGCACGATGGTGCCGATGCCGACCGGCGAATCGAGCGCGGTCCAGAAGTGGAACTCATGCGGCGTGTTCGGCTTGCGCTCCGTGGCGACGACGCGACCGAGGACCTCCGGCGTCGTGTTCACGCGAGGCTCCGCGGGGGTCGAGGGCATTGAACGATCATCATGTGAGAATGGCCGAAAGGTAGTCCTCGCACTCACGGATGCCGTAGACCATCACGTCCCAGCGCGTGTCGGGGAGCGCCACGGGGGTGCGCTCGGCAAGGAGCCAGCGCGACACGAGATCCGCGCGTTCGGTGATGGCCTCCGCATCGCGATGAGCCACCTCCACGCGCACCAGTCCAAAGAACGGACCGCGCGCTCCCGGCTCGCGAAGCCGCAGATAGAACGTCGCCACCGGCGTACGGCGCGGCGACGTCAGCACGACTGCCGTTGTGCGTTCCCCTTCGCGCAGGCCCACGATCACGGGGAGCGACTCTCCCGTCACGTAGATCGTGCGATGCGATTTGACGGCACCCACGACGTGCTCGCTGCGCGCCACGAGCTCCGTGCTGGCGATGCCCCCGTCCATGAGGAGCGGCGCCGATGCGCTCGTCACCCAGGCCTCGGCCAAGTGTCGCTCTTCGCGCTCGCGCCGCCGTTGGATGGCCGTCAGCGCCCGCGCCGCGAGATCCCCGGGATGCTGCGGGGTCGGTGCCGCGCCGTCGTGATCGGCCAGCGTATCGACCAACTCGCAGTGCACCGCAAGGCTTGAGAGGAACTCGGGAGGCAGTGCAGGAAAGGGGAGGTACAAGGCGTGCGATCGGCGCGGCGTGCCCCAGGTGCGCATGCGGCGACTGACCCGCTCGCGGATGGCCGCCGCGACGGCGCCGTGCACGATCGGGACGGTCCCTACGTGAGCACGCACATGCGAGCGTTGGATGCCGTCGAGAAAGGCGACAAAACCAACGGTCGGATTCCCGGGGACCGGCCTCGGGCGGATGGCATCCCCCTCGAGCGGGGTCGCGGTCTCGAGTCGCGGCGGCGCGTCATCGTGGCGCACCTCAAGGGGCGCCCCGCCCCCCACGGCTCCGATTCCGCTCTCGCGGAGGGCCTGCAGAATGGCGCGTGCGCTTGCCCCCCTCGTGGGCGGGTCATAGCTTGGCTCTATGCGCCCTATCGCGCTCATCGCGAGCATCCTAGTCCTTACCGCGGCCTGCGACAAGCAGGACGGCCCGCCCAAAGTCGCCAGCGACGGGCAAGCCTTCTCCGATCTCTCGGACTCGCCGACGATTCTCTTTCAGGTCTTCGGTCCGCGTGAAGCCCCGCGGATGGCCCCGATTGCGATTGTACGACCGACGGGACTTGAGCCGATCGTCCTGAGTGAAAGTGGGTGGCGCACCTTCGACTCGACCTACTTCAGCGTAGGAAGAGCGTATCCGATCTATCGCAATGGGGTCGATGCCGGGACCATCACGGTCACGCGCGGCATGTGGCCGGCCGACAGTGCCGAACTGTACGCGATCCCTGGGTGCCGAGTGGTCGTGCCGCAGGCCGTGGCGACGCTGAACGGCAAGATTCCCCTCGAGGAGACGGTGGAGCTCATCGCCACCACGGTGCCGATCCCGCAGCGCGTCGACACCCGCCCCGTTCCCGCCGGTGCCGAGGCGCAAGGCCGCACACTCGCGAGCGCCGTCGCGGCGGCGTCGGAGATCGGGCCCGAGGATCTCTCCTCGCTCGACTTCCATGCGCGGTGGTTGCGCTCCGGCGTCGGTGCGAGTGGTCTGACGTTGCTGTCGAGCTATATCGACCCGAACGCTGGCGACCTCGGTCCCGGTGCCGGCAACACGGCGATGCTGCTCGTGCTCGCGGAGGATTCCGCGGGGACACTCAACACGAGCTATCGCCACGCCGTGAGTGGCGAGGCGCGATCCGTCGAGTTCCGTCGGCTGATCAACTACGCGGATCTCAATGGCGACGGGGTCGGGGAGCTGGTGCTCGAAGCCTGGCGCTACGCCGGCATTCCGAATCTGCTGGTGCTCAACCGCGTGAACGGCAACTGGAACGAGAGTTTCCGAATTGGCCTCGACTGGTGCGTCGACGGGCGATAAGACCGGGTTGCGCGGCGAACTGCGCGCGAGAGCGGCCTCGGGCGGCCGCGTGCGACCCCCCGCGATCAATCGACCCCGAGATCCCACGCCTGTTCGAGATCGGCCTTGGAGTACGCGCGGAACGCGGTCAGCGTCGTCGTCTTCACGAGCCCCGGCACGGTGGGAAACTTCTCCGTGACGATCTCCGCGATCTGCTCATACTCCGCGACCTTCACGATCGCGATGAGATCCCACTCGCCAGACACCGAGTAGACGTCCGTGACGCCTTCGATGCCGGCGAGTGCCACGGCGGTCTTCGGAATGAGGCGCGGCTCGGCTTGGATGAGAACGATAGTCGTGATCATTTGGCGGGGAACGGCGGGACGTTGAGGAACCAGAGACCGGCAATGCGCGAGTGCGAATCGACTTCAATGAGCAGGTCGCGCGCAACGCGCATGGCGCGGGTCGCGCGCGTGGGACCGATACGGAAGTGTATCGTCTGTTCGGGGGCATCGGCCACCGCGCGGATGGCGGTATTCACTTCCACCGCTTCAAGCGCGAAGTCGTCCTGACTCGCCGGTACGCGAAGTCGGGCCGTCCCAGCGGCGACCGGGACCTCGAGCGTCTTCACGCTCTTCACATCCGGCCAGACCGCGACTTCGACCGCCGCAAGGCGTCCATCCGTGAGCTCCAGCGTGATCCACGCGCCATCATTGCCTTCGATGTCGAGCGCGCCAGTGAGCCCTTCGCTCACCCCTCCCGTGCGCAGAAACGCGCAGAGAATCTCCGTGTCGGTATCCCATCGATACTCGACCGGGGGGAGATCGGCTTCAGCCACGGCTTCGATGCATACCTCAAGGGACACGTGCTCCTCCGGTTCAGGTGGGGAGGAGCATGAGGCGGCACCGACGTCGCAGCCCCATCATCACATCGCATCCGCCGTCGCCACGATGCGGCGGCAGGCTTCAATGACTTGCCCGCGATCGGCGGCGTACGAGACGCGCACCCAATCGGGAGTGCGGAACGCGGATCCCGGAACAATGGCCACGCCGGCCTTCTCCAAGAGGTGCGTGCAGAAGGCACCGCCGGCATCGGGCACCGCGCCAGCGCCTGGGACCTTGATGTAGAAGTAGAACGCCCCGTCAGGCGGCAACACCGTCAGCTTGTGCGAGGCCTTGAGGATCGGGAGCGCCGCATCGCGACGCGCCTTGAACTCCGTCACCATGTCGCGCACCGTCCGCTCGACCGGTTCGCCAAGGCTCAGCGCGGCGAGTCCCGCGTACTGCGAAACCGTCGCCGCATTGGAGGTGGTGTGCGACTGGAACGCGGTCATCGACCTCGCGACCGCCGGGGGCGAGACCGTCCACCCGATACGCCACCCGGTCATGGCCCACGCCTTCGCCACGCCATTCACCACAATGAGATTGTCGCGACGCGTTGCGACATCGAGCGCGCCCGGCGCGGCACCGTCGTAGCTGATGCGACGATAGATCTCGTCGCTGATCACCCACCAGCCGCGCGCCGACGCCAGATCCAGAATCGCGCGGAGTTCATCCGCGCTGTACACCGCGCCTGTGGGGTTCGACGGCGAGTTCAGCATGATGCCACGCGTACGCGGCGTGGCGTGCCGCTCGAGCCGCTCGGGATCGACCTTGTATCCCCGCGCCGGATCGCCATGCACTTCAACACTGGTCGCGCGCGCGAGCCCCACCATCTCGTAGTAGCTCGTCCAACTCGGCGTCGGGATCAGCACTTCGTCGCCAGGGCCAAAGAGCACCATGCAGGCATTGTACAGCGACTGCTTCGAGCCGCTCGAGACCACCACCTCACTGGCGGTGATGCCATCCGTGCCTTTGTACTCGCGATTGGCGTCCCCCGCGATCGCCTGACGGAGGGACAGAATCCCCTCCACGGCGGTGTAACGCGTCGCGCCATCATCCAAGGCCCGTTTCGCGGCCCCGATAATGGGGGCGGGGGTGCCAAAATCGGGCTCCCCGGCGCCAAGATCGATGATATCACGGCCTTCCGCCTTCAGCGCTTTGGCGCGCTGCGAGACGGCAATCGTGGCGGATTCTCTCAGCTCGGCGATATTCGCCGACGGTCTGAACGAAAGGGCGCTATATTCCATGGCACGAGAAGGTTATTACCGCGCACCTTGGTGCGCCATTGACAACAGAGGACTGCAGTGACCGCAACTCCCCGCGCGACGGCTGGATCCGTCCGCTCCGCCCACGTGGCCTATTTCATGCCCCCAGATTGGTCGCGCATCGCGCGCCACCTGGCGCCCGCTCTTGAACGTGCTTCCGGGGAAGATCCCGCGGTCCGACTGCTCGTCCTCGTCCCAGATTCTGGTGCCGCGGTCGCGCTGACTCGCGCTCTCGCCCTGCTCCCCGCCGCCGAAGGCCGTCGCCTCGTCGCCGCCACCTCCCCGGCGCGACTCCAGCGCCTGCTCGGTGCCGGCCCAGCCGATGCCGTCATCGGTGCCCCCGATGCGATCGCCGCCGCGCTCAGTGCCAGCGCCATCAAGCTCGACGCCCTCAAGACCATCGTCTTTGCGGCCGCCGACGAGATGGACCACGAGGCCGATGCCCTCGCCCTCGTCCTCGCCGAGGTCCCGAAGGAGGCCGCGCGCGTGATGACCGCCGTCGCGGCCACGCCGGGCGTTGAGATGCTGATTGAGCGCTACCTGCACCGCGTCCGTCGCGTGGTTGAGGATGTCACGCCCGCCGAGGGCGCCACGCAGGCCCCGCAGGTCCGCTACCTCACCGTGCACGGCTCGCAGGTCGAAGTCCTCCCCGCCCTGCTCGACGAACTCGATGCCCCCTCGGCTGCGATCCTCGTCTCCGACGAAGACACCGCTGACAACGTGCGCGAACTGCTCACGGCGATCGGCTACCCGGAGGGCACACTGGCCCAGGTGACGACCGGTGCGGTCCCGGCGAACGTCGCGCTGGTGATCGTCCTCGGCGTTCCCACGGCCACCATTTGGCAGGCCGCGGTCGACGCGACCCCGACGCAGCTCGTGGTGGTGCTCGCGCCGCGTGATGTGGAAGCCCTACGCATGCTCTGCGGCGAAAGCGAGCCGCGTCCCCTCGCGGATCGCGCGGCCATCGCGCGCGCGCGGGCGAACGAGGCGCGTCGTCGCGCCGAACTGCGGGCCGAACTCGCCGAGGGAATTCCCTCGCGCGAAGTCCTCGCACTTGAACCGTTGCTGCACGAGAACGATGGGCTGGAGATCGCCGCTGCCGCGTTGCGTTTGCTCGAGAAGACGCGCGCCGTGCATCAGGAACAGGTGATGGCCGCCGAGTCGCGCGTGCGCTCGCAGATGCGCGAGGCACAGAAGGAGAAGGAAGCCGCGGAGAAGGAAGAAGGCCGCGAGTCGGCCCCGCGCTCGTTCAAGCCGCGTGGCGATGGTCCGCGAAGCTTTGGCGACAAGCCCCGCGGCAGCTTTGGTGATAAGCCCCGCGGCAGCTTCGGCGACAAGCCGCGTGGTAGCTTCGGCCGCGATCGTGACGACAAGCCGCGTGGCGGCTTCGGCCGTGATCGTGACGACAAGCCGCGTGGCGGCTTCGGGCGTGACCGGGATGATAAGCCGCGTGGCTCGTTCGGCGGTGACCGCGACGACAAGCCGCGCGGTGGATTCGGCCGTGATGGTGACGACAAGCCACAGGTGAGCAGCTTCAACAAGGATCGTGATGCGAAGCCACGGAGCAGTGGATTCTCGCGTGACGAGAAGCCGCGCACGGGTGGATTCTCACGCGATGCGAAGCCACGCACCGGTGGTTTCAAGCGGGACGACAAGCCACGCACCGGTGGCTTCAAGCGTGACGACAAGCCGCGCAGCCCGCGTCCGCCCCGGGGCGATCGGTGAGCGGGACGTTCCAGCTCTCCGGCGGCTGGGTTGAGGTCGTCGCCGGCGTGATGTTCAGCGGGAAGAGCGAGGAGCTCATCCGTCGCGTCCGCCGGTCGATGATCGCGAAGAAGCGTGTTCAGGTGTTCAAGTCGCACCTGGACAATCGCTACGCGGGTGGAGTGTACGCCGTCGGTTCGCATGACGGCCGCACCATTGAAGCAGTGCCCGTGGATTCGTCGGCGCAGATCGCGTTGCGTCTCGATCCGCTGGCGCAGGTGATTGCGATTGACGAGGTGCAGTTCCTCGACGCTGGCATTGTGCCGCTGGTCAACGATCTCGCCGTGCGCGGCCGCCGTGTGATTCTCGCAGGGACCGACACCGATTTCCGCGGCGAGCCCTTTGGCCCGATGGCCGCTTTGATGTGTGTGGCCGAGGTGGTGGACAAGCTGCACGCGATCTGCGTGCTGTGCGGCGCGCCGGCGTGCCGCAATCAGCGCTTGGTGGACGGCAAGCCGGCGCCCTACGACTCCCCGGTGGTGATGGTCGGCGCGGCGGAAGCGTACGAAGCGCGTTGCCGAGCTTGCCATGCAGTGACACGCGGCGATGCGGGGCAGTTGAGCCTCTAACTGC
>CAYUMN010000124.1:0-9698 GCA_964445835.1 uncultured Gemmatimonas sp.
CCCTGCACGATGCCCTGCGAGCCGATGTAGATCCACGAGCCCGCCGTCATCTGCCCATACATCATGAGGCCCTTCCGCTCGAGTTCGCGGAAGTGGTCCCAAGTGGCGAAGCGCCCCACGAGGTTGCTGTTCGCGATCAGGACGCGCGGCGAATGTGTGTGCGTGCGGAAGACCGCCACGGGCTTCCCGCTCTGGACGAGCAACGTCTCGTCGTCCTCGAGCGCCCGCAGCGCGGTGACGATCGCCTCGAACGACTCCCAGTTCCGCGCCGCCTTTCCCGTGCCGCCATACACGACCAGGTCGTCCGGGCGTTCGGCCACCTCGGGATCGAGGTTGTTCATGAGCATCCGGAGCGCGGCTTCCTGCGGCCAGCCCTTGCAGGAGATCTCGGAGCCGCGCGGCGCGCGAACCACGTGGGGAGCGGAGAGGGTCGCCATAGCCTGCAATTTACTCACGGCGTATGTTCTCCGCATGCGAATCCTCGTCGTCGCCCTGCTCGCGCTCACGCTAGCGCGCCCCTCGCTGGCGCGCCCCGCGCTGGCGCAGGACCCGCTCTCCGACCTCGACGCCTTCATTGGCCGCGGCCTGCGCGACTGGCGCATCCCGGGGCTCGCGATCGTCGTCGTCAAGAACGATACGGTCGTGTATGCCAAGGGCTATGGCGTCCGCACCGTCGGGCAAGCGGGGCGCGTCGACTCGCGCACCCTCTTTGGAATGATGTCCACGACCAAGGCGATGACCGCGCTCGCCATGGCGATGCTCGTGGACGAGGGCAAGGTCGCGTGGAATGACCCCGTCACCAAGCATCTCCCCTGGTTCCGCTTCTCCCAGCCCTGGGTCACCGAGGCGATCACCATCCGGGATCTTCTCACGCATGTCACCGGGCTCGGCAACACCGATCTCCTCTGGACGCGGGGCGACCTCTCGGGACGCGAGATTCTCGAGCGCGTCGCTCGAGTCGACCTGACCTATTCCCCGCGCGCGGATTTCATCTACCAGAACGTGATGTATCACGCCGCCGGTGAGGTCGTCGCCGCCGCCAGCGGGATGCCGTGGGCGCAGTTCATCGAGACGCGCATCATGGGACCGATCGGCATGACGCGATCCCGCGCCACCTTGGTGAACATGCAGACGATGCGCGACCCGAACACGTCGTCCGCGCACTGGGAGTTCGATCGCGTGTCGCGACGGATCGAGGAGCAGCCGGTCGATCCCGTGGCCGCCGCCGGCGCCGCGTGGTCCACCGCCGAGGATGCCGGGAAGTGGCTCCGCTTCCTGCTCGACTCCGGACGCGTCGGGGGGCGCCGCCTCGTCTCAGAGGCAAGCTACCGCGAGCTCTTCAAGCCGCAGGTCACCGTGCCCGCCGCGCAGTTCTATCCGAGCATCGCCCTCACGCGTCCACGCTGGATGACCTACGGACTGGGGTGGTTCCAGCAGGATTACCGCGGACTCGCGGTGCAGATGCATACGGGGAGCATCGCCGGGCGCACGGCGCTCACGGGACTCGTGCACAGCGAACGGCTCGGCGTCTTCGTGTTCGCGAATCGCGACCACGAGGAGTTTCGTCATGCGGTGCTCTGGCAGGTGATCGACCTCTGGACCAACGCACCCCGACGCGACTGGAGCACCGACCTCAGAACGCTCTACGACGAGCGCGAGACGCGCGTCGCCCGCGCCGTCGCCACACGTGATAGTGCGCGCACACCGAACACGCGCCCGAGCACCGCGCTCGTACGCTATGCCGGGACCTTTGACCATCCCGTGTACGGTGATGCGACCGTGACACTGGAGAACGGCGCCCTACGCCTCGCGCTGGGGCCACTCCCGCCGAACACCGGCGTGCTGGAACATTTTCACTACGACACCTTTCGCGCGCGGCTCGGTGACGGCCGGAGCGGGTGGACGTACGTGACCTTTCGAGTGAATCAGGCCGGGGAGGTCGCAGCCATCCGCCTGCAGGACGCGGTCACGCTGGAGTTCGTGCGGCGCTGAGGGGGCGGCGGTACGCCGTGCGCCTACGCCGTGCGCGCGCGCCGTGCGCGTCCGCGCATCCGCCTGCGCTACGCGAACTCGCCGCGCGCGATCCCTTCCGCGAGTGACTCGATATCTGGCCCGAGCACCCGATCGACCGTGAGCGGCGCCACGCGCGCGCGCACCGCGGCGTGATTCCGCTCCACACCGGTACCGCCGCGCAACGGCCGACGGAACTCGAGCCCCTGCGCCCCGCACATCAGCTCGACCGCAAGCACGTGGCGTACGTTGTGCAGGATGCGACGCAACTTGATGGCCGCCCCCATGGCCATCGGCACGACATCTTCCTTGCTGCCGTCCGTTGGGATCGTGTCGACGCTCGCCGGATGCGCCAGCACTTTGCACTCGCTCGTGACCGCGGCCGCCGTCACCTGCGCCATCATGAAGCCCGAGCTCACGCCAGCGGTCGACGTCAGGAACGGCGGCAATCCCTCGTTGAGATCGGGATGCACAAGCCGATCCGTCCGCCGCTCGCTCATCACCGCGAGGTTCGTCATCGCAATCGCGAGCACGTCCATCGCCATCGCGGCCGCCTGCCCATGGAAGTTGCCGCCGGACAGCATCGTGCCATCGTCGAACACCAGCGGGTTGTCTGTGGCCGCGTTCAGCTCCGGTATCACCAACGACTCGGCGAACTCGATCGCCTGCAGCACCGGGCCATGCACCTGCGGAATGCAGCGTAGCGCATAGGCATCCTGCACACGGGAGTCGCCGTCGCGATGGGACTCGCGGATCTCGCTGTTGGCGAGCAGGCGCAGCATGCGATCGGCCGAGACCTGCTGGCCGCGCTGGCCACGCGCTGCGTGAATGCGCGGGTCGAACGCCGTGGGAGTGCCGAGTAACGCCTCAAGTGTGAGCGCGCCCGCCGCATGGGCCGCGTCCCAGCACCGACGCGCCTCCACCAGCGAGAGGGCGGCGACCGCGGTGTGGGCCTGCGTGCCATTGATCAGCGCGAGCCCTTCCTTGGGCCCCAGCCGCACCGGCGCGAATCCGTAGGCGCGCAGCACGGCCTCGGCCTGGCCGACTCCCGCAGGATGCTCGAGCATCCCTTCGCCGATCAACGCGAGCGCCAAGTGGGCCAGCGGCGCGAGATCCCCACTCGCCCCCACCGACCCCTGCTCCGGAATCTGCGGATGCAAACGCTGCTCCAGCATGCCGCACAGCAACTCGGCGAGCTCCGGACGCGCGCCGGAGAAGCCCTTGGCCAGGACATTCGCCCGTAAGAGCATCATCGCCCGCACCGTAGGCACCGCGAGCCGCGGCCCGACCCCCGCCGCGTGCGAGCGCACGAGATTCACCTGCAACTGCGCGAGCTGATCGGGCGCAATGGCGATATCCGAGAGCTTCCCGAATCCTGTCGTTACGCCGTAGACCACTTCACCGCGTGCCACGAAGCCCTCGACGATCGCCCGCGTGGTGCGCATGCGCTCCCGGGCCGCAGGTGCGAGCGCGACGGATCGCGAGCCCTCGGCAACCGCCGCGACATCGGCGATCGTCAGCGAGTTCCCGTCGAGGAGCAGCATAAGCGGAGCGGTCATGGGATGAAGGGCGTTGCGGAGGGCTGCCGGAAGGTCTGCCGATCGTAATCGAGCTTGATCTCGGGCTGCGCCTTCAACGAGATGAAGAAAGTGAAGGCGAAGTTCCCATTGGGCGCCTGCGTGAATCCGAAGATCGCACGCCAATCGTGCATGTCCCGCTGCAAGGTGACGACCTGCGCCGCGAACTCACTGCGCTCGACATCGTACGTGGTGTTCCACGAGGCCGCCCACTTCGGCGTCAGGTTGAAGCTGGTCCGAACGCCGACAGAGGTGGTCGGCGGCACGCGAAAGACCGTGCCACCCGCCGTGCCGAAACCGTTGTCGAGATCGGTCGGGCGATTGCGTTCGGCCTGCACCAAGCAGAACGCGTAGGTCGGCAATCCCTCGAGCTCCTCGCACTGAGCGCGCGGATCGAACGTCACGACGCGACCGCCCACCGGCGGGCGCTGACGCTGCTGTGACACGGAGAAGCTCGCCTGAAACCCCTGCCCCGCCGGAATCTCCTCCACGCCACCACGACCGCGCGTGCCGGTCACGCCACCCATGCCCTGCTGCCCCGGCATCATGCCGGAGACGAGCCCGCCGCCCATCGCGTCGGTTCCGGCGTCGTTCGCGGTCCCCACCTGCCCCGGCGTCATCGTCGACCCGAACAGGGCGGCAAGATTGCGCACCAGCAGCGAGTTGCGATTGAGATTGAAGCCGAAACGTACGGCCTCGCGGTACGGCTTGAACACCGCGGTATCGCTCAGGCTGCTGCCCTGAAAGAGCGAGTAGTCGACGCCGAGATCGAATCCCGGGAGCAGATCGGAGCGGAAGGTGTAGCCCGCACGCTCCGTCGCGAATCCCGTGCCGCCGGTCTGCTTGCGCCGCTCGAAGTCGTAGGTGAGTGGGGTGAACTGCAATGAGACGAGTCGGATCTTCTTCGCGTCGCCGGCCGCGGTGGTCGTGTCCCGGCGGGTGCGCATCTTCGCTTCGATGTTCGTGGCGAAGCCGAGCGTCAAGCGGTTCTGCGCGAACCCGCCGAGGTAGCCGATGGAACTCTTGCCGAGCGCCTCGAGGTATTCGTTGCTGACGTCGATGTCCGGCGAATAGCTCCAGGTCAGCGTCGGGGAGATCGAGTGACGCATCCGCTCAACCGGGCCAATGCCCGGGAGGAGACGGAAGAAGGTCGGGGAGATGCCGGCCCCGTAGTTGAATCGTTTCGCCTGGCTCACCCACGCACCATTCGTCCGCTCGGACCGAACGAACATGCCAGCGGGATCGACATTCGAGAGTGCCACGAGGGGCGCGAAATTCCAGGAGCCCTTGAAGAACTGCGGCAGTCCGATCGAGAGATCGAAATCCACCGCGGACTTGAAGGTGCGCGCGTAGACACGGTCGATCGACTGCGTGGGGTCGTTCGGGTCCGGAATCGTCTTGATCTCCGGAAAGTCGTTCGCATTGTCCGTGAACCGGAAGTTGCTCTGCACCTGGAAGTCGAAGATCTTGAACGGCGTCCCGATGCTCAGGTTGGTGTTGCGCGAGTCGCGACGCAGCCGCGTGGAGTCGAGCCCGGTCCCGGTGTTCATATACCGCCACGCAAAATCGCCGACAGCATCGAGATCGAGCCGCTCCGACGTCGAATACGCGAGCGTCGGCGTGATGACGAACCACTCGCCGAGCGTCATCGGCTTCGAGGCCACGTTGAGCGACGGGAAGTCGCGATCCACTTGGTCACGCCCCGGATACTGCCGCTGCGTCCCGCCGAGATTGATCGTGAGCGGGCCCTGCTGGCGCGTGAAGTTCACCTGCGACGAGATCGTGGCCAACGCCTGCATCGGGTTCATCACGGTCTGGCGCTGCACCTGCGTGTTGGTCACGTAGTTGATGTTCGTCGAGAAGCGCGTGCGCGACGAGAACTCCTGCGTGTGTGCCCAGCTGAACGCGGTATTGCGACTGCCGTTGGAAAGAGCGTTCTGCGAAACGGCGACGTTGCCCGCGAGGAAGCGATCGAGCACGCGGTACCGGAATTCGCCGTTCATTCGCATCCAGCCCGGATCCTGCGCCGTCTCGCGGGCACGCGATCGCCAGTCGAGCGAGACTTGCGCGTCGACGTAGTCGGTGAGCGCGAAGTAGTAGCCGAGGTTCTCGATCGTACGGCGATACGTGGGCGAGTTGCGCACGACCTCGGAGAATCCCGCCCGCGGCGTGAGGATCCCCGAGCGCCGGCCGGTGCGAATGTCCTGGAAGATGAACGGCAACCACATCACGGGCACGTTGGCCACGTAGAGGATGGCCGGCCGGGCGACAATCACACTCGCGCTGACGCGCTTCAGCTCCTTGGCGAGGAAGTGATAGTGCGGCACGGAATCGAGGCACGAGGTGATGAGGCCATCGCGCCCGTAGACGGTGGAGCGATTGTTCACCGTGTCCGTCACGAACGCCGCGCGATGCGCCATGACGCGCCAATCCTCACCGGAGTTCGCAATCGTTGAGAAGTCCCGCGTGCGCCCCTCGCGTCGTTCGAGATCGTAGGTCATCTCCCCCAGCCCGGTGACATCCTCGCCACGCGCCGGGTCGCGCATGATGATCGTGTCGCCCTTGGCGGCGATCATCTTGGTGCTGTCGTTGAACAGAATCGCGCGTGCCACCAGGAGCATGGAGTCGCGCTGCACTGCGGCCTTCGAGCTGTCGGTGGTCGCGAGCGACATCGTGCGCGTGCTGGCCGCGAATCCCACGGTATCCGCCTGATAGCGCACGACGCTGTAGCCCGCGCGCTTGAGCAACGCGGTCATCATCGAATCGTCGGGGGTCCACTTGATCAATTCCGGGCGCTCATCGCGTTGGCCGACGCGCGTGGTGTCCCGTCCCTCGGGCATCGCGGCCCCAGGCTGACGGGTCGTCACGGTCGGCGTCGGCGTCCCACGCTGCTCGACTGGGGGGCGCACCACCGGGCGCTGCTCCGGCGGCGGGCGCACGGGGGCACGCTCTTGCCCCCATACCACGGTCGCCGTGAGCGGACCAAGCACGACCCACACGGCAATTGCCGCGGCGCGCTGCCACGGCCCCATCCTCACGCGGTTGCTCCGCCGATCGTGCCACCGGCGCGCCCCAAGCGCTTCTCGCGCGAGCGATGCACGAACCAGCTCAGAATGATGCTGATCTCGTACAGGCCGTACAGCGGCACCCCGAGCATCAGCGTCATGATGAGCAGATCCCCCGGGGTGATGATGGCGGCAACGAGCATCGACCCCACCGCCGCATGCCGCCGATACTTCCCGAGTGACTTCGGCGTGACGAGCCCGAGCGCGGTGAGCGCGAGGATGACGATCGGCAGCTGGAAGCAGCCGCCGAACGCGAGACACATGGTCACGGTGAACGAGAAGTAGTCCGTCGCCGTGATCATCTGCTCGAGCGAGGCGCTCTGGAACGAGAGCAGCACTTCGAACATCACGGGGAGCACGAACTGCACGCAGAGGAATACCCCGGCGGCAAAGAGAACGGTCGCGCCCACCAGCACCGGGATCAGCACCCGCTTCTCGTGCGTATGGAGCGCGGGCGAGAGGAAGGCCCAGATCTGGTAGACGATCACCGGCGACGACGCCACGAGTCCGAGGCCAAAGGCGACCTTCAACACAATGGAGACGGGATCGGCGGGGTGCGTGAACACCAGCTTCCCGTTTCCAAGAAAGGGCTGGATGGGTGCGGCCAGCACTCCGATCACGTCGAACTGCCAGACAATGGCGAAGGCCCCGAACATGCAGATCACGAGCGTGCCCACGACCCAGAGGAGCCGCGCACGCAGCTCCTCCAAGTGGTCAAGGAATGGCATCTCCCCGGCGGATGACTTGCTCATTGATCGCTCATGGGACGCTCTGGGGCCAGCGAGGCTGGCCCCTCATCCTACGGCGTGCGTGGCCGCAGGAACTCCTGCGCCAAGAGCGCGGCGTCGGAGCGCGGATACTGATCGACAATCTGGCGATACAAGGCTTGCGCTTGCTCGGTACGCCCGACGCTGCGGTAGGCACTCGCCCGCTTGTACAGCGCATTCGGGGCCATCTCCGAACGCGGGAAGCGCTCGAACACGAGGGCATACACGGAATCCGCCGCAACGCCCTTGCCTTCATCCGCCCAGGTCTCGGCGATGCCGTACAGCGCTTCGTCGGCGAGGTCAGACGTCGGGAACTTGTCGAGGAGCTCGGTATAGGCAGCCCGCGCGGAGGAAACACTTCCGCGCCTCAGCTGATCCTGCCCAAGCTGATAGAGCTGGGCGGGTCCCGGTGCGGCCGCGGGACGCGGCGGCGCTACCACTGGGGGAGTGGGGAGAGTCGCGGTTCCCGGCCGGTTCGGCGTGCCGGGGCGGCCCGGAGTCCCCGTCGTTGGCGGCACGGGGACCGGCACCGGGATGGCCGCTTCCTGGGCCGAGAGTTCGGCCGCCCGCGCTTCCAGCTCGGCGCGCAGTTCCAGAATGCGGCGCTGGCTCTGCCCAGTGAGCTCTTGGATCATGATCAACTGCTGCCGGATGGCCTGCAAATCCTCGCGCACATCGCCACGCAACCGCATCACGTTGGCGTGCGAGGCGCGCGCCGTGTCGGCCACATCGGCCAAGGAGGCACTGACTCGCGAGAGATCGGTGCTCACCGCTTCGATCGCGCGAAGCAACGCCGAGTCGGCGGCAGCGCGTTCGGCGCGGACCTGTTGCAGATCCTGCTGCAGGATGCGGACATCGGTCCGTGTAGCGAAGCACGCGCCGGTCGTCAGGATGACGACCGGCGCGGCCAGCAGACGGAGCATGCGTCCGCGAATCACGGGAGGCGGAGGGTCTCCCCACCGATGATGATCTCGAACTCGTCCCGACGATTCTTCGACCACGCGGTCTCATCCATGCCTGCCTGAGCCGGACGCTCTTCGCCGAAGCTCACGACGTCGATACGGCCTTCGACAATGCCCTGGTCCACGAGGTAACGCTTGGCAGCCGCGGCGCGGCGCTGACCGAGCGCAACGTTGTACGCGTCAGATCCACGCTCGTCGGTGTGACCACCGATGCGGATACGGACGTTGCTGTTCGCGCGAAGGAGCGGGAGCTTCCCGTCAAGGATCGCCCGCGAGTCGGCGCTGAGGTCGGACTGGTCGTAGCCGAAGAAAATCACCGTCGTGAACGCGTTCCGAGCGCTCATCAGGGCAGCGGCGCGGTCGGCCTCGACGCGGGCGGCAGCGTCACGCGCGGCGCGCTCGGCGGCCTCACGCTCCATGCGGGTGCGATTCGCAGTCTCGACGCGGGCGCGCTCAGCCACGGCGGCCTGCTCGCGGGTGGCGCGGGCGGCGATGGAGTCCGGGTTCACGGCCGGGTCCGGCGAGGTGTTCGGCGTGACCTTCGGCGTGCACGCAGATACGGTCATGGCCACAACGGCCAGGGCAATCAGGGAGGAGCGAGCGTTCATGAGAAGCCTCTGCGGTGTGAGAGCTGCGGTGTGAGAACTGCGGTGTGAGAGCTACGAGGTGAGAACGGAGTGCGGAAAAACGCCCGGCCTTTGCTGCAACTGCTATCGGGGCACGGCGAGACGCGGGGACCACGTCCCCTGTCGCGCCAACGCCCCTTGAGTCAGTGGTCGCAAACGACCCGACTCCGTGTCGAGAATCCACAACTGCCGGCTTCCCGACCGATCCGAAGTGAAGACGAGATGCCTCGAGTCAGTCGACCACGACGGCTGCTCATTGATCCCTTCGATCGTGTGCTGCTTCACGCTCCGGTCGCGCAGATTGATCGTTGCGACCTGAAAGCGTCCTTCGATCTGCGTCTGGAAGGCCACGGTGCGGCCGTCTGGAGACCAGGACGGGTCGGACCGGTACGACTGATCCCCGAATCCCGTGGTGGTAAGCCACTCGGGATTCACCCCGTCCACGTCGGTAATATATATCTCTGCACGTCCTAATCTTCCAGACGTGTAGGCGATCCGTCGCCCATCGGGGGAGAAGCTCGGCGAGGCACTCTCGGAGCCACGGCCCACCGTCACGCGACGCGGCCCCTCGCCCCCGTTCAATGAGACCGCCCACAGGTCCGTCCCGTCGAGCCCGGACGAGAAGACGAGCGTCCGGCCATCGGGGGAGAACGTCGGGGTGAAGTTCGTGCCGGCCGCGAAGGAGACGCGC
>CAYUMN010000125.1:0-6289 GCA_964445835.1 uncultured Gemmatimonas sp.
CACACTCGGCCGCGACCGCGATGTGCTGCAGGGGGAGTTCGTGCCGCGCCGGAGCCGACACTCCGTTGTGATCGTGTTCGATACGGCCTCGCTCGCTCGCGAGGGGCCCGCGCTGGCGCGCTTCGTGCGCGAGGGCGGCGGACTCGTGCTCGCGGGCGAGGCCGCCGGTGGCGATGTGCCCGCGTTGCGCGGACTGGCCGGTGCCTCGGTCACTCGCCTTGAGCCACCGGAGACGCGCTCCTTTGCCGGTCATGAACCGACGCATGCGCTTCCGCTGTACGTGCTTCGGCGGCGTCGGCCGGATGCCGTGGTGGTCGAGGAGCGCGAGGGGCTCGCGGCCGTCGTCGCGCGGCGCGTGGGGGCTGGGCGCATTGTACAACTCGGCTACGCGGAGACGTGGCGCTGGCGCATGCAGGGCGAAGGGCGGGCGGTCGAGGAGCATCGCGCCTACTGGTCGCGGCTCGTGGGCTCCGCGGCGGCGGCCATCGCGGTGCCGCGGGGAGCGCAGTTCGCTGGCGGCGCGGCGGCGCGCGACGTCGGGCGCGACAATCCCGCACCTCGCGCGGCGCTGGTGCACGCGCTTGGGCCGGCGACCATCGATTCCCCTAGTGGTGCGCGGCGCGGTCTGCGCGGTCCGTGGCAACTTCCGCGCTGGCTGGGTGCCGTGATGCTGGTGCTGTTGCTCGCCGAGTGGGCTTCACGTCGTGGACGAGGTGCTGCATGAGTCTGGCGTTCATTTCCCACTCTGATGTCGGCGTGCACGACAACGGGTGGAGACATCCCGAGCATGTGGGCCGCATCCGCGCGATCACGCGCGCGTTGCGGTATCACCCGGAGCTCTTCATGGAGCTTGAGCACGTCGAAGGGCGTCATGCGACCGAGGACGAACTCGCGCTTGGACATGACGCGGCCTACATCGCGCGGGTGCGCGATCTCGCGGCCGCGGGCGGCGGGCGACTCGACGCCGACACCCTGGTGAGCCCGGGTTCGTGGGACGCGGCGCGCGCGGCGGCGGGGAGCGTGTTGGAGGCCACCGAGCGGGCCCTCGATGGACGTAATCGGCGGAGCTTCGTGGCGGTACGACCGCCGGGACATCATGCCCTCCGTGCGCAGGGGATGGGCTTTTGTCTCTTCGGGAGCGTGGCCATCGCCGCTTTACGCGCCGTGCAGTTGGGGGCGCAACGCGTGCTGATTGTCGACTGGGATGTGCATCACGGCAACGGGACGCAGGCGATTGTCGAGCGGGAGCCCGCCATCCGCTTCGTCTCTCTGCATCAGTGGCCCTGGTACCCGGGGTCGGGAGCGGCCGAGGATCGCGGGCCGCACGGGAGTGTGTGGAACGTGCCGATGCCGGCGGGGCTCCCCGCGGCGAGGTACCTCGCGGTGCTCTTCGCGGCGGTGGATGCCGCCACGGAGGACTGGACCCCTGACCTGGTGCTGGTCTCGAGTGGCTTCGATTCCATGGCAGGCGATCCTCTCGGGGGATTCACGCTCGAGCTGGACGATATCGGAACGCTCACGCGCGGACTGGTCGCGCGCGCCGAGCGCTGGTGCGGCGGCCGGCTGGTCAGTGCGCTTGAGGGGGGCTACGAACCCGACCGAGTGGGTGCCGGGGTGATGGCGCACCTGCACGCGCTGCGCTGAGGGCGCGCGGAGCGCGGGACCGGCGCGCCGCTAGCGACTGGCCGCGGCGCTCGTAGCTTCCAGCCATGCCCAGAAAGCGCCGCCCATCAGCTGAGATCCGTCTGCGTACGAGTGCGGAGTCCGAGACGACGCCACCGCCGCCGGCGTCCGCGCATCCGCGTTCCTGGTATCGCGACGCGGCCGGTGCGCTCCGGACGGACGTGGACCTCGCGGAGCTCCCCGCGATCCTCGCGAGCGGCACGGGGGTCCTCTGGGTGGACATCGATGTCGGGAGCCCGGCGCAACACGCGCTCCTCCGTGACGTCTTCAAGTTCCACCCGTTGAGCATCGAGGACACCGCCTCGCGCGACGGGCGTGTGAAGTTCGAGGAGTTTCCTGAGTACGCGTTCACTGTGGTGCGTGGCGTGCGCTTCGTGGTGGAGACCGAGGAGCTCTACGACATCGAGACGTTCAATCTCTGTACGTTCCTCGGGCGTAACTTCGTGGTCACGACGCACGGCCCGTACGCGCCGGGCGTCGAGCAGGCGGCCATGCATGTGTCGCGGTCCCATGAACTCCTCGCGCGAGGACCGGCGTGGCTCTTGCACCTGATCCTCGACGCGACCGTCGACGCCTATTTCCCCGTGATGGACCAACTCGATGAGTTCGTCGACGGGCTCGAGTCCAGAGTCTTCGTGCACTTCGATCAAGAGGCGATCCACGACATCTTCGCCGTGAAGCGGCTCGTGCTGCAGTTGAAGCGCCACCTCTCGCCCATGCGCGAGGTCTTCAATGTTCTGCAGAGTCGCCCCAGCGCGCATATCGCCTTGGAGACGCAGCTCTATTTCCGTGACATCTACGATCACGTCATCCGGCTGAACGAGTCGCTCGATACCTATCGCGACCTCCTCTCGAGTACGCTCGACTCGTATCTCACGCAGGTCTCCAACCGGATGGGTCTGGTGACCAAGGGCCTCGCAGTGGTCGCGACGCTCAGCGTTCCCTTCGTGGTCGTCAGCGGGATGTGGGGGATGAACTTCGAGGTCATCCCCCTCTCCGCTTGGCCGCACGGCTTTTGGGTGATGCTCGGCGTGCAACTCGGACTCGGTGGCGGTCTGCTCTGGATGCTACGGCGCAACGGCTGGCTCTAGGATAGATTCCTTTCGTGTTCTGCCCTGACTGCGGTACCTGGAATCGGAGTGCGGGGCGGGTCTGTCTGCAGTGCGGACAGACGCTCCCGGATATTCCGTCGGCGATCGAGGCCCCGGACCATCTGATCACGTCGTTGCGGCATGCGACGGGGCATCGCTACAAGATCGTCCGGCGCATTGGGACCGGCGGAATGGCCGACGTGTACGAGGCGCGCCATCATCTGCTCAATCGGCCCCTCGCGGTGAAGGTGATGCACGCCCATCTGGCGCGCGACGCGGAGATGCGGGTGCGCTTCCGCCGCGAGGCCGAGGCCGCGAGTCGGTTGTTGCATCCCTTCATCTGCGCGCCCTTCGACTTCGGCGAGACCGAGGACGCGATCTATCTCGTCCTCCCCTTCCTCGGCGGCGGGTGTCTCGCGGACGATCTCACGCGCTCGCGCACCGTGGAGCCCGGACGCACGGCGCGGATCGTCGCGCAGGTGGCGACGGCACTCGACTACGCCACGCGTCAGGGCGTGATTCACCGCGATGTGAAGCCCGACAACGTGCTCTTCGATGCCGACGGCAATGGCGTCCTCACGGACTTCGGGATCGCCACCGCGTACTTCCACAGCCGGATGACGGCGGGAGGACGCGCGATGGGGACCCCGCACTACATGGCCCCCGAGCAGGCGATGGGGCGCTTCGTGGACGGACGCGCGGATCTCTATGCGGTCGGAGTCATGCTCTACGAATGCCTCGCCGGTGTGACGCCCTTCGATGGTCCCGATGGCTATGCGATCGGCTACAAGCACGTGCACGAACTGCCCAAGCATCTCCGGGAGCTTGTGCCCGATGTGCCCGCGGGACTCGCGGACATCACGATGAAGTGCCTCGAGAAGTCTCCTGATGCGCGCTATCAGCGCGGGCATGATCTCGCCCACGCCATCTACGCGTGGATGGCCTCCGCCGGCATCCGGGACGAACCGCCGGTGCGCGCGTCGCGTCCGCCGGGGTGAGCACGCGGCTCGTCGAGGTCGCGCTTCCGCTCCCGCTGCTGCGCACCTTCACCTACGCAGTCCCCGAGCGCCCTCGGCATCCCGTGCAGACGGGGAGTCGGGTGGTGGTCAATGTGCGCGGGAAGCGCGTGATCGGTATTTGCGTCGGCGAGAGCGATGGCACCGCGCTTGGCGACAAGGAAGCGAAGCCGCTGCTCGACGTGCCGGAGGCGGCCCCGGCGCTTGGCGCTGACCTCCTGCACGTGTGCACGTGGATCGCCGAGTATTATGTCGCGCCGATCGGTCTCGTGATGCGCGCCGTGCTGCCCGCGGCACTCGGCGTCGCCTCGCGCCCGGATGCGCCGGGAAAGACCGAACGGATTCTCGTCGTCGCGAAGGAACTGCCGACCCTTCTCGCGCGCGAGGCGGCCTTCAAGCGCGCCCCGCAGCAGCGGCTCCTCTTCGAGTTACTCGAGCAACTGGGTGGGCGCTCTCCCGTGCAGCATCTGCTGGAGCAACTGGGCTGTACGGAGTCGGTGGTGCAGGGACTCGTGAAGCGAGGACTCGCGCGCCTTGAGGCCGCCACGCGATCACGCGACCCCTTCGCACAGCGTCCCGCACCGAAGCCCGCTGCCGTGACGCCGAGCGACGCACAGGCGGTTGCCATTGCGGCGATTCTCGCGGGGGATCCGGGGACCACGACGCTCCTGCACGGGATCACCGGAAGTGGGAAGACCCTCGTGTATCTCGAGGTGCTGAAGGAGGTCGTGCTCAACCGCGGGAAGTCGGCGATCGTGCTCGTCCCCGAGATCGCACTGACGCCGCAAGCGGTCGATCGATTCCGCGCGGTGTTCGGCGATCAGGTCGCGGTGCTGCACTCGGGGCTCTCCGATGGCGAGCGCCTCGATGCGTGGCGTGCCCTGCAACGTGGGGAGCGGCGCATCGCGGTCGGCGCGCGTTCTGCGATCTTCGCTCCGCTCGCGAATCTCGGCGCGATCATCGTCGACGAGGAACACGAGGGGAGCTACAAGCAGGCGGAGACGCCGCGTTACCACGCGCGTGAGGTCGCAATGGTGCGCGCCCGCGCGACCGGTGCGTTCTGCGTGCTGGGCAGCGCGACGCCGAGTTTGGAGAGCTGGGTGAATGCACGCGACGGTCGCTACGCCTTGCGCGCGTTGCCAGAGCGCGTGGGGGGCGGTGCGCTCCCAGGGGTGAAGGTCGTGGACCTCCGTGTCGAAGCCAAGCATGCGTTGCCCGAGGAGCGCGCCCGTCGCCTCGTGATCAGCGCCGAACTCGAGCAGGCCCTGCACGAGCGACTGCGGCGAAAGGAGCAGAGCATCCTGCTGCTGAACCGTCGTGGGTATGCCAGCTTCGTGCAGTGCGAAGACGGGCACGTGGCCGTGTGCCCGAACTGTTCAATCTCGCTCACGTATCATCGCACGCCGGAACGTCTCGTCTGTCACTACTGCTTGCATCAGGAGCCGGCGAACATGCCGTGCGCTGAGTGCCGGCAGCCGTTGGAGCGCCAGCGCGGCCTCGGGACGCAGCAGGTGGAGCGGCTCCTGTTGGAGCGGCTCCCCGAGGCGCGCGTGGCGCGCATGGATGTCGATACGACGAGCGGCAAATGGGCGCACACGGAGATCCTTGATCGCGTCGCGAGTGGGGAGGTCGACATTCTCCTCGGCACACAGATGATCGCCAAGGGGCTCGACTTTCCGAACGTGACGCTCGTCGGGGTCATTGATGCCGACATCGGGATCAACCTGCCGGACTTCCGTGCGTCGGAGCGCAGCTTCCAGCTGTTGAGTCAGGTGGCCGGGCGCGCGGGGCGTGGGCCGAAGGGCGGGGATGTGTTCATTCAAACGCGGGTGCCGACGCATCACGCAGTGCGCTGCGCGCTGACCCACGACTACCACGGCTTCGTCGCGGAGGAATTGCCGGCGCGTGAGTCCCCTCCGTATCCGCCCACGCTGCGATTGGCGAACGTCATCGTGAGTGGACTCGAGGAGGGCGCCGTGGCGCAGTTCGCCACCGAGGTCACGGACTGGCTGATCAAGGCGGATCTCAAGTTCCGCCTCGGCGTGACGGTGCTGGGGCCGGCCCCGTGTCCGCTGGAGCGGATCAAGAATCGTTTTCGCTGGCATGTGGTGATCAAGAGCCTGACGCCGGCACCGCTCACGCGCCTGCTCCGCGGACTCCTGACCGGGGTTGAGGTGCCAAACGTCCACGACCTGCGGCTGGTCGCGGACCGGGACCCGGTCACGCTGCTTTAACACCGACCGCTTTTCGGCCACGCAAGGGGCGCCGTTTCGCGATTCTCTCTCGGGCGGCGTTGAATCCTTCCTCTCGAATGGCGAGATTTCCCCCATGGCCCAGATCCCGCTCTCCTCAGATGCGCGCGAGCGTTTCCTGATGGAAATCTCCACCGTGGTGCCGAAGCATCGCATCTCCGAGGTGTACTTCTTCCCGCCGCTCCGCCAGGGACCGATGGAGACCGGGATCGCGGTGATCGCGGCCATGCCCGTTGGGGCGACTCCG
>CAYUMN010000125.1:6389-9594 GCA_964445835.1 uncultured Gemmatimonas sp.
ACCGATGGAGACCGGGATCGCGGTGATCGCGGCCATGCCCGTTGGGGCGACTCCGAACACGGCGTCCGCCTCGTGGTCGGTCGAAGCGGAGCCGGTCGAAGCGGAGCCGGTCGAAGCGGAGCCGGTCGAAGCCGCCTTTGTCGAAGCCCCCTTTATTGAGGGCGCCAAGATGTCGTCGCGCCACGTCGTCTACTCCGCGCGCTACCGCTGGACCCGCAAGGGCGTCGATCGCGGCAAGTGGGAATGCGATGTGGTCGCAGAAGCTGACGCGCCGCTGCTGACGGTCGAGACGGTGGTGGAAGGAGTCCGGAAGCGTGCGAACGAGCCCCTTGAGGTGGAGAAGCTCGGCGGCGAGGCCGTGCGCGCGATGATCGTGGCGGCGGAGAAGCGTTGGCAGACGACGCCGTAGTCCAGCGGTTCACGGCGTATCTGCGCGAGCACAACCTGCCCGTGACGGCGCAGCGGCTCGCGATCGCCGAGGCGTTGCTCACGTCCGACCGGCATCTTTCGGCGGAGGAAGTGGCGCAGGAAGTGAGCGCCCGCGGGCGATCCGTCGGCACGGCGACGGTGTACCGCACGATCGATACCCTAGTCGAGAGCGGGCTCCTCGTCGAGCGCGACTTCGGCGAGGGATTCCGCCGGTTCGAACCGGCACGTGACGTCCCGAATCATGAGCATCTCGTGTGCACGCAGTGTGGCAAGGTCGACGAGTTTCGCGATGAACGGCTCGAACGCATGACGACGATCGTCGCGGAGTCACGCGGCTTTGCGCGGCAGCGCCATCGGTTGGTGATTCACGGGGTCTGTCGTGACTGCCAGCGTGGCGGGGGGCGCTGAGTGGAGACCGCCTCGTCGCTCAATCTCTTCATTGCCTTCGGCGCGGGGTTGCTCAGTTTCCTGAGTCCCTGCGTGCTGCCGCTGGTGCCGAGCTACGTCACCTTCATCACGGGGATGAATCTCGAGGACCTGCAGCACACCAAGCGCAACACGCTGATCCACGCGCTGCTCTTTGTGGCCGGCTTCACGATGATCTTCCTCGCGCTCGGCG
Source organism: uncultured Gemmatimonas sp. (assembly GCA_964445835.1). Lineage (GTDB taxonomy): Bacteria > Gemmatimonadota > Gemmatimonadetes > Gemmatimonadales > Gemmatimonadaceae > Pseudogemmatithrix. The sequence goes on from CAYUMN010000125.1 coordinate 7,438, forward strand.
CGGGGGCGACGGTGCTCGGACAGTTGATGCTCCGCTACCGCGACGTGATCAGTCGAGCGGGCGGCGTGCTCATCATCATCTTTGGGTTGTACCTGCTCGGCGTGTTCAATCTGGGTTTCCTGATGAAGGACACGCGGTTGCATCTCGCGAACAAGCCGCTGGGTTATTTCGGCACGTTGGTCGTGGGGATCGCGTTCGGGGCCGGGTGGTCACCCTGCATTGGGCCGATTCTCGGCGCGATCATCACTATGGCGTACAACGAGGCCGATCTCGGTCGCGGGATGACGTTACTCTTTGCGTATTCGATGGGGCTCGCCGTGCCGTTCATGGCGGCGGCGTTGATGGTGGAGCGCTTCATCACGCTCTTCGCCAAGGTGCGGCACCATATGATCTGGGTGAACCGCGTGGCGGGCGTGCTCTTGGTGCTCGTGGGTGTCCTGATGGTCACCAACCGGTTCACGATGCTGGCGAACTGGCTGCAGGATTTTACTCCTGACTTCATTTTGAATCGTATCTGACTCCTGGTCGGCCGGGAGCGGAGAATGCGAGTGGGCGCCGAACGTCCTGGATGTGTGCGGGCCTCACCTCTGGAGGGTTGATGCGACGTTGGGGATTCTGGGCGGTTGTCAGCCTGATGTTCGCGATGCCACTGGGCGCGCAGCGTGTGCAGTCGAGCCGCTTGGTACCGTCCGTACCTGCCGCGCCGTTCATGTCGATTGTGACGGACACGGTGCCTAAGACCGGACGACGACCGTTGCCGCCGGGCTTCGTGACGCAGCAGGCCCTTGTGGGCCTCGCGGGCTTTTCTGTCGGCGCGCTCGCGGGAGGCTTCGTTGGGTCGGCGTTCGCGGGCGACGGGGACGGATTCCAGGATCTCGCCGGTGTGATCATGGGATTGGCGATCGGTGGTGCCCTGGGCTCGTCCATCACGGTGTATCGATTCTCCAACGCAAAAGGCTACCGCTCGAGTTACGTCGTCACCCTGCTGGGGAGTGTGGCGGGCTTCTTCGGCGGCCCGCTGCTCTGGATTACCGTCCCGATCGGCAGCACCATTGGCTACAACGTCGTGCGGAAGTAGCAGGCGCGACTCCCGAGTGCACAAAGCCCCGCCGCGGAATCCGCGGCGGGGCTTTGATCGTCTGTGCCGCGCCGAAGCGCGGTCAGAAGGAACTTAGCGCCAGAAGACGCTGAGACCGAACACACCGCCAATCGAGGCATCGGTGAAGCTGTCGCCGTCGCGCAGCTGCGCGGCCGCACGCCACGACACCTTGTCGCTCATCTTGCCCTTGAAGCCCAAGTCGACACCGAAATCGATCGCCGCATCAACGTCCGTGACCTTCGTGATCATGACGCCAGGAGCGACGAAGAGGCCGCTGTGGCCGCGGTCGCCGGCGAAGTAGTACGGTGCCATCACGCCAAGCGCAAGCAGGGTGACGCCATCAGCGGCGCCATCCGGCTTGATGTACCCGAAGCCGAGGGTCGGCTCGAGCGCAAGCTTGTCGTTCAGGTAGATACCGAGGGCCAGCGAGCCCGGAAGGCCGGCCTCGAGGAACGTGCCATTCGTGATGTTGATGCTCGCCAGGTCGATACGAATTTCCTCGACCTTCAGACCCCCCATCTGCGCCTGAGCAGTGACCGCCGACGCACCAACAAGGGCTGCAACCGCAAACGCACGACGAAGAACTGAACGCATACTACCTCCGAAATTGGGTGAACAACATTCCTGCCGACCGTCAGCTCAGTCCCGGACGACCACGGGCTCCTGCTCAATTTCCTCTTCCAACTGCTGCCTGCGCAGCAGCGTGAAATACCGTCCCTTCGCGGCCAGCAGATCGGCATGGCGCCCCTGCTCGACCACGCGTCCTTCATCCATCACCAGGATCCACGAGGCATCGCGAATCGCCGTAATGCGGTGCGACGCAATGATCGCCGTGCGCCCTGCCAATGCCTCTCGCAATCCCCGGAGGATCGCCGCCTCCGTGTGGGTATCCACCGCCGAGAGGGCGTCATCGAGAATCACCACCGAGGGGCGTCGCGCGAGGGCTCGTGCCAACGAGGCCCGTTGCTTCTGGCCCCCTGACAGGTTGATCCCGCGCTCCCCAAGCATGGTGTCCCACCCGCCCGGGAACCCTTCAATCGTCTCCGTCAGCTGCGCGA
>CAYUMN010000126.1:0-6072 GCA_964445835.1 uncultured Gemmatimonas sp.
TCTTCGCGCCTCCTCGTTGCGCTTCTGGCCGCCCCTATGATGCTCCTGCAAGCGCAGGAGGGCCCGGCGGTCGCCAGGACGCCCTTGGCCTCCTTTGCCGCGATGCGGGTGGCGGTCGTCCCCGCACAGCTCTGGCACGCGGACACGATCGGCTGGAGCCGCGACGCGGAGTGGCGCGTGCTGCGTACGCAGCTCGACTCGGCCATTGCGCAGACGTTGCGCGACGGCGGCCTCGGAACCAACTGGGCCTACGCCGGCGATGTGGTGCGGGCGGCCCGTCGGAACCCGCTCTACGCCAAGGACCCCGGCACCATCGGCGTCGGGCGTTGGCGCATTGAGCTCCCCAAGCCGGGCGACGATTTCAGCGCGCTGGTGGCCGATAATCTGCGCTCTGTCAGTGCCCTCGGCGATACGCGCCACGCACTGATTCCGGTCGAACTCCGTGGCATTGGCGAGCTGGCACAGTTGCGCGTCGTGCTGGTGGATACCCGAACCCGTACCGTCGTGTGGGCCACCGACCTGCGCACCCTCGCGGGCCCGACGATGCTGTCGACACTTGCTCAACAGCTGGCTGCACTGATCATCGAACCGTAGACCCTCCCTCCTGCACGATATGACCCCCCTGCACGCGACCCTCATTCCCGGCGACGGGATCGGCCCCGCTATCACCGACGCCGCTCTCCGCCTCCTCGCGGCCGCTGGCGCCGAGATCACCTGGGATCGCCAGATTGCCGGCATGGCCGCCGTGAAGGAACTCGGCGACCCGATTCCCGAAGCGACGATCGATTCCATCAAACGCACGAAGCTCGCCCTCAAGGGCCCGCTCGAGACGCCGGTCGGCAAGGGGTTCCGCTCCATCAACGTCGCGCTGCGCAAGGAGTTCGATCTCTACGCGAATCTCCGGCCGGCGAAGTCGGTCCTGCCGGGGCTGCGTTTCGATAACGTGGACATCGTGCTCGTGCGCGAGAATACCGAAGGGCTCTACGTCGGCATTGAGAACTACGTGAAGATCGGGGACGATCCGCACGCCGTCGCGCAGTCGGTCGCGGTGGTCTCGCGCCACGGCGCCGACCGCATCATTCGCTATGCCTTTGAGTACGCCGTCAAGCATGGACGCAAGCGCGTGACGATCGTCCACAAGGCGAACATCCTGAAGTACTCGCAGGGACTCTTCCTCGACGTCGGACGCGAGATCGCCAAGGAGTACGAGGGGCGCGTGGCGAGCGACGATAAGATCGTGGATGCCTGCGCGATGGAACTCGTGATGCGTCCCGAGCGCTTCGATGTGATCGTGACAACGAATCTTTTTGGTGACATCCTCTCCGATCTCACGAGCGGACTGGTGGGCGGACTCGGCCTCACCCCGGGCGCGAACATCGGCTACGGGCATGCGATCTTCGAGGCCGTACATGGCACTGCGCCGGACATCGCGGGGCAGGGCATCGCGAACCCCACCGCGGTGATGCTCGCCGGCTGCCAGATGCTGGATCATGTGGGGCAGACCGAGCGCGCGAACGCCATGCGGGCGGCGATCGAGGCGACGCTGCGCGAGCGGAAGACCGTCACGCGCGACATCGGTGGCACCGCGAGCACCGACGAGTACACGGACGCCGTGATTGCACGGCTGAAGGCCTGATCTGACACTGGTGCGGCTGCTCCAGGTCTCGGACGTCCACTTCGGACGACACGCGGTCGAGGCATATACCTCGGCCGTGACGCATCGTGTCGCCGAAGGGCGCTACGATGCGGTGGTCGTTGCGGGTGACCTCACGCAGCGCAACTTCCGCGAGCAGTTCAAGCAGGCGAAGCAGTGGCTCGACGGACTTCGCGCGCACGTCCCGGTGTTCGTCGTGCCGGGAAATCACGATGTGGCGTGGTGGTGGAAGCCGGTCGGCGTCGGTGTGGAGTCGCCCTTGCTGGCGGGATATCGCCGGTGGATCAATCGCGAGGTTGAGCCCACACTACAGTTCCCGGGCGCGACGATCGTCGGGCTCAACTCCTGCCATGGGGTGCGCACCTACACGCTGACGACGCGCGCCCGCGACCTCAGTGTGGTCGGTGCCATTCGTCCCGAGCAGTGGGCGAAGGCGAAGGCCGCCTTCGCCGCCGCACCCGCGGGAGATATCAAAGTGCTCGTGTTCCATCACAATCTCCTGCGCGGCGATCTCTCGCGGCGCTGGGGACTGGTGAATCGCGCCGACGGCGTTGGCGAGGCGCACGCGACCGGCGCGGATCTCGTGCTCAACGGGCATGATCACCAGACCCGCATTGACGACGTCACCCTCGGGGCGCGCCGCATGGTGGTGTCGCATAGCACCTCGTTCTGCGAGCGGACGCGCGGCGGGTTGCCGGCGGCCTTCCAGGAGATCGAGGTGACCCCCGCGAAGCTCATCGTGCGGGCCTGCGTCTGGAGCGCGGAGACCCGCGACTTCTCGCCGCGCAATGATCGGGTCTTTGGCCGATGACCGGATGCCGGTGCCGATGAAGTCTCGGAAGGGATCCGACGAGTCCCAACTCGGCTTGCTGTTCGACGCGGCCTCGTCGTTCGTGCTCGAGATGTTCGGCGAGAAGCCGCGCGACGCGATGACCGATGACTCGGCATCGCCCGCTGCGGAGGTGGAGCGCCCGCTCGCTCCCACCGCCGCCGATGGCGACGAGGAGCAGGCCGAGGAGGACGCCGCGGATTCGGTGCGTGCGGCGGAGACGCTCTTCACCACGCTGCGTGGAATAGGACTGCAGCACGTGAAGTCGCTGGTGCTGACGCGTAATCGTAGTGTGGTGGTTGGCCTCAAAGGCTTTGAACTGCGCCTGCATGAGGGCTTCTGCACGGCCCCGAAGGAGATTCACGCGCAGATCGTCCGCTTCGTGATGGCGCGGCGTACGTGGGAGCGGCAGACGGCGCGTCAGGCGATCCTCGCGTATCCGTTGCCGAAGCACACCAGACCGCCGCGCGCGCCTGAGCGCACCCACCCGGAGGACGAGTCACTGGCCGAACGCCTTGCCGAGTGGCACACGCGGCTCAATGGCGAGCGCTTCGATGCTTCGCTGCAGCAGATTCCGATTCGCGTCTCGCGGCGGATGGTGCGGCGACTCGGGCATTATGCGCCGGGCATCGAGGGCGGCGGTGCGGAGATCGCGATCTCGGCGCGCCATCTGCGGCGCGATGGCTTCGCGAGCGCCGTGGAGACATTGTTGCACGAGATGGTGCATCAGTGGCAGCACGAGAATGGGCACGCGATCGATCACGGGCAGGAGTTCCGTCGGAAGTGCCGCGAGGTGGGTGCGGTGCCTCGGGCCAAACGGCCGGCGTAGCGCGCCCGCATGCGATTCGCGCGGCGCGGACTGCTCCTGTGTGCGGTAGTCGCGGCCGCATTCGGCGCGCCGACCGCACTCCAAGCCCAGCGACTGACCGGCGACGTCGTACGCGCGGATTCCATCACGCCCGCTGTGCGGGTGCTCGTGGAATGGCGCGTTGGGCGTGGCCCGATCCAGCGCACCTCGACCGACGATCGCGGTCGCTTCACGATCGCCGTGCCAGACACGGGACGCATCGCCATGCGCGTGCTCCGTCCAGGATTCCGTCCGCATGTTGTGCCGCCGCGGCCGGCCGGACGACGGCCAGTGGATTCACTGCGCATTGTGCTGCGCGACGAGGTGGTGCAACTCGCGGCGATGCGGGTGGAAGAAGACCGGGTCTGCGGCGCGCGTGGCGAAGCGGCCGCGTGGCAGCTCTGGGAGCAGGCGCGTGTGGCGCTCCAATCGGTCGTGCTCGCCGAGCGGGATTCGACGCTGCGCGTGGAGGCCGTCGAGTACGAGGCGGATCTCCTCCCCGACACCCTCCCGATGATTCGCCCTGCAACAATTCGCTTGGTCGGGCGCGAGCGGGCGCAGTCGCGCGCGCACTACGACTCCCTCTTCCGCTTCGGGTACATCCGGCGCGTGGCCGATACCTCCTCGTATTTCTCGCCGACACTCGCCGTGATCGCCGATGATCGGTTTGCCGAACGCTACTGTTTCACCCGCGTGCTGGACGAAGCGGCGCATCCCGATTGGATCGGTGTCGCCTTTGAGCCGGCGCGCTGGCCGGGGCCGGGCATTGCGGATGTCGTGGGCACCTTCTGGCTCGATCGCGATGAGCTGCTCCTGCGCGAAGTCACGTACGAGTACGTGAATGCGCCGCTGCACCATCGCACTGAGGGCATTGGCGGCGCGCTCCATTTCGCGCAACTCTCCTCTGGCCACTGGATCCTTCGCGACTGGGATGTGCGGATGCCCAAACTCAATCCGGTGGCGCGACGCGAACGGATTGCCATCGGGCGGTGGTCGAAACGCCGGACGGTCGGCCGCGTCGTTCGGGGTGGAACGGTCCTGTATGAGGACCCAACTGCCCTCCGACTCGGCGAGGGGCGACCTCGCTAGAGGGGTAGCCCCGGCTCCAGCACCCCGTGGTTAGATTTCTCGGGTCTCCTTCCTTAGGGAATCGTATGTCCACCGATCTCGACACCCAGACCCATCTCGCCTCGCCGCAGCTCAAGCCGCGCGAGGGCGACCTTTTCAATATCGATGCCGCGCTGACCGAAGAAGAGCGCGCCGTCCGCGACTCCGTCCGCGCCTTCGTGGACGAGAAAGTCATGCCGATCATCGGCCAGTGCTATGTCGATGGACGCTTTCCCAAGGAGTTGATCGCCGAGATGGGCGAGAACGGCTACTTCGGCGCGAATCTCCCCGAGGAGTACGGCTGCGCGGGGCTGAACAACGTCATGTACGGCATCATCATGCAGGAGCTCGAGCGCGGCGATTCGGGCATCCGCTCGTTCGCCTCCGTGCAGGGCGCCCTCGTGATGTATCCGATCTACGCCTTCGGCTCCGAGGAGCAGAAGCGGCATTGGCTCCCGCAGATGGCGAAGGGAACCAAGATCGGCTGCTTCGGCCTCACCGAGTCCGACTACGGTTCGAACCCTGCCGGCATGATCACGCGCGCCAAACAGCAGGCCGATGGCTCCTGGATACTGAACGGCGCGAAGATGTGGATCACCAACGGATCCAACGCGCATGTTGCCATTGTCTGGGCGAAGACCGAGGACAACGACGACGCCGGCACGAGCATTCGCGGCTTTATCGTCCCCGCCGACAGCAAGGGCTTCAAGGCGAAGGATGTGAAGGGGAAGCTGTCGCTTCGCGCCTCGGACACGAGCGAGTTGGTGTTCGACAACGTGCATCTCGCGGCCGATGCCATTCTCCCCAAGAGCGGCGGACTCAAGAGCCCGCTGATGTGCCTCACGCAGGCGCGCTACGGCATCTCCTGGGGCGCGCTCGGCGCCGCCATGGCCTGCTTCGAGGAGGCCGTGAGCTACTCGAAGGAGCGCGTGATGTTCGGACGCCCGATCGGTGGATTCCAGATCCAGCAGGTGCGACTCGCGGACATGCTCACCGAGCTCACCAAGGGGCAGCTCGTCTCGCTGCACCTCGGACGCATGAAGGACGCGGGCACCTTTACGCCGCAGCAGGTCTCGCTCGCGAAGCGCAACAACGTGAGCATCGCGACGGACATCGCGCGTGAAGCGCGTCGCCTGCTCGGCGGCAATGGCATTCTCGCCGAGTACGCGAGCATGCGGCACATGGCGAATCTCGAGAGCGTGTACACCTACGAGGGGACGCACGACATCCACTCGTTGATTCTTGGGCAGGCGGTGACCGGACTGAACGCGTTCGGTGGCTGAGCGGCGAGCATCTCCGTTGGTGACCGCGCCGACTCCGACAGCACCGTCTTCGCGCGCGTGTCCGACGCCGCCTGCTCAATTCGGGAATGCTCGCCGTGGCCGATGGGGGCGCCTCGATCATCATCCTGTTCGATTCGCTCGGCCACGAGCGCACGCGACTGGGGAGTAAGGGGCGCGGTCCGGGAGAGTTCACCGGCGCGCTCTCCCTCGCCGGAGGCTCGAGCGATTCACTCCTGGTGTGGGACCCGGGTCAGACTCGTTGGTCGGTGATTTCCGGAACTCCCGCCACCATACAGACCTCCGCAGCAAACAATGGTCCTGCCGCGTGGATGCATGCGGGCGTCCTCGTGCG
>CAYUMN010000126.1:6172-7325 GCA_964445835.1 uncultured Gemmatimonas sp.
CGGAGATGTTCTATGCGGGCGCGGGTCGCTACACCACTCGCAGCGATTCACTCACCGTGCAGATGCCCGAGGGGACACGATTCCGCGTGCTCGACGCGAACGATCGCGGCTGGCGCGGCGTGGGCTGGGTGACTGCGACCGGCTACTCCTGCGGTATGATCGTCGGTGGCACACCGCGCCGCGACGTCATCGCGGAACCGGCGATGATTCAGCGCGGTGCGGAACGCAGCGCCGCACTCAGCGAATCCAAGTGCCGCATCGCCTTGAGTGAATCAGCCCCACTGAGCCACGCTGGCGTGAACGTCGCCGCCAACGGTCGCATGGTGAGTCCCATCGACTTATCTGGCGCGAACACGAGTTCGGCCATGAATCCGACCTGTGTCCATGGGTCGCGCTGCAGAAAAACCGTGTTGCCGAGCGAGTAGAGCACGGGCACAGCCCCAACGTACTCCACCCCCTGCGGCACATGCGGATGATGTCCGATCACGGCATCGACCCCCGTGCGCGCGAGCGCCCGCGTGAAAGCGCGTTCGCGCAACAAGGGCACGCCGCGGTATTCGGTGCCGTGATGAATGGAGAGCAGCACGATGTCGGCGCCGAGCGAATCGCGTGCGGTGCGTACGGCGTCGCGGAGGCGTAGGGTATCGGCCCACGCAATGCAGCAGGTCGCGGGATGGCCGTCGATCACCAAGCCGGGCGCGTTGAAGATTCGCGTCACCGAGAACACCGCGACAGTCCAGCCGCGTGCGCGGAGCAGGGCGGGGCGCCAGGCCTCGTCGAGGGAGGGACCGGTGCCCGCATGGGCGAGTCCGGCGCGCTCCAGATGCGTCTGCGACTCCAGCAGCGCGGAGCGACCGAAGTCCCACGCGTGATTGTTCGCGGTGGTGAGCATGTCGAAGCCCGCATCGGCGAGGAGCGCTGCACTCTGCGCTGGCCCGGCAAAGACGAACGTCCCCTGCGGATCCGCGAAGGTGCCGCGGTCCATCAGCACGCTTTCGAGATTGCCGATTGCCAGATCGGCGCCGCGAAGCACATCACGAAGGCCCGCGAAGATCTCCTGACCGCGCCCGGGGATCACGTACCAGCGCGCCGCGTTGCGGGCAAAGTTGATGTCCCCCACGTGGACGATGCGCAACGTGTCACGCAGCGTGTC
>CAYUMN010000126.1:7425-9309 GCA_964445835.1 uncultured Gemmatimonas sp.
CGTGTCACGCGAAGGCGCCTCAGCCGACTGCGCGCCGAGCGTCATTGCCGCCACGCCGCACACCAGCGCCAATCGCAGGATATCCCACGCACGCGGGACCGCGCGGGAGCTCCGCATCGTTATATCCGCGCCCGCGAATAGCGCTCCTGCATCACGCGACGAATCCACAGCGGCATGTAGCGAAGCGCCAGCACAAGAAACTTGTACCGCTTTCCCGGCACCACGACCGTCGGTCCGCCGCCGAACGCCGCGTCGAGCGACTCGCGCACCACGCGGTCCGCCTCGAGCCACGCCCACGCCGGAATCCCCTTCGACTTATCGATCTTCATGCGGTCGTGGAACTCGGTGTGCGTGAAACCGGGGCAGAGGGCCTGCACACGCACGCCCGTCCCGTGGAGCTCCATCGCCAGCCCCTCACTGAAAACGCGCTGGTACGCCTTGGTCGCGCAATAGTTGACGTTCCCCTGCGAGGCTGTGAACGAAGCCACCGATGCCACGTTGATGATCACGCCATCGCGCCGCTCGATCATTCCCGGAAGCGACGCCCTCGAAAGGAGCATCGTCGCCATCACGTGCAGTTCGAGCATCGTCGCCTGCTCCGCCAAGGGGCGGCCAACGAGCTTCCCCTTCGTACCGAAACCGGCGTTGTTCACCAGGACCGAGAGGTGCTTTTCCTTGCCGAGCTGCTCGGCGAGTCCACGCATGGGCTCGTCTCGCGAGAGATCCGCCTGGTAGACCGTCGCGGTGATACCGAACTGGCGCTCGAGGTCGGAGGCGACCGCGGCGAGGCGCTCGGCGTCGCGCGCCACGAGCAGCAGATCAAAGCCACGGGCCGCGAGCTGGGTCGCGAACTCCTTGCCGAGGCCGGCGGAGGCGCCGGTGACGCAGGCAAGCGGGCGGGGGAAGCCGGTGTTGGTATTGGGCACGTCTTAATCTACAATTCTCCGGAACATGGGAATCATCCAGGCCGCCATCCCGCTCTTTTTCCTCCTCATCGCCCTCGAGCTCCTCTGGAGTCGGGCGACGGGGACGCGGGTGCTCCGCCTCAATGACTCACTCTCGGACCTGAGCTGTGGCATCCTGAGCCAGCTCGCCGGCATCTTCACCAAGCTCTTTACGATCGGGATCTTCATCTGGGTCGGGGAGCACCTCGCGGTGCAGCACGTTGTCCCCGCCATTCCCCTGTGGGCCGAGCGCGCGCCATTCCTGGCGACGACGGGCTTCCCTGGCTTCCGCGTCGACGTCCTCGCGGTGCTCAGCTGGAGCGCCGTCTTCGTGCTCGTGGACTTCTGCTACTACTGGTCGCACCGCTGCTCCCACGAGGTGCATATTCTCTGGGCCGGGCATGTTGTGCACCACTCGAGTGAGGAGTACAACCTCCCCGTCGCCTTGCGACAGAGCGCGCTGCATGGGCTGATGAGCTGGGTTTTCTACATCCCGCTGGCGTTGATTGGGGTGCCGTGGCGGATGTTCGTCGCCTGCAATGCCATCAACCTCGTGTATCAGTTCTGGATCCACACGCGCGCCATCTCCCGACTCTCGCCGCTCGGCGAGCTCGTGCTCAATACGCCCTCGCACCACCGCGTGCATCACGGCGTGAATCCGCAGTATCACGACAAGAACTACGCGGGGGTGTTCATCGTGTTCGACCGCTGGTTCGGCACTTTTGAACCAGAGGTCGAGGAGCCGGTCTACGGCATCACGAAGTCTCTGCAGAGCTGGAATCCGCTCTGGGCGAACGTGCACGTGTTCGTGCAGATCGCGCAGGACGCATGGCGGGCGCCTCGCTGGCGCGACCGGGGGCGGATTGTTTTCGGGCGGCCCGGGTGGACGCCTGCCGAGCTCGGCGAGATGGAACGCGGACAGCAGGTGCCGGCGGTGCCG
>CAYUMN010000127.1:0-4585 GCA_964445835.1 uncultured Gemmatimonas sp.
GGGGGGCGGTTGGCCCCGCTGGACGGGGTGGGCCCAGAGGCCCTCTCCGTGGGGGCCTTGGTCCGCCGGGTGATGGCGGGCGGGGTCACGGAGGTGATCGTGGCCACCAACCCGAAGCTCGAAGGCGAGGTGACCGCGCTGTATCTTCAGGAACAGCTCCGGGAGGCCGGGGTGACGGTGTCGCGGCTCGCTCGGGGGCTGCCGATGGGCGGGGATCTGGAGTACGCGGACGGCGTGACGATCGTGCAGGCGCTGTCGGCGCGGCGGGCGATGTGAACCGGAAGACGTTGGGGTTCGTGGTCGGGTTGGCGGCCGGGGCGGCGGTGGGGTTCGCCTGGTGGGCGCGCGAGCAGTCGCGACACCAGCGCTCGCTGTATCATCCTCGGCCGATGCGTCGCCTGGCCGCCCTCGGGTGGATGAGCGGTCAGCCGACGGTGGACTCGGTGATGGTGTTGCGTGAGTATCTTCGTTGGGAGAAGAATTCCGTGCTGCAACGCCGTGCGCGGCAGTTGCTGACACGTTTTGAGAACGCCCTCGCATAGGACGGGAGCATGGCGGTCGGGTCGGCAAGCTGGTCATTCACCGAAGAGGACTTCGGCGCCATCACCGCGGCGCTGCAGAAGTTCCTCGGCGAAACGAACGCGCGCTGCACGCTCCTCGTGGACCGTTCGGGGCAGCTCGTGGCGACGGTCGGCGAACCGCCGACCTTCGACCCGACCGCCTTCGCGACCCTCACGGCGGCCGATTTCTCCGCCAACGATCAGTTGGCCCAATTGATCGGCGAGACCGACTTCAACTCGCTGTTCCATCAGGGCGAGAAGGAATCGATGTATCTCGCCGATATCGCGCGTCGAGTGATTCTCGTCGTGCTCTTCGACAACCGCACGACCCTTGGGCTCGTGCGCCTGAAGATCAAGGACACTGTGAGCGAACTCACCAAGCTGTTCCATGAGGTGTTCCAGCGCGGCAAGAGCGGCGCGCAGCAGCCGGGCCTTCTCGCCGGCGCTGACGATGAAATCGACCAGCTGTTCGGATAAGGAGACCAGTCATGTCGATGATCAACTACGCCTCGCGCGAGATCAACTGCAAAATCGTCTACTACGGCCCCGGACTCGGTGGCAAGACGACGAACCTGGAGCACGTGTACGCCAAGGTGAAGCCGGACACGCGCGGCAAACTCATCTCGCTCGCCACGGAGACGGAGCGCACGCTGTTCTTTGACTTCCTCCCGGTGGACCTCGGGACGATTCGCGGTTTCAAGACGCGATTCCATCTCTACACGGTGCCGGGACAGGTCTACTACAACGCCTCGCGCAAACTCATCCTCAAGGGCGTCGACGGGATCGTGTTCGTCGGCGACTCGCAGGTCGAGCGCATGGAAGCCAATCTCGAAGCCATGCAGAACCTGTACGACAACATGGCCGAGTACGGATATGACCTCACGAAGATGCCGTTCATCGTGCAGTACAATAAGCGTGACCTGCCGAACGCCGCCCCGCTCGAGGAACTGCAGAACACGTTGAACCCGGGGTGGGAAGTCACCGACCCGGCGAAGATGAAGGTCACCCCGGACCAGTTCCATCCCGGCGAGACGACGATCTCGCAGAACGAGGATGGCGTGTGGGTGGAGCGTGCGCACTATTTCGAAGCCGTCGCCGTGACCGGTGATGGCGTGTTCGACACCCTGAAGGCGATCTCCAAGCTCGTCCTGAAGACGCTCGCGTAAGCGGGCGTCGCGTCCCCCCGACGGTGAATCTTCCCAACACCATCTCCGCGGCGCGCATTGTGGCGTCGCCCGTCTTCGCCGCGCTGGCGTTCGTGCCGAGCGTCGGGTTGCGTGCCACGGCCTTTGTGCTGTACCTCGTCACGGCCATCAGTGATCACTACGATGGCAAGATCGCGCGCGAACAAGGACTGATCACCGACCTCGGGAAGGTGCTCGATCCCCTCGCCGACAAGCTCATGTTGGTGGCGTGCTTCGTGCCGATGTTCCTGCTCCAGTCCGCGCCGGATGACGCGCTCCTCGCGCTCCTCCCCTCGTTCGCCGAGGCGGCGCAGTATCCCTTCCGCACCTGGATGTTGCCACCGGTCTACTTCCACTGGTGGATCCTCGTGCCGATTCTCGGGCGCGAGGCCTTCATGACCTGGTTCCGCAGCTTCGCGCAGCAGCGCGGTGTGGTGATCGCGGCCCAACGGCTCGGCAAGTTCAAGGCCGGCTTCCAGTTCACGTGGATGGGCGCGTCGTTCGCCTGGTTCATGTTGCAACTGATCGTCGAGCAGCACGCGCTGTCGAGCCACGCGCCCCTGATGTTCCTCCTGCACCTGATCGGCGGAATCGGCGCGGTGACGATGTACGTCGCCCTCGCGCTCACGTTGATCTCCCTCGGCGATTATCTCATCAGCTATCGCGCGGTCTTCACGACCAAGCGGTCATGATCGCCTCGTAAGCCGTTCGTGAGCGCTCTATGAACGTTGAGCTCGTCAGTATCGGGAACGAGCTTCTGCTCGGCTACACGATCGATACCAATGCCGCATTCTTCGCGCGTGAGGCGGCCGCGCTCGGCATTCGCGTCGTGCGACGCGCCACCGTCGGGGACGGCGCAGAAGAGATCGCGGCCGCCGTGAAGGAAGGCCTTGAGCGCACGGGGGCCGTGATCACGAGCGGTGGGCTCGGTCCGACGTCGGACGATCTCACGAAGCCGTCGATCGCCGAGCTCTTCGGGCGCGGGATGTTTCTCGACGCGTCCGTTCTGACGTCGCTCCAAGCGCGTTGGAAGGCGCGCGGGTGGCCGGGCGAACTTCCCGTGGCGAATCACAATCAGGCGATGATCCCGGAGGGCTCAGAGATCATCCAGAACGAGCATGGCTCGGCGCCGGGCATCTGGCTCACCGATGCCAAGGGGCGTTGGTGCGCGATGCTTCCCGGTGTGCCACGCGAGTTCCGGGGGATGGCGCGCGAGCAGTTGTTGCCGCGCATCGTCGCGCATCAGGGACCCGAGGGCGCGGGGCTCGTGGTGCGCTCGCGCACGCTGCGCACCACGGGTATTGCGGAGTCGGCGCTCGCGGACGCGATCGGCGACCTCGCGAAGGAGTTGAGCGATGTGGGGGTCGCGTATCTGCCCGGATGGGAAGGGGTCGATCTGCGCATCACCGTGTATGACGAGCCCGGCGACGTCGCGCAGGTACGGATCGATCGCGCCGAGGCGGCGCTGCGGCAGAAGGTCGGCAAGTGGATGTACGGGACCGAGGATGATGATCTGGCGACGCTCGTGCTGATGGCGTTGCGTGCGAAGGGCATGAGAATCGGCGTAGCGGAGTCCTGTACGGGCGGGATGCTCGGGATGCGCCTCACGGCGATTTCGGGCTCGAGTGATGTGGTGGATGGTGGGATTATCGCGTATCACGATGCGGTGAAGGTGCGCGAGCTCCGTGTGAAGGAAGAGACGCTGGTGGCGCATGGTGCCGTGAGCGAAGAGACGGCGCGTGAGATGGCGACTGGGTTGCGGGCGCATTTCGGGGTGGATGTGGCGGTGAGCATCACGGGAATCGCGGGGCCGGGCGGCGGCACGCCGGAGAAGCCGGTGGGCACGTTCTGCCTCGCGGTGGATGTGCGCGGGACGGTGCGGTCGCTGCGGACGAGCGCGGTGGGGGATCGGCACGAGGTGCGGCAGCGGTCGGCGCAGGCGGCGTTGAATCTCGTGCGGCGCGCGTTGACGGAGTAGGTACGGTCCGGCGGGCACTGGAGCGATAGGGGTATTTGGTGAGGGCACCGCGATGTTGGCGCGTGCCCTCTTCACTTTCCCTGCCCGCCGAGCGCAGCGTATGGCCATGCCCGATCTCGTGGAGCGGAAGTGGACCGCGGAGGACGTCCGCGCGTTGCCGGAGGATGGCAACCGATACGAGTGCATTGATGGGGCGTTGTTGGTGACGCCGGCGCCTTCGTATGACCACGGCTACGCGGTGGAGTTCTTGTATGATCGACTGCGTGACTATGTCCGAGCGAACGCGCTCGGTGCGCTGCGGCTCGCACCGGCTGATGTAGAGATCGTTCCGGGAACGATGGTGCAACCGGATCTCTTTGTCGCGCGATCGGCGGATGGCGCGAGGATTCGCGATTGGCGGGAGATCGCCGAGTTGGTGCTCGCGGTGGAGGTGCTGTCGCCGACCGCGGCGCAGCCGGGCTTTTACGCCGGCATTCCGCGACGACCGGCGCCACCGCTTGCAGGGCACAGTTCTCGGCGGCTCCCGAACCCCGCCGAAACGTCCGCCCGCCGCCCCCGTAGGGTGACCAGAGCCCGCGCCGGACTGCACTTCCGGCATACCTGGGCTGGCACGGCGGTTGCCTCTCTTCCTCTCAGCCGTGGTGAGTTGGTGCATTGCCGGTCGTTTGCCGGTTGTTTGCCGGCTGGGCACCCGCGAACTTTCCTACATGACAGACCCGAGAACCCCCGGAATGGACGAGATCGCCGATATCGCGGCCGCTGAGGCCCGCGCCCTGGCTGCCGAGCTGGCTGCCGAGCTGGCTGCCGAGCAGGCTGACGCCGCAGCGGCCGGCGCCCAAGCGGCTGGTGCCCAAGCGGCTGGT
>CAYUMN010000127.1:4685-9175 GCA_964445835.1 uncultured Gemmatimonas sp.
GCAGGCTGACGCCGCAGCGGCCGGCGCCCAAGCGGCTGGTGCCCAAGCGGCTGGTACCCAAGCGGATGGTGCCGCGGTGGCCGCGGCCGATCCGCTCTCGGATGCGCTGCGCGATGCCGCCGACCAGCAGGACAAGTATCTGCGCCTGTACGCGGAGTTCGAGAACTTCCGGAAGCGAGCCGTGCGCGATCGTCAGGACGCGGAGAAGTACGGCATGAGCGCCGTGATGCGTGGGCTGCTCGACACCATCGACGACCTCGGTCGCGTGGCGCATATGACAACGGAGGGCACGGACGCGGCCTCGGTGGTGGCGGGGGTGGAGATGGTGGAGAAGAAGCTCCTCAAGTCGCTCGCCGGGCATGGGCTCGAACTCGTGAACCCGTTGGGTGAGGTCTTCAATCCGGCCGTGCACGAAGCGATCACGACGGCGCCGGCCTCGCTCCCCGAAGAGGATGATCGCATCGCTCAGGTCTATCAGGTGGGTTACGTCCTCAACGGCACCCTGCTTCGTCCGGCGCGCGTCGTCGTGAAGCAGTGGAATGGGTGATGGCGCAGAAAGATTTCTATGCCGTCCTCGGGGTCTCTGCCTCTGCCACCGCCGACGAGATCAAGAAGCAGTATCGCCGCATGGCGAAGCAGTATCACCCGGACGCGAATCCCGGTGATGCGGCTGCCGCAGAGCGATTCAAAGAGATCTCGGAAGCGAACAACGCGCTGAGCGATCCGGAGAAGCGCAAACAGTACGACGAAATGCGCCGGCTCGGTGCGTTCGATCCCTTCACGCAGCGCGGGGCGCGTTCGGCGTCGCGCCCGGGGCCTCGTCCAGATGGTACGCGCGCAGGTGCACCGCCGCGCATGGAGGATTTCGACGTCGGTGGGCTCGGCGGGCTGGGTGATCTTTTTGGCTCAATCTTCGGCGGCGGACGTCAGCAACGTCCGAGTGGCCCAGAAAAAGGACAGAGCGTGGAGACCACGCTCGAAGTCCCATTCAAAGTCGCGGTGGTAGGCGGCAAGATGCCGATCACGCTCGAAGTGAACGAAGAGTGCGCCACCTGCAACGGGAGCGGTGCAGCGAAGGGCGCCAAGATCCAAACGTGTACCGAGTGTAATGGTCGCGGCGAAATCTCGTTCGGTCAGGGAAGCTTCGCGGTGAATCGTCCCTGCCCGATGTGCGTCGGAAAGGGAGCGGTGCCGAGCGAGAAGTGCTCGGTGTGCGCAGGAGCAGGTGCGTCGCGCACGCAGAAGAAGGTGTTGATCACGGTCCCCGTGGGCACGGAGAGCGGCTCGAAGATTCGCTTGAAGGGGCAGGGCGGACGCGGAGTGCGCGGCGGACCGAGTGGAGATCTCCTGATCACCTTTCAGGTGAGAGACGATGCCGATTGGACGCGCGAAGGCCCTGACCTCGTGACGCGCGTTCCGGTGAATATCGCGCAGGCGACACTCGGCTCAAAAGTCGTCGTGCACACGATTGACGAGAAGAAGGTGACGCTCACGCTGCCAGCGGGGACGCCGAGTGGCAAGCGCTTCCGGGTGCGTGGGCAGGGCATCGCCAAGGACGACAAGAAGGGCGATCTGCTCATCGAAGTGCAACTTGTGGTGCCGGAGAAACTCAGCGCTGAGCAGGAGAAGCTGATGAAGCAGTTCGCGACGGCCACGGGTCTCGAGTACTGAACGCGGACTTACGCGCCGTTGCCGCGGCGCATCGCTGGCTCCGCCACGCGCAGGGACGGCATGATGTGCGCGCCGAGGCCCCAATGCACCGCGGTCTCTGCACCTGGTGGTAGCGAGAGCATCAACTCGTCGCCACCCGCGGAGGCGAAGAAGGCCCAGCTCTGTCCGCGGGGCATGGTGCGCTGGGCGGGGAGTTGTTCGAAGAGCCGTTCCACGCACTGCCCGAAGGCCGAGAGTTCCTCGGCGGGCGCTGAGGCGAGGTCATCGCGAAGCTGATTCAGGTGCTGGCGCAACACGACCATCCACGAGAGGCGTTCCGTGAGGTCCGCGGCCGCGACGTAGACGCTGAGGGTGAGCTCACCGTGGTGTGCGCGGGTGAAGCGAAGGAGTTCGGTCCAGGTCGAGACGGGTATCTCCGATGAGAGCGCTGCATGGAATACCGCCTCCCTGCAGGACGCAAACCATAGGAGATAGCCTGAAGTCGCGTAGGGGAGCTGATCGGGGATAGAGGACGAAGGATGTAGGTGGAAAGATGACCACCCGTCCTCTTGATCCGCCGCCGGCCTACATCGCGACTGGCAACACGCGCTTGCTCGTGGCGATCACGCCACCGCCGATCACGCGCTGCTCGGCGTCGTAGAGCACGACGCTCTGGCCCGGCGTGATGGCGTAGACCGCTTCATCGAGCGCGACTTCGAACTGCGTGGCGTCGGCGCGAAGGACGGTGCCGGCCACCGGTGTGGCGCGATGCCGAATGCGCACAAGCACCTGCTCCCCTGCGGCTGGTGGTCCATCCTGGAGCCAGTTCACACTGTCGGCGATCAGACCGCGCCCGAGCAGATGTTCGCGTGGGCCAATGATCACGGCGCGATCCGCTGGGCGGAGTGCGACCACGAACATCGGCTCACTCGCACCTCCGGGGAGGCGACGACGCTGCCCCACGGTGTAGCGCGCGAATCCATCGTGCGTGCCCACGACCGTACCATCGAGCGTGAGGATCGGTCCAGGCGTGAGTGACGGAGCATCGGCGGGCAACTCGCGCTCGAGCACCTTCACGTAATCGCCATCGGGCACAAAGCAGATCTCGTGCGACTCCGGCTTCTCGGCCGTGAGCAAGCCGAGTTCACGAGCGATCGCGCGCGTCTCCGGCTTCGACATCGCCCCCACGGGGAGGATCATGCGCGAGAGGATCGCGCGCTCGATGCCCCAGAGGAAATAGGTCTGATCCTTGTTGTCGTCGACGCCGCGGAGGAGACGACCATCGGCGACGCGCGCGTAGTGCCCCGTGGCGATGAACGGGGCGTCGATCTGGTCGGCCTTCTCGAGCAGATCGCGGAACTTCGTGAAGGTGTTGCAGCGCACGCAGGGAATCGGCGTGCGACCCGCCGCATACTCGGCAACGAAATCCGCAATGACGTCGCGCCCGAAGGCGTCCTGCAGGTTGAGGACGTAGTGCGGAATGCCGAGCGCTTCGCAGACACGGCGTGCGTCGTTCACGGAGTCGAGCGAGCAGCAGGGACGGTCGGGGAGATCACCGCCGTCCTTGAAGAGCTTCATCGTGACGCCGACGACGTCGTAGCCTTCGCGCACGAGGAGGGCGGCGGCCACGGAGGAGTCGACGCCGCCGGACATCGCGGCGAGCACACGCGGCTTGCTCCGCGGAGCTGCCACGGCAGCCACCATAGCGACCGCGACCTCTGCACCCAGTTCAGCCACTTCCACCATCGTCCTAAACGACCCCGGCCAGTCCGCGCGCCTTGGCGATCAGTGCCGGAAAGAGCTCGGCGACGCGATCCACATCGGCCTCCGTGGAGAGCGAGCCGAACGACATGCGGATGGCGGCACTCGCGAGCTCATCGCGCACTCCCATCGCGGCAAGCACATGCGACGGCAGCACACTTCCGCTCTGGCATGCCGAGCCACTCGACGCCGCGACGCCCTTGAGATCGAGCGCCATCAGCAGCGATTCCGAGTCCGTGCCTGGAACAGAGATGGAGAGAATGTGGGGTCCGCGCGGTGCACCGCGACCATGCACCACGGCGTCGGGGATGCGCTCCATCAGGCGGGCCTCGAGGCGATCACGCATGGCCGCGAGCTGCGTCCAGTGCGCTTCGCGCTCATCGAGGGCGAGTTCCATGGCGCGCGCGAGTCCCACCGCGGCCGCGACATTCTCTGTGCCTGGGCGACGTCCGCGATCCTGCGTGCCGCCAAAGAAGAGTGGTTCAAGCGGGGTGCCGCGCCGGATGTAAAAGGCGCCGATCCCCTTGGGTGCGCCGAGCTTGTGGCCCGAGACGGCGGCGAAGTCGAAGGGAATCTGCTTGGCGTCCACCACGACCTTGCCGAACGCCTGCACGGCGTCGGTGTGGAAGAGTGCGCCGGCGGCCTTGGCGAGCGCGGCGAGTTCGGCGATGGGCTGGATGACGCCGGTCTCGTTGTTGATCCACATCGTGGTCACGATGGCGGTGTCACCAGCGGTGATCTTGAGACGTGCGTCGACGAGATCGACCTGGCCGTCCGGCTTCATGTCGATCGTGCGCTCTTCTGCCCCTTCCTTGGCCGTCTGATGCACGGCCTGGAGGACGGCCTTGTGCTCGACCGGGGAGGTGACGACAGCCTTCTTCCCCTGCTCCTTGAGCACGCGCCAGCCGCCGAGGATGGCGAGGTTGTCGCCTTCGGTGCCGCCCGAGGTGAAACAGATCTCGTCGGGGGCGGCGTTGAAGCAGCGGGCGACGCGTTCACGGGCTTCGTCGAGCGCGGCGCGGGCTTCACGGCCCCAGCGGTGAGTGCTGGAGGGGTTGCCGAAGCGGGGGCCGTAGAAG
>CAYUMN010000128.1:0-9127 GCA_964445835.1 uncultured Gemmatimonas sp.
ATGTGAAGCGTTTCGGCGCCGACGATCGTGCGCACGCCGAGGCCGTCGGCGCCGAAACGCTTCACATGGAGCCGCTCGGCAGCCGCGCGGCCCAGACGGCGGCCGGCGAGAGTGAAGCCGAGGCGCCGACGGTCGAGCGCCCGTCCGCCGCCCCGAACCGCCGCGCCTCGCTCCTCGATGTCTCCTTTGACTTCAGCGAAGTCGCTGATGTCGCGGATGTCGTTGATGTCGTTGATGTCGCGGATGCCGCCGCCCCCGCCGCTCCGGCTGCGCCCGTGGCCCCCCCTGCGCCGACGGCACCAGCCCTGTCGCCGAGCGATGGACTCGAAGGGCTCGAGCTCCCGGAGTTCCACGCGGACGTCGAGCCGCTCGACGGATTCGAGGCGATGGAGTTCGAGAGCGGCAGCGTGTCGCCACTCGCGGATCTTGATCGACCGAACGTGGAGATTGGGGACATCCCCCCGCTCCCTGGACTCGACCGCCCCAGCATGGCCGGGGAAGCGTTCGCGCCGCTCGCGGACCTCGACGCGTCGGACTTTGTGCTCGAGGATGTCGCGACGTTGAGCGGTTCCGATCGGGTGTCGCTGGACGCTATCGTCTTGGAGCACCCAGAGACGGACGGAATCCCGCTGCTTGGCGAGCCCGATGTTACCCCGGATGTCGCGCCGGATGTCGCGCCAGATGTCGCGCCGGATGTCGCGCCGGATGTCGCGCCGCTAATGGCGCGTCCGCCGCTGACAATCGACGACGTCCCCTCGCTCGCCAACACGCTCGGCATGGAATCGCCGTGGCGCGATACGCCGTCGATGGAACCATGGCCTGAGCCGGCGTCCGCGCCGAGTGCCTCGCCGCGCCCGCGAATGACTCGCGCTGATCTCGCCTCGTTGCCGCTGCTCGCGGATTTCGGGTTGGACGAGGATGAGCCGACGGAGAATGCCGCGGTCGGAGATGCGCGCGTTTCGCAGCGCGCCCCCTCCTTCGTCACGGAGACGATGGCGACGCTCTACCTGCAGCAGGGGTTCCGGGACAAGGCGCTCGCGGTGTACCGCCAGCTCGTCGAGCAGTCGCCCGACGACTCCGGTCTCCAAGCGAAGCTCGCCGAGCTGGAAGCCGCTGCGCTGGAGATGCCGGAGTTCGAGACGCCGTCCACGGAGTCCTTGGAGCCCGAGCCGGCCCCAGCGAACGCCGCGCTCTCCGATGTCTCGTTTGCTGATGTCGGACTGTCTACGCCGCGCCCGTCAACGTCACGCACGCCACTCGACACGCCCACCAGTACCGGACCGACGGCGCGTGAGTTCTTTGCGGCCTTCGCCCGTCGCGGGCTCGCGGCCGCGGTCGTCGCGGTCGCCTCTGCCACGGCGCCGCTCTCCGCGGAGGTCCCAGCACCCAGCCGCGTCTCCGTGGAGCCGGATCACCTCAGGGCGGCGGAGGAGATTCCCGAAGGGGTGACCGGGTGGCCACTCGACGCGCTCTTCGGTGCCGCGAGCGAAGTGCGCGATCTCCATGCCGCCGAGGTCCTCGCGGGTGTGGCCACCTTTGTGGGGCCGACGGGAGGAACGGGGCTCGAGCAGCTCTTTGGCGAAGCCGCCACCCCGTCTGCGGGCGTGCGCCGCACCATCGCGCGCGCCTCGCAGACACTCAAGTTCGACCAGTTCTTCTCGCCGCCGACGAGTGCCGCAGCGCCGGGCGCACCGCCGGGCGCACCGCCGGCGGGGACGCAACCGGCAATGCAGCCGGTGTCGCAGCCGGTGTCGCAGCCGGTGTCGCAGCCGGTGTCGCAGCCGCCCGTCGCCCCGGAGACGTCCGCCGGGCCAACAGAGCCCCCCGAGCCAGGGGACGATGATCTCGACCATTTCCACGGCTGGCTGCAAGGGCTGAAGTCGTGAGGATCGCGGTCTTCAACGGCCCCAATCTCAATCTCCTTGGCATTCGCGAACCCGAAATTTACGGCACGACCACGCTCGCGGAGATCGAAGCTCGGCTCGAAGAGGTCGGTGCCGAACTCGGCGTGACGCTGCTCTTCTCGCAGTTCAATGACGAAGGGCGCATGCTCGACGCGATCCACAACTGTCGCGGGGTCGTGCAGGGCGCGCTCGTGAACGCCGCCGCCTGGACGCACACCTCGCTGGCGTTACGCGATGCCTTTGCGGGCGTGCAGCTCCCGTACGTCGAGGTGCACCTCTCGAATATCTACGCCCGCGAACCGGAGCGTCGCCATTCCTGGCTGGCACCCGGGGCCATCGGCATCATCGCCGGATTCGGCGCCGATGGCTACGAGCTCGCCCTGCGTGGACTGGTGCGACAACTCTCGCAGGGCGCATAGCCCCTCCGCGTGTCGCGCCCACCGGCGCGTAGATTTCCGGTATGGCATCGTACTCCCCCAGTCTCTTCGAGCGCCCCTTGCAAGCGCCGCTCGCCGCGCGACTGCGTCCGCAGCGACTCGATGAGGTCGCGGGGCAACAGCATCTCCTGGGGCCCGGGCAGCCACTTCGCGTGGCAATCGAGCGCGGGGACACGGGCTCATTTCTCCTCTGGGGACCGCCGGGGACGGGGAAGACCACCATCGCGCGTCTCGTGGCGCGCCATGTTGACGCGGAGTTCGTCCCCTTCAGCGCCGTGACCGATGGCGTGCCGCGCCTGCGCGAGGTCGTCGCGGCCGCGGAACAGCGTCGCCAACTCGGGACGCGCACGGTGCTCTTTGTAGACGAGATCCATCGCTTCAATCGCGCGCAGCAGGACGCGTTGCTCCCCCATGTGGAGAGCGGTCTCCTGACCCTGATCGGTGCGACAACGGAGAACCCGAGCTTCGAGCTGAATGGCGCACTGCTCTCGCGGTTACGGGTGTTCGTGCTGCGGCCGCTCGACGCCGACGCGCTCGGTGCGCTCATTGATCGCGCACTCTCCGACGCCGAGCGCGGGCTTGGCGGCCGACAGCTCCTGCTCACCCCCGAGGGGCGCGCCCTCCTTGTGCGTGAGGCCGATGGCGACGCGCGACGCGCGCTCACGGTCCTCGAGGCGGCCGCCGTGCTTGTCGGGGCGGGAGACGCGGGCGACCCACCGGCGAGCGGCGCAGCAGCGCACCCCATCGCGCCGCTCACCGCGGAGCTCCTCGCGCAGGCGTTGCAGACCCGCCTCCCGCACTACGATAAGTCGGGCGAGCAGCACTTCAATTTGATTTCCGCATATCACAAGAGTCTGCGCGGGTCCGATCCGCAGGCAGCGCTGTATTGGCTCGCGCGGATGGTGGAAGGGGGCGAGGATCCCCTGTTCATCGCCCGCCGCACCGTGCGCTTCGCGTCTGAGGATATCGGCCTCGCCGATCCGCGCGCCTTGGAGCTCGCGCTCGCCGCGCGCGATGCCTACCACTTCCTCGGCTCCCCCGAAGGGGAGCTCGCCCTCGCGGAGGCCGCGCTCTACTGCGCCACGGCCCCCAAGAGCAATCGGGTCTACCTCGCATGGAAGGCCGCGCTCGACGCGGCGCGCGCGACGCCTGCCGCTCCCGTGCCCCTGCATATTCGCAACGCCCCCACCGGACTGATGAAGGAACTGGGTTACGGAGCAGGGTACCAGTACGCGCACGACGCACCGGACGCGTATGTGCCGCAGGACTACCTTCCCACGGAAGTGCGGGACCGTGTGTTCTATGAGCCCAGCCCGTTCGGCACCGAGAAGGAGATCGCGAAACGACTGGCCTGGTGGCAGTCCCTGCGCGAGCGCGTGGAGGCGGAGGGCAAGACGTAGCAACGCGTTGCGGCTACGGCGGTCCCCGGTTCGAGCTGTGTGTGGTTCGTCGCGGTCCTTTTTCCCATTGTGGTGAAACCCCTTCTCTCCAACCCATCAGCAACCCAATCATGCGCCGCCTCGCCGCACTCTCCGCCCTGCTCGTCCTCGCCGGCTGCGCCACGCTCGCGCGCCAGGCCTTCGCCCCACCGGTCGTCGCAGTGAAGGACGTCAAAGTCCGTAACATCGGCCTCAACGGCGGCACGCTCGACGTCACTCTTTCGGTCTCGAACCCGAACGAGTACCGCATCGACGCGACCAAGGTGACCTACCAGTTCTTTGTCGATACGACGCGCATTGTTACCGGCGAAGTCGACCGCTTGGTGACGCTCGAGAACCGCGGCGTATCCGAGCTCGTTCTCCCCGTGAACTTCGGCTTTCGCGAGCTCGGGATCGCGATGCGCGCGTACACCGCCAGGGGCACGCTGGACTACCGAGTGATCGGGGAATTCACGATGGCGACCCCGTTCGGCAACATCACCCGTCCCTATTCGGGCACGGGGAGCGTTCAAGGGTTCCCCTGACCCCGGCGCGAACCTCGCGTGGACCTCGCGTGGACCTCGCGTGGACCTCGCGTAGGCCCGGACGGAGCCTCTAGGCGCTGGGGCGGGTAAGGAGGCAGGTGACTAGATTGAGAGGGTGAGGGCCTTGGGCCTTCACCCTCTTTTCTCTGACCACCGCGCCCCATTCGCACCATCATCGATCTCCACCCGCCGCAAGAGCGCGCCATTCTGGTGGGCGCGCCGGTGAAGCGCACCAACGCGCGCCATCACATGGGCGAACATCTCGACGAACTCGCTCGCCTCGCGGATACGGCGGGGGCGGCGGTCGTTGGCACGCTCACGCAACAGCTCGACCGCCCGGATCCCTCCACGTACATCGGGAAGGGAAAGGTCGCCGAGCTCAAAGAGATGATCGCCGAGAAGGAGGCGACGCTGGTGATCTTCGATGACCAGCTCTCGCCGGCGCAGGGGAAGAACCTTGAGGGCGACCTCGCGAAGCGCGTGATCGATCGCGCCGAGCTCATCCTCGACATCTTCGCCGTCCGCGCACGCTCGGCCGAGGCGCGGATGCAGGTCGAGCTCGCGCAGCTCGAGTACTCGCTGCCGCGACTCGTGCGGATGTGGACGCACTTAGAGAAGTTCCGCGGCGGGATCGGGGTGCGTGGTCCCGGCGAAACGCAGCTCGAAACCGACCGTCGACTGGTTGGGCATCGCATCCGGTTGCTCAAGGACCGCCTCGAGGATGTCACCAAGGCGCGCGAGATTCAGCGCGCTGGTCGCACCGGCACCTTCCGCGTCTCACTCGTGGGCTACACGAACGCGGGGAAGAGTTCGATTCTCCGCAGCATCAGTGGCGCGCACGAGGTCTTCGTGGAGGACCGGCTCTTCGCCACGCTCGATCCGCTCACGCGTGAAGTCGATCTCGGCGACCATCAGTCGGTGCTCCTGACCGACACGGTCGGGTTCATTCGGAAGTTGCCGCACCATCTCGTGGCGAGCTTCCGCGCGACCCTCGAGGAAGTGCGCGAGGCCGATCTCCTGCTGCACGTGATCGACGCGAGCCATGCGACGTGGGAAGAGCAGCGGCTCGTCGTGGACGAAGTGCTCGCCGATCTCGGCGTCGCCGAGACGCCGATGCGGTATGTGTTCAACAAGATGGATGCGCTCCCGGAGGAGCAGCGCGAGGCGCTCCGCGCGCGCATCACGAACCTCGCCCCCGATGCGATCTTTGTGTCGGCGCGTGAGGAGGAGGTGCTCGCGGTCGCGGTGGACAAGCGCACCGCGGCGGGCCAATCGCGGGCGCCGGTCGATCCGCACGCGGGGCTTGAGCCGCTGCGCGCGCTGTTGCGCGGCGCGTTGCGCGGACGGCGCCCCGAGGTGGAGCTGCTCGTGCCCCTGACGCACGGCAAGCTCCTCGCCGAGGTCCACCGGCTCGGCGAAGTGCTCTCGAGCGAGCCAGACGAGGACGAGGGCGTGATGCGGATTCGTGGGCGATTCGAGCCCGCGTCACTGGCGCGCTTGGAGAAGGACGGCGCGCAACGCGTCTGAGTTCGATGCCGTGCGCCGCACCTTCTGTTGGCCTGTCGCCCTGTCGTTCCTCAGTCGCCCCTCAGTCGCCCTTAGTCGGTACCCTGATGCACGCTGACCGTCTGGCGCGATTGCGCGCTTCGCTCGCTGCCAGTCACCTCGACGCCCTCCTCGTGAGTGCGCTGCCGAACGTGCGGTATCTGACGGGCTTCAGCGGCTCGAATGGGCTCGTGCTCGTCACGGCGGACGATGCGGTGTTGCTGACGGACTTTCGGTACGCGACGCAGGTGAAGACCGAGGTCGCGGCTGCTGTCCGCGTCGCGATCGAGCCCACCACCCTCTGGGGGCGGCTCTGGATGGAGCTGAAGGGACTGCCGAAGGTCGAGGTGATCGCCTTCGAGAGCGCCCACGTCACGCACCAGGACTCCGCCCGCTTGGTCGGGGAGGGCGCGGATGGCGCGGGCTGGCGCTGGCGTCCGGCGCTCAACCTCGTGGAGATTCTGCGGGAGTCCAAGGACGCGGGGGAGATCGCGCACATTCGGGAGGCGGTGCGGATCGCCGAACACGCACTCGGGCGCACGTTGCCGCAGGTCCGCGTCGGGATGACCGAACTCGACGTGGCGGGAATCCTTGAGCACGAACTGCGATCGGCGGGGAGCGAGGGCTTTCCCTTTGAGACGATCATCGCCGCGGGTGCGCGCTCTGCGCTCCCGCATGCACGGGCGACCAAGGCCGTAATTTCGGCGGGGGATCTGCTGCTGTTCGATTTCGGTGCAGTCAGCGGTGGCTACTGCTCGGACATCACCAGAACCTGCGTTGTGGGGCGCGCCCCGGATGCGCGCCAACTGGAAATTCACACCATAGTTCGTGAAGCGAACGCGAGCGCTTCGGCGGGTGTTCGGGCCGGAATGCGCGGGAGAGATGCCGACGCCCTCGCGAGACAGTACATTGAGCGCCGAGGCTATGGCGAGGCATTCGGCCACTCGTTGGGGCATGGAATCGGGTTGGAGATCCATGAATCCCCGCGGTTGGCGAAGAGTGCGGAGTCTCCCGTGGCCCCGGGTGCGGTGGTGACGATCGAACCCGGGATCTACCTCGAAGGCTGGGGCGGAGTCCGCATCGAAGACGACGTGGTGTTAACGACCGAAGGCCCGGATGTCCTCACGTCCTTCGACCGGACCCTCATTCAGTTAGGATAACGGTTGAAGGATTACGGCAGCCGGTTGAGTGCAGACGACATATCACGATGGAGAAGGGGGGAGAACACATGCATCCTCCATCCTCCGTCCTACATCCGCCCGCAAAAATGATCGACCTCCGCTACGTGAAGAAGCTGCTTGAGATGCTCGACGAATCCACCGTGGATTCGATGGAGATCTCGTCGGACAAGGGCCTGCGCATCCGGCTGGCCAAGACGCCGGTCGCGCGCGGCGCCGTGCAGATGACGACGCAGATGGCCGCGCCCATGGCCGCGCCCATGGCAACGCCGATGGCCGCGCCGATGCAGGCCGCCGCGCCCGCTGTCGCGCCGGCCGCTGCGGCGCCTGCCGCCGCGATCAGCACCAATGTCGACGTGAAATCGCCGATGGTCGGGACGTACTACGGTGCGTTGGAACCGGGCGCGAAGCCGTTCATCGCCGTCGGACAGGCCGTGAAGAAGGGCCAGGTGCTGTGCATCATCGAAGCGATGAAGATCATGAACGAGATCGAGTCCGAGGTCACGGGCAAGGTGGTCGAGATCCTCGCCGCCGATGCGCACGCGGTCGAGTACGGTCAGGTCCTCTTCCGCGTCGATCCCAATGGCTGATCCCAAGCCGCCAGCCCAGACGGCCCCGACGGCATTAGGGACGGCTCCCGCCGCCGCTCCCGCGACCCCGTACAACTTCAAGGTCGTCCTGCAGCACATGGTGCAGGCCAACGGCTCTGACCTCCATCTCAAGATCGGCCGTCCCCCGACGATGCGTCTCAACGGCGAACTCGTTCCCATGGAACTGCCGCCGCTGAAGCCGGAGGACCTCCGCTCCATTGGCGAGCAGATCCTCCCGCCAAAACAGCGCAAGGAATTCGACGTCTCCAAGGACGCCGACTTCGCCATCGGCGTGCCGGGGATCGGTCGCTTCCGCGTCAACGTGTATCAGCAGCGCGGTTCGCTCGCGTACGCCTTCCGCGCCATCGCCTGCCAGGCGCTCACGATGGAAGAGCTCAATCTGCCCAACGTCCTCCGAGACATCGCGCTGAAGCCGCGTGGACTCGTGCTCGTCACGGGAATCACGGGCTCGGGGAAGTCCACGGCGCTCGCGTCGATGATGCAGTATGTCAACGAACATCGCCATGCGAACATCATCACGATCGAGGACCCGATCGAGTTCCTGCATCGCGACATCAACTGCCACATCAACCAGCGCGAGGTCGGCACCGATACCGCCAACTTCACGCAGGCCCTGCGTCGCGTGCTGCGCCAGGACCCCGATATCATCATGATCGGTGAGATCCGCGACCAAGAGACGCTCGAAATCGCGCTCAAGGCCGCTGACACGGGGCACATGGTCTTCTCGACGTTGCACACCATGGACGCCACCCAGACCATCAATCGCGTCCTCTCATTCTATCCGCCGAACGAGCAGGCCGACATCCGCTTCCAGCTCTCCACCGCGTTGCAGGCCGTGGTCTCGCTCCGCCTCGTCCCGCGCGCCGACCGGCCGGGCCGTATCCCCGCCTGCGAGATTCTCGTCAACACCGCCGCGGTCGCCGACAACATCCGCGACGCCAGCAAGGCGCTCAACATTCCCGACCTCATCAAGGAAGGCACGATCCAGTACGGCATGCAGTCCTTCGACCAGTCGCTCATGAACTGGTATCAAAAAGGCGTCATCTCGTACGAATCGGCCCTCTTCGCCTCCACGAGCCCGAGCGAGTTCGCCCTGAAGGTGCAGGGGGTCGCCGGCACCTCCGATGGCGGCTGGAACTCACTTTCGCAGGACGCCTCCTAAGTGTTCAAACGAGTCCTGATCGCCAATCGCGGAGAGATCGCGCTCCGCATCATTCGCGCGTGCCGTGAACTCGGCATCGAAACAGTGGCCGTCTATTCTGAGGCGGACCGCGAGTCGCTCCACGTCCGCTTCGCCGACGACGACGTCTGCATCGGCCCCCCGCCATCGCGTGATTCGTATCTTCGCATTCCGCGCCTGATCGCCGCCGCCGAGATCACCGGCGCCGATGCCATTCACCCGGGCTACGGCTTCCTCGCCGAGAACGCCGAGTTCGCCGAAACCTGCGCGGCGAGTGGCATCACGTTCATTGGACCGACGCCCCATCAG
>CAYUMN010000129.1:0-9094 GCA_964445835.1 uncultured Gemmatimonas sp.
ACATAACACTAGCCCACGAGGGCATCAGAGCGTCAAGAGCGTCTCCACCGGGGTTCCGGCCAAGGCCTTTCGCCATGGGAGAAACGAGAGGTCCATGACCGCCGAAATCCCTGCGACCCCCGCTCCGAGCCGATGCGCGAGGCGCCTTGTGGCCGCCGCCGTCCCCCCAGTCGCGAGGACATCGTCGACGATCAGTACCAGCGACTTGGCATCGAAGGCGTCCGCATGCACCTCCACCGCGTCCTCCCCGTACTCGAGGGTGTAGTGCTCGGTCAGGCGCGTGTGCGGGAGCTTCCCCGGCTTTCGCACTGGCACGAGTGCCGCCCCGAGGTGTTGGGCGACGGGCGCTCCGAACAAGAATCCTCGGCTCTCAATTGCCAGCACATGCGTAATCCCCTTGCCCACCCAAGGCGCCGCCATGGCCGCCGTGACATCGGCAAAGAGCGCAGGGTCCTTCAGGACCGGCGTGATGTCCTTGAAGACCACCCCGGGCCTGGGAAAGTCCGGGACATCACGAAGGGTGGCGCGGAGTCGATCAGCGAGTGCGCTCATGGGAACAGTGACCTCGAACACGTTGGCCCTGCAGAGACTGCGTACCGGACAGGGTGCCGGACATGATGCCGGACATAGTGCCGGACATGGTGCCGGACATGGTGCCGGACATGCGGGTGGCTAGTCCGCAAATCCGTGCGCGCCAATCAGCGGCACGAACCGCATGGCGTCGAGCTTCGTCCGTTCGAATCCGTCCGCCGAACGACGGATGCGGTACAACGACTGGTTCTCGCGATCTCCGACCGGAATCAGCAACTGCCCCCCGACCGCCAGTTGATCCAGCAACGGCTGCGGCACATCGGGTGCGGCCGCGCCCACGAGAATCGCGTCATAGGGACCGTACTCAGGCCAACCCAGCGTGCCGTCACCGACGCGCTGAATGACGTGGTCAATGCCGCATCGGCGAAGTGCCTCGCGCGCCTGCTCCGCCAGGGGCGCGATACGCTCAACACTGAACACCTGGCCCGCGACCTTCGTCAGCAACGCGGTCTGAAAACCGGACCCCGTACCGATCTCCAGCACGCGCTCCTTTCCCGTGAGCGCCAGCAGTTCGAGATACTTCGCGTGCACCCACGGCTGCGAAATCGTCTGCCCCTGGCCGATCGGCATCGGGGCATCCTCATACGCACGATGCCGCAGTCCGGTGGGGACGAACTCGTGGCGCGGCACGTCATCGAAGGCCTTGAGGACGGTCAGGCTTCGAATCCCTTTCCGTTGCAACTCCTCGATCAAGCGACGACGCGCACCGCCGAATTCGCGGACTAGACCGGTTGCCACCACTGCTCCGCATCGTCGAGCCGGTCCTTGGCCGTCAAATCGAGATGCAACGGCGTCACCGAGATATACCCGTCCTTCACGGCGCGGAAGTCGGAGTCGTCCGATCCGCTCCAAGCCGCCGAGCCGCCGCCGATCCAGAAAATGTCGCGGCCCCAGGGATCCTTCATCGGCGTCAGCGAGCCGCTGAACACTCGCCGCCCGAGCCGCGTCAGCCGCACCCCCTTCAGCTCCTTCGCCGGCACCGCCGGGATGTTCACGTTCAGCAACGTGTTCGCCGGAAACTTCGGCAACGACGTCAGATGCGCGATCAGTTTGGTGAGATTCTCCACGTGATCGGCCAGCAGCGAATTCTCAGCGTGAAGCACCCGTCCCGCGAACGAGAACGCGATGCTCGGCACACCCAGCGCGAGCCCTTCCATCGCGGCGGCCACCGTACCCGAGTAGAGCACGTCCTCGCCCATGTTCGGGCCATGGTTGATTCCACTCAGCACGAAATCGGGCCTCTCGGGAAGGAGCGCCTCAATGGCGAGCATCACGCAGTCGGTCGGCGTGCCGTCCACCTGCCAGCGTCGCTCGCCGGTCTTGATCGGCCGCAGCGGATGATGCAGGGTCAACGAATGGCTCGTTGCACTCTGCTCGCGATCGGGCGCGACCACCGAGACCTCGCCGAGCGGGCGGGCCGCGCGCTCGAGACAGTCGAGTCCGTGCGCGAGAATTCCATCGTCATTGCTGATCAGCAGGCGCATCAGTTCGTTCGCTCCAAGATGTCGAGGATCACGAGCAACTCCTTCTCAAGCAACTGCACCGTTTCTGTGTCGAGTCCGGCGCGGGCCGCGGGCTTCACCCCGCCGGCGCGACGTTGCTCTTCCACTTTCTGTCGCGCGCCCTCGATCGTGTACTTCTCCGTGTAGAGCAGATGCTTGACCAGCATCACCAGCTCCACCTCGCGCCGCGTGTAGACGCGATTTCCGGAGCGGTTCTTCGAGGGATTCAGAAACTTGAACTGACTCTCCCAATACCGCAGCACGTGCGGCTTCAGATCGGTCAGCTCGCACACGTCGCCGATCGAGAAGAACTCGCGAATCGGTTCGGCCCCGCTCGCCATCAGCGCGGCTCCCACATGCAGGCACCCAGCAGGGTACGCATCAGTCTCGCTCCGCCTTCAGGTCGCGCGTCATCAGTTCCACCAGGGCCCACCGCGCCGGCTGGCGCTCGAACAGCACTTTGTGCACCGCATTCACGATCGGCATCTCGACGCCGAGCTTCTCCGCCAGCAGCTTGGCCGACTCACAGGTCACCACGCCCTCGGCGACCGTCTCGCGGCCCTGCAGAATCTCGCTGAGTACGGCGCCGCGTCCGATCTCGAGTCCGACGCTACGGTTCCGCGAGAGCGAGCCCGTGCAGGTCAGCACGAGGTCACCCATGCCCGCGAGGCCAGCGAACGTCTGCGGATCCGCCCCGAGCTTCACGCCGAGCCGCGTCATCTCGGCCAGACCGCGCGTGATGAGCGCCGCGCGGGCATTGAACCCGAGGTTGAGCCCATCGGCGATACCGGTCGCCACCGCCATCACATTCTTGAGCGCCCCGCCAAGTTCGACCCCAATCACATCGCTCTGCGTGTAGACGCGGAACGCGGAGGTGCTGAGTGCCTGCTGGGCCAGCTTCGCCGCCGCCGCGTCCGTTGACGCGGCGACGATGGCCGTCGGGAGATGATGTGCGACTTCCAAGGCGAAGCTCGGGCCGCTCAACGCGACGATCGGATGTCCGGGAATCTCTTCATCGACGACATCGGTCATGAGCGAGAGTCGCTCCCGGTCGATCCCCTTGGTCGCGACGACGAGCGGAATTCCCGTCGGCATCGGACGTTGAGCGGAGGCCGCGACCGCACGAAGCACGTGTGAGGGCGCCACGAAGAGGGCGAGTTCTGCCCCCTCGACCACCTGCTCTATCAGTCCCGACGCGCGCAGTCCGTTGTGGAGCGGCACGCCAGGAAGGAATCGGCGATTCTCGTATGCGGTGTTGATCGACTCGACGACATCGGGCTCGTGCGCCCACACCATCACATCGTGTTCGTTCTCAGCGAGCAGGTTGGCCAGCGCGGTTCCCCACGCGCCGGCACCGATCACGGCGACCTTCATGCGTTCCCCTTCTTCCCAAAGGTGCGCGGCTCAGTCCCGGCGCGCAGTCGCGCGATGTTCGCCCGATGCGACCAGAGCACAAACACCGCGACCAGCAACGCCACATGGAAGATCGCGGTCCTGATACCGAGCGTGAGCGCCACAGCGACCGGCAGCGTCAGCGCGGCCGCAATGCTCGCGAGTGAGACCGTCCCACTTCCGGCCGCGACCGTGATGAACACGAGCAGCGCGACACCAAGCGCGGCGGGAGCGAGGGCGCCGAACACCCCAGCGGCCGTGGCCACGCCCTTCCCGCCCCCCTTCCACAACAGAAAGATCGGGCGCGCATGCCCAGCGATCGCGAGAATCCCGCACGCGAGCCCCCAGAGCACGAGTTCACGCGTCTCGAAGAACCAGACGCCCTGAATCTTTGCGGGGAGCAACAGCACCGGAAGCGCGCCCTTGGCCGCATCCAGCAGCAGCACGATGATGGCGGGGACGGCGCCAAGATTCCGATACACGTTCGTCGCGCCGAGATTTCCCGACCCCACGGTCCGCAGATCCACGCCCTTGAGCAGGCGTCCCGCCAGATACGCCGTCGGGATCGAGCCCGAGAGGTACGCAAGCAGGAGCGCCACGCTCCAGTGGATCCCGCCGCCGGTCAGGTCACTCATCGACCGCGTTCCGGCCACCCTTCTGCCGCATCAGGATCCGTAGCGGGTTGCCCCAGAAGCCCCACTTCTCACGGAATCCATTGTGCAGGTAGCGCACGTAGTGCTCCTGCACGAGGTCCGGATGATTGCCGAACACCGCGATCGCCGGCGGCGCGGTCTGCACCTGCGTGGCGTAGTTGAGCTTCACTTCGTGACCAGCGGCCTGCGGCGGCTGACGACGCGCCAGCAACTCCTGCAGGGCGTCGTTCACTTCGGAGGTGCTGATGCGCTTGCCGCGCTCGGCTTCGACCTCGAGCAGCACGTCCAGCACCTTCGTCACGCGCTGGCCGGTGAGCGCACTGGTGAAGAGGAAGGGGACGAACCTCAGGTAGGGTGCCTTCTCCGCGCACTCCTTCTCGAACTTCGCCGATGTCTTGTCGTCCTTCTCCTTCAGGTCCCACTTGTTCACGACGATGATCATGCCCCGCCCCGCTTCCCACGCGAGCGTGGCGATCTTGAGATCCTGATTATGCAGTTCTTCTTGGGCGTCGATCATCAGCACGCAAATATCGGAGCGTTCGATCGCCCGCCGCGTGCGGAGCGAGGAGTAGAACTCGATCCCATCGTCGATCTTGCTCTGGCGACGCAGACCGGCCGTGTCGACGAAGATCAGATCGCGATTGTGATACGTGAACGGCGTGTCGATTGAATCGCGCGTCGTGCCCGCGACGTCGTTCACCACGAGCCGCTCCTCACCGAGCAGGCGATTGATGAACGAGCTCTTGCCGACGTTCGGGCGCCCGATCACCGCAATGCGCAACACCTCGGGGCCCGGTTCGGCCACGGTCTCCGGCAACTTCTCGACGATCGCATCGAGGAGATCGCCTGAGTTCTTTCCGTTCACGGCCGACACCGGGAACGGATCCCCGGCTCCGAGATTGTAGAACTCGTAGAAATCCGTGCGGCTGGGATCGTCCACCTTGTTGGCCACGAGGAGCCAGGGCTTCCGCGAATTGCGCAGGAGATCGACAAGGCGCGCATCACTCGGATGGAGACCATTCTTGGCGTCCACCGTCAGCAACAACAAGTCGGCCTCGGCAATGGCTTCCTTCACCTGATGGCGAATGGCGACGTCCATCGGGAGGTTCGAATCCTCCACCAGACCGCCGGTGTCCACGAGCCAGAACTCGCGCCCCTGCCACTCGGCGCGGGCGAAGTGGCGGTCCCGCGTGGTGCCGGCCTCCTCGCTGACAATCGCGTCATCGTCGCCGATCATGCGGTTGAAGAGGGCGGACTTGCCGACATTCGGTCGGCCGATAATCGCAACAACTGGGATACTGCTCATCGAATGCTCCCGGCGGGCACATGGGCCCCTTCCTGCTCGAGCACGTCGATGAAATCGTACGACGGATACACGGGCATGGGCAGACTCTCGCGCACGATGACGAATGCTTGGTCATCGAGGAAGAGCCCGTCCTGGTTAATCGTCTCGGCTGGAATTAGCGCGAGGTCGAGGTCGGTACGCGACTCGAGAGCGCGGCGAATGTCCGCGCCCACAAGAAGTCCTGCGGTGGTGACCGTCGGCCCGAACATCGAGCTCTCGACGGGAATGAGTTCGAACTGCGCCCCCGTCTGGGCGGTGAGCTGGTCAAGCAGTGCCGGCATGAGCTCGCGCATCGCGAGCCCGGTCACGATGCCGATCTTTCGGCCATCGAGGCGCGGAAGCTTTGACACGCCGTCACGGACGCGGTCTCGGATCGAGGTGACGGCGCCGACGCCGTTCTCGATCTGCGAGAAGTCGCCATAATGCTCGGCGGTCGGCAGTTCTCGGCCGGCGAGCAGGTAGAGCTCGTCGGAGCCATACACCCACACTTCGCCGCGCTCCGCCAACGCCTTCGACGCCCAGCGCTCCGCCGTCTCCAGAATCCGGTTCGCATTCTCCCGGTCCATCGACTGCCCCGTGTAGATGTGCGAGAACTGGGTGAGCCCCACGGGCACGAGGGCCACGCTGAGGCACCCCTCCCCGAAGGCATAGAGATCGCGCAGCGACTGCTCGAGCACGTTGCCGTCGTTGAGCCCGGGCACCACGACCATCTGGCCGTGGAACTGGATGCCGCCCTCCGTAAGGCGCGTGAGTTGCTCGAGGATGTTCGGCACCCGCGGGTTGTTCAGCAGCACCTTTCGCGCTTCCCACGGCGTCGCGTGCACCGAGACGTAGAGCGGTGAGAGCCGGTACTCGAGGATGCGCTGGATGTCGCGCTCCTTCACGTTCGAGAGCGTCGCGAAGTTGCCGTACGCGAACGAGAGGCGATAATCGTCGTCGCGAATGTACAGCGACTTCCGGAGCCCCTTCGGCAGCCCCTCAATGAAGCAGAACTCGCAACGGTTCGCGCAGCGCCGCACATTCGGCGGCTCGAGCTCGATGCCCATCGGTTCGCCGCCCTCTCGCTCAACTTCGAAGACCACGTGTTCGCCATTCGCGAGCTTCGCTTCGAGCTCGAAGGCCTCGTCGGCTGTCAGAAACTCCCAATCGAGGAAGTCCTCGAGCGCGCGTCCGTCCACGGCGAGCAACTCCGCGCCGGGGGTGATCCCCAGTGCGGACGCAATGCTGTTGGGTTGGACCTTGGAAACGCGGACCATCAGAAGATTTCTGGCGAGCGGTTTGGGGACAAAAAAAGCCGCGAATCGCGGCTCACAAAATGTATCAGGCGAGGGCCCCGAAAGCAATGCGGGACAGCTACTTGCGCGAATTCGGAGGAGGTCGCCGTCCCTCCGGTCGCCGCCCGGCCGACCTCACTGATTTCGCGCCGCGTCGGCGATCTCCTGCAACGTGCGCCCCGTCGCCACCGCCGCCCGGCGCACATCCTCGAACTCCGGCTTCGAGCGGGTCGTTCCGTCAGGAAGGGTCACGACTTTCATGCCGACCGGCTCACCGAAGACCACGACGTCGCGATGCGCCCGTGGCAAGGCCGTGCGGAGCACCGTGTGACGCCGCACCCCGATGGTCGAGCTCTCGCGAAGCAGCAGCGTCTCGAGTGCGTCCGCCTGACTGGGTTCCGCGAGCACTTCGATCCGGGTCCCGGGGCGGCCCTTCTTCATCAGGATCTGCAGCAGCGTCACGTCGAGCGCACCCGCATCGCGAAGCAGATCCGCGACCGCCGCGAGCTGCTCCCCGGTGGCGTCGTCCAGATCCGCGGCGAGTGCGACCAATGTCTCGCGCGCCCCCGACCGACCGACCACGGAGGCGTCGGCATCGGCCAGCCAGATGCGCAGCGCATTCGCTCGATCCTTGAAGTCCTTCGTTCCCGCGCCGAATCCGCTCCGCACCGGCACGAACTCCGCCGGCGGTGGGCCCTCGCTCAGGACCCGCACGAGTGCTGCGCCCGTCGGCGTCACCAGCTCGCCAGACCCCTCAGGCCCGGGCCGCACGGGGAGCCCTTCGAGCAATCGCAACGTGGCGGCCGTCGGCACCGCCATGCGGCCGTGTTGCGTGTCCACGAAGCCATCGCCAAGCGGAATGGTCCCGCAGAACACGTGCTGCACGCCGAGGTGTTGGAGGCCCCAGATCGTTCCCACGATATCGAGAATCGCGTCGACACTGCCCACCTCGTGCAGGTGCACCCGCTCGACGGTGGTGCCATGGATGGCGGCTTCGCACTCGGTGATCAGAGTGAACGCCTGCATCGCTTTGGCCTTCACCGCATCCGGCGCGGGCGTGGCGTCCACGATGGCCTTGATGTGCTTCAGGTGACGCCCATGCGGCTGGGGCGGGACCGTGAACGCGACCTTCTTCGACGCGATCTGACCGCGCATGACCGTCGTGATACTCACGCCGATATCCGCGATCCCCAGCGTCGCCGGGAGGTCGCGAACGAAGGCCTCAGGAAGCCCCACGTCGAGGAGGGCGCCGAGGCACATGTCACCGGCAATGCCGGACATGGGGTCGAGAATGGCAATGCGAGTCATAGACCGCTGAATCTAACCCGCTTCCCTCCCCCGTCGACTCTGGCTACTCTCCGCATATTCAGCCATCCGACGGCGTCCAGCGTCTCGTGGACCGCTTCTACGACCTGAGCACCCGATGCCAGACGAGTTGCGCGCGTATCTGTCCCAGCGATTCATGCAGCTCGCGGACCACATGCGGAATCAGTGATACGCGCGTGGCCCGTGAGGAATCACGACGATGCTACCAGCGATAGCTCGCGCCAGACCCGGTATTGAACACCACGACTTCGCTCTCCTTCGCCAGCCGGCCGCTCGCCACGAGTTGACGCGTCGCCTCGAGCGCGGCCCCACCCTCGGGCGCGGCATCGATGCCGCTCTTCGACGCGAGCAGAAAGGTCCCGCTCCGGATCCGCTCCTCGCTCACCGCTTCGGCCTCCCCCGCGCTCTCGCGCAACGTGCGGAGCGTCAGGCGATCCCCCAGCGGCCCAGGCACCCGTAAGCCGCTCGCGTGCGTCGTGGGGTCCTCCCACGGTGTCGCCTTCTCCTCGCCCGCCGCGAACGCGCGCACAAGTGGCGCACAGCCCGCCGCCTGCGCGATGATCATGCGCGGCTTCGTCGTGTCCGACGGGAGCCATCCCCACGCGATCATCTCACCGATGGCTTTCCAGATGCCGATCGTCCCCTCTCCACCACCGGTGGGATACACGATCGCATCGGGGAGACGCCACCCGAGTTGCTCCGCGACCTCGTAGCCCATCGTCTTCATTCCCTCCACCCGATACGGCTCGCGGACGGTGGCGACGTTGAAGTAGCCGCTCTCCTTGGCAAAGGCCATCGTCGCCTTCCCCGCATCACCGATATGGCCAGGAAGCAGGACCAACTCCGCGCCCAAGGCACGGATGGAGCCGAGGATCGGCGGCGGCGTGGTCTCCGGCGCAAAGATGCGGCACGGCATTCCCGCGGCCGCCGCGAAGGCGGCGAGCGCGATCCCCGCATTCCCCGCCGTCGGCACGCACACGCCGGGGAGCCCCATCGCCTTGGCTCGGGTCA
>CAYUMN010000130.1:0-4560 GCA_964445835.1 uncultured Gemmatimonas sp.
GGAGAAGGCATTGTTGAAGCCGCGCGAGACGATGTTCGCCTGCACGATACCGCCGCTCGAGATCGAGAGACCCGGCGTGCTCTTGAGGTGATCTGTCACCGTCGCGGACGGACGCCGCGAGATGGCCTCTGAAGTCACGAGGGAGATCGAGTTCGGCGAGTCGAGAATCTTCTCGGGCTCGGCGCCGCGCGTCCCGGTCGTGACGACCTGATTCAGTTGGGCAGCGACCTCGACGAGCGCGACGTTGACGGTCGCGGTGCCGCCCGCGGAGACCACCACATTCGGCGTGGTGCGCGCGGAGAATCCGATACGCGTGATTCTCACCGCGTAAGTCCCGGCGGGAACATTCGCGATGCGGAAGCTGCCATCTGCGCCGGACGTGCCGCGTGCGACATCCGTCGCACCCGACTGCACCGTGACTGAGGCACCGGCGATCGCTGTTCCACCATCGGACTGAGTGACTTTGCCGGCAATCGTGCCGGACTGGGCGTCGGCGGCGCTTACGGCCGCGAAGAAACTGACGACCGCGAGCATCCTGCTGACGAAACGGATTCGCATACGAGACATACCTCGAAGCGCGTGGGGTATTGGGCCCCGGACGGGACCACGCCTCGCGAACGTGACCGAAGTCACGCCCGTTGAGGACGCTCAAACTTCCCGCATAAGGGGTCCCCCGTCAATGCTTCGTCACAGGGATTTTCGCCAGTTGACTTTCTGCTGCCCCCGCTGTTCCGCAGGAGCCCCCCTGGTCGTCAGCGGATTCCGAGCGCTTTATGCGTCTGCACGGAGAGTCTCCACTGCGGGTGCGCCAAGCAATACGCCACCGCACCGGCGGTCGTCTCCGCAGCCTCCGGGCCGTCCATCGGCTGCAGGAAAAAATGGGCAAAGGCCATTCCCGCGAACCGTTCTGGCCGCGCCTGCTCGTGCTCCTGCGGGAAGACGAGCTTGAGTTCGTCGCCGCCCGTCACGGCAAGCGCCGCCCCGGCCTTCGGGCTCACACAGATCCAATCAAGCCCCGGCGGCGGCGCCTGGGTGCCGTTCGTCTCCACGGCCACCTCGAACCCGCGGGCGTGAAGCGCCGCGACCGCCGGTTCGTCCAGCTGCAGCAGGGGCTCCCCCCCCGTGCAGACCACAAACGGGCGTCCCCCGGCCCCCGTCGGCCAGCGTGCCGCAACGGCTTCCGCGAGCGCCTCCGGCGTCGCGAACTTCCCGCCATCCGGCCCGACGCCAACAAAGTCCGTATCGCAGAAGGTGCAGACCGCCGCGGCACGATCCTCCTCGCGCCCGCTCCAGAGGTTGCACCCCGAGAACCGACAGAACACTGCCGGGCGCCCCGCATGAAAGCCTTCGCCCTGCAACGTGTAAAAAATCTCCTTCACGGTATATGTCATGCTTCGGCGAATCCTTTCGCGCGCAGGTGACAGGCATCGCAGCGGTCGCACGGCGTGCCATCCGGCGCGGGATCGTAGCACGACACGGTCATGGTGTAGTCCACGCCGAGGGCGCGCCCGGTCCGGATGATCTCCGCCTTCGACAGGGCGATCAGCGGCGTGAGGATCCGCGTGCGCGCCGTCCCCTCGACTCCCGCGCGTGTCGCGAGATTCGCCATCCGCTCAAAGGCCGCGATGGACGCCGGCCGGCAGTCGCGATAGCCGCTGTAGTCCAGCGCATTCACCCCGATCAAGATGTCGCGCGTCGCGAGCGTCTCGGCCCACGCGAGACAAAACGAGAGGAAGATGGTGTTGCGCGCCGGCACGTAGGTCACCGGAATCCCGTCGGCCATGGCGGCGGCCGCCCGGTCCTTCGGCACCTCGATGTCCGCGGTCAACGCGGAGCCGCCAAAGAGGCGCAGGTCGATGTCCGCAACCACATGCCGCGCCACCTTCCAGTGGGTCGCGAGCGCCGCCGCCCGGGCGATCTCCACCCCATGGCGCTGGCCGTAGCGGAAGGTCAGCGCATTCACGGCGTAGCCCGCCTGGGTGGCGAGGGCGAGGACGGTGGCCGAGTCGAGGCCGCCGCTCAGCAGCACCACGGCGGGAGTGCCCGGGACGACAATAGGCAGCGAGAGGGAAGCGTCGGAGGGCACGATGCCTTCAATATAGAAGCGTCGAGAAGCGCCTACTCCGCCCGCAGGCTCGCGACAATCTCCTTCAGATGCACCGAACCCTGCAACAGGGCGTTGGCCGCCGAGGACATCTCCTCGCACGCCGCGCTCTGCTCTTGGGTCGACGCGCTGACCTGTTCGGCCGCCGCCGCATGTCCCTCCGCGGCGCGCGCGGCGGAGCTGATGCCCAGGGCTGCGGCCCCTACCGCCGCGACGTTGAGATCGGCGGCCTCGCCGAGCCCCATCGCCGCGGCGCGCGTCTGTTCGGCCGCGGTCGTGATGGACGTCAGCGCGGTGTCGATTCCCTTCGAGACCGACTCGATCTCGCCCACCCGCGCGGCGCCGATCGCCATCGCCTGCGTGGTCGTCCCGACGCGTCGCGTGACCACCGCGGTGAGTTGGACGACATCCTCGGCCGCCTGCTGCGCCTGATCGGCGAGCTTCCGCACTTCATCGGCGACAACGGCGAAGCCCCGTCCGGCGGACCCCGCTCGGGCCGCTTCGATCGCTGCATTCAGCGAGAGGAGGTTCGTCTGCTCGGCGATCCGGCTCACGATTCCGACAAAGCGATTGATGCTCTCGGCGGTCTCGGTCAGCGCCTGTACTTCGATGGCCGCGGAATCGACCGACGAGCGAATGTCGGCCAACATCTCGCGCGCGAGGACAATCTCGGCGCGCTTCTCGCGGGCCTGTCGCTCGATACCACTCGCGAGATCCGCGACTTCTTCTGCACCGGCGCGTACTTCGTGGGCGCGCTGTCGGACGCCCTGCAGCGCGGCATCGGCCTCACGGAGCGAGGAGACCTGCAACTCGGCCCCCGAAGTGACCTCGGACATCGCGCTTGCCGTCTGCGCCGCCGCGAGGGAGACCTGTTCGGCGGCACTCGTGAGCTGATGCGCCGAGGTCGCGACTTCTTCGGCGGTTCCCGTGGCCGCGGCTGCCACGCGGGCAAGATTCGCCGCCGAGGAGTTCATGGCTTCGGCGAGTTCACGGAACTCGCCGGGGAGGTCCGTGTCCGTGCGAAAGTCGAGATGGCCGCGGCTGAGTGCGCGGGCGTGGGCCACGAGCAGGCTCAAGGGGCCGGAAATCCCGCGCACGGTGGTGACGACGATTGCCACGCCAATGAGGATCGCGCCGATGATGACGGCGAGGAGGAAACGCTGGCGACGCGTGGCGGTGTCCTGCAGTGCCGTCGTGGCCCGTTCGAGTTGCTGCGCCCGCATCTCGGCGAGCTGTTCGATTTCTGCGGTAAGGGCGATCTCCTGCGCTCGCACGGCGGCCGCGCGTGACTCCGCCGCCGCTTGGCGTCCGAGGTCGCGGAGGCGATGGGCGGCCGCGAGCCCGGCCTCGATCGAGGAGAGTTGCGCGTCGATCGTCGCGACGAGGGCGATCTCCGAGGCACTGAGTCCTTCGCTCGCATTCAGTGCGCGCTGGGCTTCGTGCGCCGCCCAGCCGGTATTTCGGAACGATTCGAGATCGGCAGCCGCGCCGCGGTCGAGATACCGACCCGCCGCCGCGAGCTCAAGGGCGATGTTCGTGGTCAGCGCCGCGGTGGACGAGGTCTCGCGTCGGACGCCGTCGAGTGTGCGCGCCAGGTCGGCGCTCAACCCAGAGATCGCGCTGCGCCCCACCGCGCCCGCGACGAGCAGCAGCACCACGACGAGCGAAAGGCCCGCGATCAACCGACTGCGGATCGTGCCGAAGATGAGATTCACTTCGCGCCCTCCGCCGGAGTCAGCGCGCCGCTGCGGATCCGCGTCATCACGAACGACTTCCCGACCGGATCTCCCGTGGGGAGGAAGGCGATCGATCCCGTCACTCCGGGAATGGCACGGTCGCCGCTCCGGGCCGCCAACCATTCGCGGAGCGCGGCGCGGTCTCCGCCGACTTCTCGTAAGCCCGCGACGAGCACCTGGACGGCATCGTACGCGAGCGCGGCGTTGCCGTCGGGATCGGCAGCGTATCGCGCACGATACGCCGCCACGAACTTCTGCGCAGCCGGGCGTGGGTCCAACGCGGTGAATGGCGCCCCCACCAGCGCGCCCTCCGCCGCGACGGGATCCATGACGAGACCGGTCCATCCATCGCCACCGAGGAACTCGGCCGTCACGCCGGCTTTGCGCGCTTCGCGCATCAGCGCGAGCCCGGAGCGCTCTGTGCCCGCAACAAACACCAGGTCGGGCTTCTGTTGGGCGAACCACGCGCCGTAGACCTCGGCATCAGTGCCGTCGGCGTCGATCGGATCGAAGCCGATCACGGTGCCGTCGAACTCGCCGCGAAAGGCGTCGGCGAGTCCGCGGCCATATGCGTCGTTCTCATAGAGGATCGCCGCGCGTGTTTTGCCGAGTCGCGAGGCGAAGCGCGCGAGGTCCACGCCGTTGGCAGAGTCGCTCGAGATGACGCGGAACACCCAAGGGGAGATACCGGTGAGGGCCGCAGAGGATGCGGTCGTGGCG
>CAYUMN010000130.1:4570-9073 GCA_964445835.1 uncultured Gemmatimonas sp.
CGCTATCGCGGCTGCCACCGAGCCCTCACCCTGATCGTCGCGGTACACGATCTCCAGCGGCGTGCCGTTGATGCCGCCCGCGGCATTGATCTCCGCCACGGCGAGTT
The DNA here is from genome assembly GCA_964445835.1 of uncultured Gemmatimonas sp. Taxonomy (GTDB): domain Bacteria; phylum Gemmatimonadota; class Gemmatimonadetes; order Gemmatimonadales; family Gemmatimonadaceae; genus Pseudogemmatithrix. Next base: position 4,678 of record CAYUMN010000130.1, read on the forward strand.
CCGCGCCGCGGCGGTTCGCGAGGCCGAAGCCTTCCTCAAAGGGACCGGCCATGCCGAGGCGCATGGCGCTCTCGCTCCCGCCGCAGGCGAGCAGGGTGGAGGCGAGTAGCAGGAGGGCAAGGCGCATCGGAAGTCCGGTGGTCATCGGGCGCTGTCGCGCAGACGGGAGAGTGCGGCGCTGGCGGCGCGGCGCTCGGGGGCGATTGCCGCGTCACCGTTCTCGGTGCGCCGCAGGAATTCTTGGTATGCTGAGATCGCCTTCGCGCGATTCCCGAGTTCCTCGTACAGGCGTGCACGGGTGACGAAGCTTCGCGTGAAGGCGGGGAACCCCGGTTCGGAGAGGCCGATGACGTTGAAGCGCTTCACATCAAGTGCCTCAAGGTAGCGCACCGCCCAGTCGAGGTTACCGACGGCGGCGAGCGCCTCGGCGCGCGCGATCACGCGGAGTCCGGCGAACGAGAGGCGCGCCGTGCCGATACTGTCAGGGTCGGTAAAGCCTACGGTAATCGTGCGCGCCGTGGCGGTATCACCACGCTGGAGTGCCTCGAGTGCCTCGAGGTCGGAGTACGCCGTAGTGGAGGCCGAGCCCGACATCCGCCGGAACGCATTCGAGAAGAGCGTGTCGCGTGTCGCGAGATACCCGGTGTAGATCACGCCGCCGGAAGTGGCGGCGATCTGCGCCATCACCCCTTCGGCACCGCCGAGCACGCGTTGGGTTCCCGCCGTGAGAATCCGACGCTGCTCCGGCGTGACGCGCCCCGCGATGCCGACCTGCAACCCGGTGGCGTACCACGACATGAACTCGCGGGTCGGCGTGCGGGTGAACGGGAACGAGGGATCCACGGTCGCCATGAGGTCCACAAGACGCGTGATCTCGGAGCCGTTCCCCGCGGCGGCGGCCGTGTTCAACGCCATCGCGAAGCCGGACATCCGTTCGTTCGTCGGAGTGCCTCGGAACTCCTCGGCTGTCGTCTTCGTGGTGACGTCGCGCATCCGCTGAAAGGCACGCGGGTCGTCGGAGAGCGTCAGGAAGGTCACCGATTGCAGGCGCAACGCCGGTCCCTGCAGCGCGGGCCGCGCGAGCGCGCGGTCGATCACCGCGAGCGCCGAATCCGCTTGATTCGCCGCGAGATACCCCGTGGCGAGTGTGATATGCGGAGCGGGGGCGTCAATGTCGGCGCGCACCCAGCCGCGGGCAATCTCCAACCCACGGCGCTGTGCATCAGCACGAAGCTTCGCGATGCCCGCCGTGCCACCGAGCGACGCGATCTGCGCTGCGTCCCGCAGCTGCACCACCGAGTCGCCGATCAGCACGCCGCCGTTCGACGGGTTGGACAACCATTGGTACTGCTGAATCAGATGCTGGTACGCGAGATGAAAGCTGGAATCGAGCATCAGCGTCCGATGAAATGCACGCATCGACCGATTGAGGCGATTCTGCGCGAGCGGGAAGGAGTCGCGCTGGGACTGGTCGTGGAAATACGAGTCCCCGAGACCGTACCACCCTTCGGCGACGAGCGAATCGGTGGCGAGGAGCTCTTCATAGATGCGCTGCGCATCGCGCAGGCGACTCGCGGCTTCTTCGTCCCTCAGCACGCCGGTGAGTCCCTCGGCGAGACCGAGATGTCCCCGCACCAGTGCCTGCTGCCGCGGGGGCAGGCGATCGGCGAGCTCTACCGCGCGGCGCGCGCTCTCGATGTACGTGGCGCTCGCCCCATCGCCCCAGCCGAGCGCGAGTGCACGCTTGTGCCACGCGAGCGCGAAGGTGGAGTCGGCGCGAATGGCCACTTGGAGCGCCGAGTCGGCCTGACGCAGGCGCCACGAGTTGAGCAACCGCACGCCGTCGAGATAGGCGCGGTATGCGGTGAGCGAACTGGTGGTCGCGCGCGCGACATCGACGCTGGCCGAGCTCTGGCCGCCGGCCACGTCGAGCAGATAGCGCGCGAGATCATCGAACAGCGGGCGAGGATCGGCGCCGAGTGCCGTGGCACGGGTCGCGGTGTTGAGCGATTTCCCGGATTTCGCGTCGTAGAGACGCGCCACCACGATCAGTGAGTCGGCCGTGGTGGAGATCTGTCCCATTACGAGCGTGCCCGCGCCGCCCCGTCTGGCAATCTCTTGGGCGCGATCGAGATCCACGCGCTTGTCCTCAGCGCCGACGTCGGCAACAAGCTTGAGGGTGCGCTCGTACTCCACCACCTGCAGGTCGGTCCACTGGCCGAGCGCGAGGGTGAGCATGTTCACGGCGCCATCACGCAGCCACTGCACTTCGGCGTTGCCGCTCTGCACTTCGAACGGCACCACCGCGTAGCTCTTTCGCGGGTCGCCCCCCTTTTTGCTGCCGGTGGCGATCAACACGGCGGCGAGTGAGGCGAAGATCGCCACGAAGGCGCCGATCATGGCGAACGGCGGCGGGCTCTTCTTCTTTGCCGAGACCGAGCCGAGCCGTGAGGTGCCACCGCCCGGCGTCGGCGTCCACGCCATCCCGATCACTTCGGCCATCTCGCGCCCAGTCGCCCAGCGCTCATCGCGATTCTTGGCGAGGGCGCGGTCAATGGCGACCGCCGTGCCCTCCGGGACGGCGGGTACCGCTTCGGCGAGTGGCTTCGGCGTCTCGGTGAGATGCTTCACCAGCATCCCCGCCACGTTCCCGCTCTCCACGACCGGCTTGCCGGTGAACATCTCGTAGCCGACCAATGCGAGCGCGTAGAGGTCGCTGCGCCCGTCGATCGTCGCCTCGCCCGTCGCTTGCTCTGGGCTCATGTAGCGCGGCGACCCGAGGATCATCCCGGTGCCGGTCATGTTGCCGCTGTTCTCGAGCGCGCGGGCGACGCCGAAATCGGTGAGCATGGCGCGGCCGGTGTCGCGGTCGAGGAGAATGTTCTCCGGCTTCACATCGCGATGCACGATGCCGTTCGTATGTGCGTAGTCGAGTGCGAGGGCCAACTCGTGCAGGATCCGTTCGGCGCGCGCCGGCTCCACCTTCCCCTCGCGCTGAATCAGGTCACGCAACGACTCGCCGGGCACGAGTTCCATCACGAAATAGAGCAGGCCCTCGGCATCGCCCGCGCTGTAGACCGCGACGATATTCGGATGCCGCAGCTTGGCAACCGTGCGCGCCTCCTGCAGGAAGCGACTCTTCAATTCCGGATTCGACGCGACATCGCCGCTGATGACCTTCACCGCCACGGGGCGATGCAGCGTCAGATCCATCGCCCGATACACGCTCCCCATGCCGCCCTGTCCAAGCAGCGATTCGATCTCGTACTGCGCGCCGAGGCGCGCTTGTAAGAGCGTCCGCAGGGCGTCGCTGCCGAGGGGTGCGGTCATCCGGTTCGCCTCAGGCGTGAGCTGATGGGTGCTTCCCGTACGTTCCGTGCGCTGCTGCGTGCTGCAGGTTGCTGCTGCGTGAGGCAGTGCAGCGTGCCAAGACCCCAGACGAGATCGACGGCGTGGATCCCGACGATCTGCCGGTCGGGAAAGAGCGCGGCGAGCGTGTGCAGGGCGATGCGGTCGTTCGCGTCGTTGAACGTCGGCACCATCACGACGCCATTCGCGATGTAGAAGTTGGCGTAGCTGGCGGGGAGTCGCGCGCCATCCATGATGACCGCCCGCGGATACGGGAGCGTGACGACCTTGATGGGCGCGCCGGTCGCGTCGGTCGCGCCTTGGAGCCGGTGCAAGTTGTCGAGCGACCGCGCGTGGTTCTCGTCTGCGGGATCTTCCTCGTGCGCGAGCACCATCACCCCCGGCGCAACAAAGCGCGCGATGTCATCGACATGCCCGTGTGTGTCGTCACCCACGCAGCCTTCGCCAAGCCAGATGGTCTTGGTGATGCCGAGTGCATCGTGGAAGATGCGCTCGTAGTCGGCGCGCCCGAGTCCGGGATTGCGCACCTGGATATCGGTCAGCAACCACTCTTCGGTCACCAGCATCGTGCCGCGGCCGTCGGTCTCGATGCCGCCCCCTTCGAGCACCACGCGTCCCTTGCCGTCGGGACGCAGGGGTTCGTGGCGCGCGTGCGTGGTGACCGACGCGATCAGCGTTCCATTCTGCCGATCGTGCGCGAAGTTGTCGTATTTCGCCCAGGCGTTGAAGTCCCAGTGCACGAGCGTCACCTGACCGTCGGCGTCGTGTATCATGGTCGGCGCGCTGTCGCGCAGCCAGACCCGATCGGTCGGGCTGCGATGCAGGTGATACCGCGACTTGCGCACCTCATGCATCTGCAGCGCATGCCAGGCCTGCTCCTCGGTCGCTTCGTCGTGCACGAGAATGTGGACGTGCTCATGTTCGGCGAGCACGCGCGCGATCTCCGCGTAGACCCAGGGAATCGGGCCGAACTTCCCGGGCCAATCGGGCTCGTGGTGCGGCCACGCGATCCACGTCGCATCGTGCC
>CAYUMN010000131.1:0-9071 GCA_964445835.1 uncultured Gemmatimonas sp.
ATAGTATCCAGTACGTTACCGCTCCGCGCCCTGTTTCGCCCGCGGTCGGACCCCGTCCACGGTTCCGCTCGCGCCCCCAGTGCGCCATCTTCACCCCTCACGCACCGACAGCAGCAGGAGCAAGACGCATGCGGATGGGACTCGACATCGCCGTGGTCGGCGGCGGCATCGCCGGACTTTCGGCCGCCTGGCGCCTCAGCACGCACCATCGTGTGACGCTCTTGGAGCGCCACGAAGTGGCCGGTATGGACGCGCATTCGCTCGACCTTCAGCACGAAGGCCAGTCGTATCGCGTCGACGTCCCGCTCCGCGTGCTGTACGAAGGCTACTATCCGACGCTGATCGCGCAGTATCACCAGCTTGGCGTCCAACTGGAGCGCACCAACTACGCGGGCTCGTTCAGCACGCTCGACGGCCCCGCCTACTATCGCTATTCCAACTGGCTCCTCGCGGGGCGCTCGATTCCGCTCCCCGCGTCTCCGTTCGGGAAGACCGCGTTCAAGATCAATGCGGACATGCTCCGCTTCTATCGCCGTGCCCGTGCCGCGATGGCCGAACTCCGCGACAGCGAGGAGCCCCTCGGCAGCTGGCTCGACAGCGCCCGCTTCAGCACCGAGTTCAGCGAAGGCTTCCTGATCCCGACCTTTGCGACGGTCTGCACCTGTTCCACGACCGCCATCCGCGCCTACCCCGCGCGCGTCATCCTCGACTACCTCACGCGTGGCGTCACCTTCGGCGGCGTGCGACGTGTCGTGCTCGGCACGCGGGAAGTCGTGAATCGCCTGACGGAGCCCGTCGCCGAAGTGCGCTGCGGCGTGAAGGTGCAGAGTATCCTCCCCGCCCCGGACGGCGTGCGCGTGCAGTGGGAGGGGGGCGAAAAGATCTTCGACCACGTGGTCGTTGCCACGCAGGCGAATCAGGCCGCGTCGCTCCTTGACGCGGCGTTCCGAAAGGAGAAGGACGCACTCGGGCGCTTTGCGTACGAGTCGAGCAATGTCGTCGTACACACTGATCAGCGACTTGCGCCGCGTGACCGCCAACACTGGGCACCGGTCAACCTCATCACGAGCGATGACCACGACAAGCCGATGGCCACGATCTGGATGAACAAGGTGCAGCCTGGGCTCGCGAAGGCGGCCCCGGTCTTTCAGACCTGGAATCCGATCATCGACGCGCGCCCCGAGACCATCCGGGCGCAGGCACGCTTCGACCGTCCCATCGTCAACGGCGCCTCCCTCGAAGGCGCGCGCACCGTTCGGCTCCTGCAAGCTCAGCATGGTCGTCGCCTTTGGTTCTGCGGCAGCTATCTCGGCCCCGGCATTCCCCTGCTTGAAGCCGCCGCCCGCACCGCGCTTGATGTTGCTTCGGCGATCAACGACGACGGGACGTCGCTTCGACTCCCCACGCCTCTTGTCCGTCCGGCGTGATGCAGAATTGACAACGTCGAGGAGTCTTCGGGGCACACACCGGCCCTGAACGGCGATTCGATCATCGCGAACTTCTTGGCGGCACCAAGCGACGCCATCTTTCGTGGGTACGCTTTTCACCCCATTCGAGGCGCATATGCCCCGTCCGACGCTTTTCGCATCGCCAGCCGCCGCTCGTCGCGCGGCATTCGCCCTCGTTCTGGGTTCGACCGCGCTCGGCGCGCAGACCTCGCTCCAGCAGGAGCTCGACCGCCGCGCTGCGGCCGTGAATCCCAAGGTCGTCGCCTGGCGTCGCGACATCCACGAGCACCCTGAACTCTCGGGTGAGGAGCGGCGCACAGCGGCGCTCGTGGCGGAGCACCTGCGCGGACTCGGGATGGAAGTGCGCACGGGGATCGGCGGGACCGGCGTCGTCGGCATCCTGCGCGGCGGGCGCCCAGGGCGCGTCGTCGCGCTCCGGGCCGACATGGACGCACTCCCCGTGACCGAGTTGGTGGATCTCCCGTTCCGCTCACGCGCGAAGGCGCAGTACAACGGGCAGGAAGTCGGTGTGATGCACGCCTGCGGGCACGACAACCACGTCGCCATGCTGATGGGCGCCGCCGAAGCACTCGCCGGTATGAAGGCGCAGCTGCCGGGCACGGTCGTCTTCCTCTTTCAGCCGGCCGAGGAGGGCTACGCGGAAGGCGGAGGGGGGGCCGAACGCATGATCGCCGCCGGCGCGCTCGATGATCCGCGCGTCGAAGCGGTGTTCGGTCTGCACGTTGGTCCCGGCCGGCTCGGCGAGATCACGTATCGCCCCGGCCCTACCATGGCCGCGTCGAACTCCTTCTACGTCACGGTGCATGGCCGCCAGACGCATGGGGCGCGCCCGTGGGGGGGCGTTGATCCAATCGTCGTCGGCTCGCAGATCGTGCTGGGCTTGCAGACCATCATCAGCCGTCAGACCGACATCACCGAGATTCCCGCCATCGTGACGGTGGGGCAGTTCAACGGCGGCATCCGCTCCAACATCATTCCCGACAGCGTGGTGATGGTGGGAACGATTCGCACCTTCGACCGCGCGCAACGCGATTCGATCTTCCGTCGGATCGAGCGCACAGCCACGAACATCGCGGAAGCGTCAGGGGCGCGCGCCGTCGTCCGCGTGGACTCGGGCTACACCGTCACGCGCAACGATGAAACGCTCACCGAGCGCATGCTCCCCACCCTGCGTCGCATCGCCGGCTCCGATCGCGTGAATGTCGTGCCGCTCCGCACCGGGGCCGAGGACTTCTCGTTCTACCAAGAGAAGGTGCCGGGGTTCTTCTTCTTCCTCGGCGTCACGCCTGACGGGCAGAACCCGGCGACCGTTCCGGGCAATCACTCGCCGCTCTTCTTTGCCGACGAAGGTGCACTGCCAGTTGGCGTGCGCGCGCTGTCGTCCGCGGCACTGGACTGGCTTGTGATGAATCCGCGCGCGCGAACGACGCCGTAAGGCGACAACGCGGACTACGCCGCGGACTACGACGCGGACTACGCCGCCAGCGCCGACCCGCACTCTACGCAGAAGCGCGCCGTGTCCGACTCCACCGGCGCGCCACACGACAAACAGGCCGCACCGAGGTGCCGCCCGCAATCGGAGCAGTACAGGGCATCGGACTCGGGGCGCGGCCCACAGCTCACGCAGCTCATGGCACGTTGCTTCGCACGGGCAATCATCCGCTCGGCCGCATCTTCGATGTCATTCGGCGCAGACACTTCGCCCACCGCCGCCGCGCCCTCACGCTTCCGCAACTCGGCGAGCGCGAGTACCGTGTACGTCGACTTCAGCGTCGCGTAGTCCTCGGGCGAGAGCTTCCCCGTCGCCTGATCGAACTCGATCTCGCGGAGTGCCTCGATGGCGCTCGATTCCGGCGTGGCCTCGGCGGCCGGCACCGGCATCGCCACGGACGCGCCCCGCAGGAGCGGATACAGCACGTACGCCAAGCCGAGGACGGCGAGCAGCGTCCCGATCAGCAGGGCGGTCATGTCACTCCTCCTCGCGGAGCGCCTGCCGCAACCGTTCCATCTCGGCGTCGGTCGTCCCCGCCGGCACGCTGTCCTTCAGCGTGAGCGCCACCGGTGCCGCGACCTTCGCGCTGGTCGACCACCGACGGAGCATCATCGTGAGGATGACGCCTCCCGTGGCCAGCACGATGCTCGGCGCGAAGTAGCCGACCCAGTTGAATCCTTCCTTCACCGGCGCCGTCAGCGCGACCTCGCCGTAGACATCGACGAAGGCCTTTTTGATCTCTTCGGCATCGTAGCCGCCGGCAACGAGCCGCATCACATCGCGGTGCATGGCGGGAGAGACGCCACAGGAGAAGTCGGTCGTTCGGCACGTGAAGACGTTCAGCACACAGGTGCACTGGCACTTGAGTTGCTTCTCGAGTTCGTCGCGCTGCAGGTTGTCGAGCTTCGGCGTCGCGTCCGGCTTGGTCGGGAGGAGCACCGAGCGATACGCGTCCTGATTCATGTTCGCCGTGTTCGGCGCCTGCTGCGCGCCGAGCCCACGCACGGCGAGCGCCGCGGCGATGCCGCCGACGCCTACAAGAAACTCGCGACGATCGAGGGACATCAGACCGTCGCCGCTTCAGCGTGCTGCGGCTGCAGTTCCGTGCGATACCCACCCTGCCGCTGTCGTTCTTCCTGTGGCCACATCACGATCAACCCGCCGAATGCCATCAGGATCCCACCGATCCACACCCAGGCGACCAACGGATTGAAGTTGATGCGTACTTCCGCGCGATCGCCGATCGCTCCCGCGAGCACGAGATAGACGTCCTGCCGCCCCATCGTCAGGATGCCGACTTCGGTCGACTCTTGGAACGTCGCGTTGCCGCGGCTGTCGAAGTGCTGGCGCTTCTCACTCGTCAGCACCGGCTGCGGCTCACCATCGACCGTGGGACGCAGCGCGATCGCCACGACATCGCGATTCAACGCCTTGAACCGGGAAATGCCTTCGCTCGTGAAGGTCCACTCGCGACCAAAGGGATCCGTCGTCCTGAAGGTGTCGCCGTCGGCGAAGGTGACGTCGTGCTCCTGCTTGAACGCCATCCCGGCGAATGCCGCAAAGAGAATGACGATGCCCGCGTGCACGATGTAGCCACCATAGCGACGCCGATTGCGCGCGATGAGGTTCACGAACGCGAAGAAGATGTTCTCGCCGTGCATCCGCATCCGCGCGCCGATTCCCTTGTAGAACTCCTGAATGATCGTGCCCGCCACAAAGGCACAGAGCCCCCACGCCATCAGCGGGGAGAGCTTCCGCACGCCGAGCGTGAAGAGCACCGCCGCCATCAGCACGCCGAGGAACGCCGGGCCCGCGAACTGCCGCTGGATGTTGGCCACCGAGGCGCGACGCCAGGCGATCAGCGGACCAATCCCGGTCAGCGCGAGCAGCAACAGGCCGAGCGGGACGTTTACCGTGTTGAAGAACGACTCACCGACCGTGATCTTCGTGCCACGAACGGCCTCGGAGAGGATCGGGAAGAGCGTTCCCCAGAGCACCGAGAAGGCGATGCCGACCAGGACCAGGTTGTTATACAGGAACGCCGCTTCCCGCGAGATCATGGCCTCGAGTTCCGCCTTCGACTCCAGGTCCTTGAGCCGAATCGAAACGAGCCACACCGTCACCGCGATCGCCAGCACAAGGAACCAGGCGAACCAGGCGCCGATGTTGCTCTGCGCGAACGAGTGCACCGACTGGATGATTCCCGAGCGCGTGATGAAAGTGCCGAGGATGCTGAGCAGGAAGGTCGTGACGACGAGCACGACATTCCACTTCCGGAGCATCCCGCGCTTCTCTTGGATCATGATCGAATGCAGGAACGCCGTCCCCGTGAGCCACGGCAGCAGTGAGGCGTTCTCCACCGGATCCCACATCCAGTAGCCGCCCCATCCCAGCTCGATGTACGCCCACCACATGCCGAGCGTGATGCCGAGCGTGAGGAAGACCCAACTGATGAGCGCCCACCGGCGCACAGCGCCGAGCCATTCGGCGTCGAGGCGCCGCGTGATAAGCGCCGCGATCGCAAAGCCAAAGGGAATCGCCGTTGCGACGTAGCCCAAGTAGAGCATCGGCGGATGGATCGCCATCGCTGGATTCTGCAACTGCGGATTGAGGCCGCGACCATCCGGCGGAATCCACTCAAGTCGCTCAAAGGGATTCGACGCGATCACGGTGGCCGCAACAAAGAACAGGAGCACCGCCGCGTTGGTCCCCGTGACCCAGGGCATCAACGCGCGATTCTTCGTGCGATTGGTCCACGTGGCCGCCGCCGCATACATGGCGAGCACCAAGCACCAGAAGAGCATGGAGCCCGCTTGCCCACCCCAGAACGCGGAGATCTTGTACACCATCGGCAGATTCGCGCTCGTGTACGAGGCGACGTACTTCACCGAGAAATCGCTCGTCAGCAACGCGGTCCAGAGCCCCGCCGACGCGAGCACGACGAATCCGACCGTGGCGAAGAGCCCGCGCTCGCCGGAGATAATCAGGTCCTCGCGGCGCATCCACCCGCCCGCGAACGACAATGTGACGGCCCAGACGCCCATCAGGAGGGCAATCCAGAGCGAGAGTTCACCGACGAGGGTCACGGCTTGGCAGTGGTATCGTGAGGAAGCGAGGCGGTGGTATCGTGTGGTGGCTTCGCGCCATTCTCGTACGACTTCCGCATCGCCTCGTAGCCTTCGGGAGCCATCTCATAGCGCGACGCGCACTTGGCGAGCAGCGTCGTCGCTTGGAACGTGCCATTGGCATCGAGTCGGCCTTCCACGACCACTTCAACCGAATCGGAGAAGGTGTCGGGGATAATGCCGCGGTACACGACCGGATACGTCGTGGTCCCGTCGGTCATATCGAAGGCGACTTGGCGTCCGGAGGAATCACGGACCACCGTCCCCGGCACGACCTTCGCGCCGACCTTCACGCCCGTCCCGACCATCGACGGGTCCTGCGCGACCTTCGCCTCCAACTCGGCCGGCATCAGGAAGTAGACGCCGGTGTCCTTGATGGCTCCGGCCATCAGAACGCCCGCGGCGCCAAGCACGACGGCACCGCCAAGGAGGAACTTCGTACGTGGATGCATCAGGGGGCTCCGGGTGACTTTCGACCAATGAATATAGCCGGAAGTACCCCGAACTGTCCCTCACGGCCGACCGGCGCCGCGACTCGTCTAACGGTCCACCTGCCGGACGAACACCGCCCCCGTCACGCCCCCAGCCGCATCGGCCGTGAGATCCCTCCAGGAGAAGTACCGGCCGTCCGCCCGGTCATGGATCTCCTTTCCGACGCCGATCGCCAGCGTCGTCGCGGCCGCAACACCGGACGCAGTCCTATAATCGTTGCCCGTCCCGCGCACGATTCCGTGCGTCAGCGACTGGATCACCGCCGAGGCCGCGAAGTGATACGCCTTGTCGCGTCCCAACCACCGATCCCCCTCGGGCGCCCGTTCTGGCGCGCGCTCCGGCGGCGCACCGAACTGGAACGAGCCGAACAACAGGGCGAATCCGAACCTCATACGTCGTCCCGGTCGCGGGCCCAGCGCACCGTGGCGCGCACGGCGCGACGCCAGCCGCCGAGCCCCTGCTTCGCGACGTTCGCTCCCTTGGCGGGCTCGAAGCGCGTGAAGGTGCGCGAGCGCCGGAAATCCTCGGCGGTCGCCCAAACGCCGGCCGCGATGCCCGCGAGTCCCGCCGCGCCGAGCGCCGTTGTCTCTACAATATCGGGCCGCTCCACCGGGACGCCGAGCACATCGGCCTGGAACTGCATCAACCAATCATTCGTCGCCGCGCCGCCATCCACGCGCAGCACATCGAGCGGCGCCCCACTCGCGCCGCGCATCGCCTCGAGCACATCGGCCGTGCCATAGGCCATCGCCTCCAGCGCGGCGCGCACGAGATGTTCGCGTGAGGTCCCGCGCGTGAGCCCGACAATCATCCCCCGCGCCTCTGGCTCCCAACTCGGCGCGCCGAGTCCGGTGAGCGCGGGCACGAAGTAGACGCCGTCATTCTTGTCGAGCGACTTCGCCATCGCTTCAGTCTCGCTGGCGCGCGTCACGATGCCCAACCCATCGCGCAGCCATTGCACGGCCGCACCGGCAATGAAGATGCTCGCCTCGAGCGCGTACGTCGCCTCGCCGCGCGGACCGCAGGAAAGGGTCGTCAGAATCCCGTGGCCGCCCACTGGCCGCCGCTCGCCAGTGTGCAGCAGCAGGAAGGCCCCCGTCCCATACGTATTCTTGCTCAGCCCACTCGCCCAACAGCCCTGTCCAAAGAGCGCGGACTGCTGATCCCCCGCGACCCCGAGAATAGGAATGGCGTGACCGAGATGCTCCGCCGCTGCCGTGCCGAACTCCCCTGACGAGGGGCGCACGGAGGGGAGGATCTGCGGCGGCACGCCGAACAGCGCGCAGAGTTGATCGCTCCATTCCATCGTATCGATATCGAACAGCATCGTGCGCGACGCGTTGGTGGGATCGGTGGCGTGCACCGCGCCATTGGTGAGCTTCCAGATCAACCAGCTATCGATCGTCCCCGCCGCGAGCCGCTCGGGGGGCGTGCCCTTCGCGCGCTCGCGCAACAACCACGCCAGCTTGGTCGCGCTGAAATAGGGATCGGTCACCAAGCCCGTCGCCTTGTAGATCGCCTCGGACTGCCCCGCATCCTTCAGCTCTTGGCAGCGTCGCGAGGTCCGACGGTCCTGCCAGACGAGTGCGCGGTCGAGCGGTCGTCCCGTCGTGCGGTCCCAGAGCACGATCGTCTCGCGCTGGTTGGTGATCCCGAGCGCCTCGGGCACCACCTGCGCCTCAGCCAGTGCCTCACGCGCGGCCTCGACGGTGCGCGAGAAGATCTCCTCGGGATCATGCTCCACCCATCCCGGCTGCGGGAAGTGCTGCGTGATCTCGCGGTAACCGCGCCCCACCACGCGCCCATCCTCGGCAATCACAAGTGCCGTGGATCCAGTGGTGCCTTGGTCGAGCGCGAGGACATGTCGCACGGGTCAGGCCGGAGGAAGAGTGATTGGCGTGTGATCGAAGTGGAACGGCGGCACGAGCACGCCCTGCTCGGTGACGATGTGCCCGATCAACGACGCCGGCGTGACATCGAACGCGGGATTGTACACGGCCGCGCCTTCCGCCGCGACCCGCGTACCGCCCAGGTGCGTGATCTCATCGGGGGCGCGCTGCTCAATGACGATTCCCTGGCCGGTGGCGGTCTGCGCGTCGATCGTGCTCGACGGCGCGACCACGACAAACGGGATGCGATGATATTTCGCGAGCACCGCCACGCCGTACGTCCCGATCTTGTTCGCCACATCGCCATTGGCGGCGATCCGATCGGCCCCGACCAACACGAGATCGATGCGCCCCGCAGCCATCAGGCTCGCGGCCATGCTGTCGGTGATCAGGGTCACTGGGACACCGGCGCGCGCGAGCTCCCACGCGGTCAATCGTGCGCCCTGCAGCAGTGGGCGCGTCTCGCCGGCGAAGACTTCTACGTGCACGCCATCCGCGAGCGCCGCGTAGATCGGCGCGAGGGCGGTGCCCATCCCGGCCGTTGCCAGCGCGCCGGCGTTGCAATGCGTGAGCACCCGCATCCCGTCCCGGACGAGCGTCTTGC
>CAYUMN010000132.1:0-2247 GCA_964445835.1 uncultured Gemmatimonas sp.
GCGGCTGACTGGGGCGCCGTTGCGGGAGCTGGCGCGGCGCGGTTCGGGGTCGCGGGGGTTCGCGGTGCTCCTGGAGCGCCCGCCGCCGGGGCCGGCCTTGGCGGTGTGCGAGCCGCCGCCGTCGTGAACGAGCCCGCCGGCAGCCAGGCATCGCGGCGGATCTTCGCCCAGGTTCCACGTCGCTCGACGATCCTGAGCCCTGCACCGCCGCGGAACTCGCCGAGAATCCGCCCGTCGAGCGAGGGCTCCTCACGGATTCGCAGCGTCGCCGCGCCGCCAATGCTCTGCGGGAAGGAATCGCGCGGTCCGGCGAACCGGGACGACTCCACCCACCCTTGGATGCTCACCCGGGTCCAGCCATTCCGTGTCGTCCCGGTGCTCCAACTCGTGCCCCCCTTGAGCATCGCCACGGGATTGCCGGTGGGCGACGAGCGCAAGTCAGTATCCGCCGCGAGGCGCGACTGGGCGCCGAGCGGAAGGGCCCCGAGGGCCCCGAGGGTCGCGAGGGTCGCGAGGGTCAAGCACAGCAGGGTCCGGAGCACACGCATCGCTGGTAGGGGGGCGGGAGCGAGAATAGATTGCGCGTGCGGTCGTGCCGCCGTGTCGCGCGTCGCCTCTCCGAAGTTATCACCCCCTACACGCCACGTCCAAACCATGGCATCCCGAGTGGATCGCCCCGTCGTCCTCGTCGTCCTCGACGGGTGGGGGTACCGTGAGAATCCTGAAGGCAACGCCATCCGGATGGCGCGCACCCCCACCTGGGACCGTCTCTGGGCTCGTGCGCCGCGCACGCTGCTCGATGCGAGCGGGCTGGCCGTCGGGCTTCCCGCCGGACAAATGGGGAACTCCGAGGTCGGGCACCTGAACCTCGGCGCGGGCCGCGTGGTGATGCAGGATCTCGTACGGATCGGCGAGAGCATCCGCACGGGGGGCTTCTATCAGCTCGATCCCTTCCGCGCGATCTGCGCGCAGGTGCAGAAGTCCGGCGGCACGCTGCATCTCCTGGGCTTGGTCGGCAACGGCGGCGTGCATGGACATGACGAGCACCTGCTGGCTCTGATCGAACTCGCGGCCCGCGAGCAGGTGCCGCGCGTCGCGTTGCATCTCCAACTCGATGGACGCGATACCCTCCCCAAGTCAGGGCTCGCGTTCACGCGGGCGTTGATCGCCAAGTCGCAGGGACGCGCGGTGATCGCGAGCATCGGCGGACGCTACTTCGGCATGGATCGCGACCAGCGGTGGGCGCGCACCGAGAAGTGCTACAACGCCGCCGTGCGGGGGGTCGGTCCGTCCACGCCCGACGCGCTGGCGTTCATTGAGGGCAACTACGAGCGCAACGTCACCGATGAGTTCATGGAGCCCGCCGTTGTCGTGCGCGATGGCGCCCCCGTGGCACCGATGCGCGATGGCGATGGCCTCATCACGTGGAACTTCCGCTCCGATCGCATGCGGCAGATGGTCCGCGCCCTGGCGATCGAAGGGTTCAGTGGCTTCGACGTGAAGGATCGCCCGCGTCTCCATGTCGCGACGATGACGCAGTACGACCAGACCTTCGGGCTCCCCGTCGCCTTCGAGCCCTTCTCGATGGCGAAGATCGTCGCCGAGGTGCTGGAGTCGGTGAACATGACGACGTTGCGGACGGCGGAAACAGAGAAGTATCCGCACGTCACATACTTCTTCAACGGCGGCAATGAGGTTCCGTATCGCGGCGAGGAGCGCCAGCTCGTGGCGAGCCAGACCGTCGCCACGTACGACCTCATGCCAGAGATGAGCGCGCCGGGTATCACCGCGGTGCTCACCCGCGCGATTGAATCCAAGTCGCATCACTTCACGCTCTGCAACTACGCCAACGGCGACATGGTCGGCCACAGCGGCAATATCCCCGCGACGATTCGGGCCTGCGAAGTGGTGGACGAACAACTGGCGCGGATCATCGCGTCGGCCGAGAAGGCGGGGGCGCGTCTGTTGATCACCGCCGACCACGGGAACTGCGAGATGATGATCGACCCCGAAACGGGGGGGCCACATACGGCCCACACCACGAACCCGGTGCCCTTCCTGCTCGTGGAGGACGGCCAGACCGTCACGCTCCGCAGCGGCGGCGCGCTCTCGGACGTGGGCCCCACCGTCCTCGCCATGCTTGGCGTTGATCGACCGGCCGAAATGACCGGCCGCGACCTGCGACTCACTGGAGTGACTGCGTGATCCGTCGGACCCTCGGAGCGTCTGCGCTCCTTCTGCTTCCCC
>CAYUMN010000132.1:2347-9030 GCA_964445835.1 uncultured Gemmatimonas sp.
GTGCTTGCCTTGGTGCTTGCCCTGGTGCTTGCCCTGCCCTTGGCCTTTCCCCTCGCGCTGCGCGCCCAGATCGTTGGGCATCTCCCCGATCAAAGCCCCTATACCGATGCGACCGGCCGTCATGCCGTCTCGTTGCAGGCTGGCTTCATGCTCCCGGGCGAAGATCCGGCCAAGGTCGGGCCGAAGAGTGGCCTGATGCTGATCGGGCGCTACGAATACGACGTGCCGGGGCCGATCTGGCTCACGTCGCGCGTCGGCTTCGCGCCGGGCCTTGAGCGCACGGTGGTTGACCCGTTGCTCACCGGTGCGGCGCGGACCGTCGGACCGCGCCGCGAGTCGCTCGTCATGCTTGATGGCGGGCTCGTGCTCTCCCTCACCGGCAACAAGAGTTGGAAGGGACTCGCCCCGCGCGTGCACGCGAACGTCGGCATGATCGCCTCGCTCAACTCCGACTACGATGTCGGCGGGTACCGCTTCGGTCCGAAGTTCATGCCGTCGTGGGGATTCGCCGTGCGCGGCGTCACGCAGCGCGACGTGGAGTGGTATGTGGATCTCACGCATGCACTCTGGCGCATGAACTATCCCGACAGCTATACCGATGACGGCAGCACCGTCGATCCCTCGGTCATCGGCACCGGCAAGACGAATCCGTGGAATGGCAACCTGATGCTGACCGTCGGGATCACGCGCCTCTGGGGGCGCTGATCCTATGCGTGCTTCGCTGACGCGGCGCATCATCTTCTCGGCCGCGCATCGGTATCGCCGCCCCGAGTGGGATGCAGCAAAGAATGCGGCAGTGTTCGGCCCCTGTGCCCACCCGAACTGGCACGGCCACACCTATACGGCCGAGGTCACGGTCGGTGGTGCGATCGATCCGGTGACCGGATTCTGCGCGGATCTCGGCGCGCTCGACGCCGCGCTCAAGCGCGAGGTGTTCGAGGCGCTCGATCATCGCAACCTCGTGCTCGACATTCCGGAGTTCGCTGAAGGCAAGCTGATTCCGACCGCGGAGAATGTGGCGTGGTGGATCGCGGAGCGCATGCAGCGCGCGCTCGGTGACGGTGTGCGCGTGACGCGCGTGCGACTCGCCGAGGAGCCTGGGCTCTGGGCTGAGGTCGAACCCTAGTGGCCCGCGGATGACGACGCCGCCCGACGGCACGGAGCGACACGAGACGGCCGCGGCCGCCACGGCCATCCATCTCGATGCGGTGGATGAAGTCCCCGTCTGGCTCGAGGTGAATGGCGAACCCGCCGTGACGTGGATGTGTACGCCGGATCAACTCCCGGAGTTGGTCGTCGGCTGGTGCTTTGGTGAAGGCTACATCGACTCCAAGGCCGATCTCCTCTCGATGCGTCCCTGCGCGAAAGAGCCCGGCTTCTGGGTCACCGTGCCCGCGGAGCGCTACGCCACTGTTGAGGGCCAAGAGCGGCGGCGGGTGCTCGCCTCTGGTTGTGGGGCCGTGACCACGATCCTCGGCTCGCTCTCGAATGTGCCGCGACGTGCCACTAGGCCCGTGGTGCCTGATGTGGCGCAGACGCGTCTGCTCTTCAAAGAGCTCTTCGCACGCGGCGAGCGCTACAAGGACACGGGCGGCATTCACGCCGCGGCGCTCACCGATGGCGTGTCGTTGCTCACCCATGCCGAAGACATCGGGCGACACAACGCGGTCGACAAAGTGCTCGGCGCACGACTCCTCTCCGGCGAACGGCCGGATGACCTGATGCTGTTGGTCACGGGTCGCATCTCCGGCGAACTCGCCTTCAAGGCGGCGCGCGCGCGCATCAGCGTGGTCGCGACGCCGAGCGTCCCGAGTTCGATTGCGGTGGAGATCGCGCGGGCGGCGGGGATGATGCTCGTGGGACGCGCGGTGTCCGGGCAGCCGCAGGTGTGGACGCCATGAGTTGCACGGGCGTGATCCTCGCGGGAGGAGGCAGTACGCGCTTCGGCGGCGCGCCCAAGGGACTCGAGCGCGTCGGTGGGCGCCGCATTGTTGATCGCGTCGCGGCCGCGCTGTCGCTCGTGAGCGATGAGTTGCTGCTGATCGCGAACGTCCCCGAGGGGGCATCGTGGTTGCCGAGCGTGCGCACAGCCAGCGATGTGCGCCCGGGCGCTGGTGCGCTCGGCGGCCTGCATGCCGCGCTCACGCACGCGCAGATGCCGATCCTGCTCGTGGCGTGGGACATGCCCTTTGTGTCGGCCGCATTGCTCGGCGAGCTCCGACGGATCGGTGAAGGCAGCGAGGCGCCGGATGCCATGATCATGTCATCGGAGCTCGCCTTTCCGGTGGATCCACCGGTGGATCCATACGACGCCGTGCTGCCGGAGAGCGACGCCTCCCGACGCGGCGTCGAGCCGCTCTGCGCCTGGTATCACCCGCGATGCCTCCCCGCGATCGAGCGCACGCTCGATGCCGGAGATCTGCGCGTGGTGGGGTTCCACGACCAAGTGCGAGTGCAACGAGTGCCTGTGGCGCGGGTCGCGGACTTCGGCGATCCGTTGCGACTGTTCTCGAACATCAACACCCGCGATGAGCTTGAGCGGGCGGAGCGGACCCATGCCTGACCGGGTCCCGCCGATGATCTGTATCGTCGGCCGCAAGCACGCGGGCAAGACGACGCTTGTGGTGCGGCTCTCAGCCGAGCTCACGCGGCGGGGACATCGCGTGATGACGCTCAAGCATGGGTCGCACACGTTCAATCTCGATCCGGCGACGACCGATACGTATCGTCATTACCACGAAGGGAACGCGGAACGTGTTGCCATGGTGTCGCCCGATAAGTTCGCGCTCGTTGAGCGCTGGGAGCGTGAGCGCTCGCCGGAGGAGATCGCCGCCCTGCATTTCGCGGACGCCGATATCGTGCTCTGTGAGGGATTCAAAGCGTCGGCGCTGCCGAAGATCGAGATTCATCGGGCTGAGGCGCATCTGGCGCCGCTGTGGCCTGCGGCCGAGTTCGATGCCACGACGTGGCGTGCGATGGTGTCCGATGTCTCGGTGGCGGGGTTCTCTGGGGCGGCCTTTTCCCTGCACGACACCGCGTGGCTCGATGCGCTCGCCACGTGGGTCGAGCGCGAGGTGATGCAATGAGTGCGCGACGGCTCCTCTCAAGTAGCATCGGCCTGGTGCTACTTGTTGCCGCCTGCGCCCAGTCCGCGCCGCGGGACGAAGCGATCTTGCGTCCGCGTATCCTGACGGAACCGGCGTCCCCGCCCGCCCGATCGCCCGCTGCTTCGTCTGCCCCCTCGCGCGCGCCCTCGCCTGCCGCCCCCTCGCGCGCCGGCTTTCGCCACTTCGTGGACTCCCTCTTGGCCGCCCCGATCTGGCGGTCCGCGCACTGGGGCGTGTTGATCGTCGATCCTGCGACCGGCGACACGCTCTATTCCGCGAACGCGGGGAAGCTGTTCGTCCCGGCATCGAACACGAAGCTCATCACCGGAGCGGTGGCGCTGGCACAGCTTGGCGCTGACTTTCGCTTCACAACCAGGATCTTCGGTGCGACCCCACGGCGTGACGGCACCATGCCAGGCGATCTCGTGGTCGTTGGGCGCGGCGATCCCTCGGTGAGCGATTCACTGGCCGGTGACGCGATGGCGCCGCTCCGTGCCCTCGCCGACTCGCTCGCGGCGCGTGGCGTGAAGCGTATCGCCGGCCGATTGATTCGCGGGGCCGACTCCTTCAGTGATTCCACGCTCGGCTCCGGGTGGGCGTGGGATGACCTCGACGCCGGCTACGCTGCGCCGACAGACGAGTTGATGTTCAACGAGGGCTTCGCGCGCATCACCGTGGTGGGTGGCGCTGCTGCTGGAGACCGCGTCACGGTGCGCACCGCGCCATCGCGCACCGTGCCGCGACTCGGTGCCCTCAACGTGACGACCGTGCGCAACTGCTGCATGGAACGCTCGCGTGTGACTGCGGAGGGCGATGTACGCGGCCCACGGCCCACGGTCTCCCTGAGCGGGTCTGTGCGCGCGGGTGACTCGGTGACCGTGACGGTCGCGTTGCGCCACCCGAATGCCGCGTTCCTTGATGCGTTCGCCGAGGTGCTCGCGGCGCGAGGGATCACGATCGCGAAGGGGGTGGAGGCGGACTCGCTCGCGGATACGACCGGACTCACGCTCCTCGCCACACGGCGCTCTCCTCCCCTGAGCGCCGTCCTTGCCCGCTTCGAGAAGGCCTCGCAGAATCAGATCGGCGAACTCCTCCTCAAGACGCTCGGTCTTGAGCGCACGGGCGTGGGGCGCGCCGACAGCGGGAGCGTCGTGGTCCGACGGCAGTTACTCGTCTGGGGTGTCGACTCGAGCCTCGCCTCGCTTCGCGACGGCAGCGGACTCTCGCGGCACAACTTTGTCGCGCCGGAAGCGATTGTTCGGGTGTTGCACGCGATGCTCCAGCACGAGGATTTCGACCTGTTCTATCAGGCCCTCGCCGTTGGCGGCGTGGATGGCACGATCGCCACACGCCTGCGCGGCACGCCAGCAATGGCGAACGTTCACGCGAAGACCGGGACACTCGACAAAGTGCGCGCACTGAGTGGCTACGTCACCACCGCCGATGGCCATCTACTGATCTTCTCGACCATCGCCAACAATCATACCGTCCCCACCCGTGAGGTCGAACGGGTACAGGACGCAATTGTCGCGTACTTGGCGACCATGGACCTCACTCCCCGCTGATGCTTTCTGTTCACGAAGCTGCCGAACGCACCGTCGGATCGGTGCGTCCACTTCCGATAGAGCGCGTGCCGCTCGCCGATGCACTGGGCGGCGTGCTCGCCGAGGATATGCGGTCGCCGGTCACGCTCCCGCATTGGGATAATTCGGCGATGGACGGCTACGCCGTGTTCGGCGACACTGTGCAAGGCGCTACGGAGACACACGCCATCAGTCTGCCGGTGGTCGGCACGATCGCCGCGGGCGGATTCGCGGAGCGCGCGCTGGTGCGCGGTGAGGCCATGCGCATCATGACCGGCGCGCCGCTTCCAACAGGAGCCGACACCGTCATCCGCGTCGAGGACACCGATGGCGGCACCGCGCTCGTGCGGATCATGAAGGACCGCGATGTCGGCAAGAACGTTCGGAAGGCCGGGGAAGATGTACGTCACGGACGTGTGGCGATCCCTGCGGGCACTCCCATTGGCGCGGCGCAGATCGGCGTCTTGGCCAGCATTGGCGCGGCGATGGTACCGGTGCACCGACGTCCGCGCGTGGCGATTCTGGGATCGGGCGACGAACTCGTTGAGCTGGACGAGTTCGATCAGGTCCTTGAGGGGAAGCGCATCGTCAGTTCCAATCGATACACGATCGAAGCGTTGGTAAAGCTCGCGGGCGGGATCCCGATCTCGCTCGGGCATGCATCCGATTCACTCGAGGCCGTGCGCGATCTCTTACTCCGTGCGGTGGGCGAGCACCCCGATCTGATCATCACCTCGGCTGGTGTCTCCGTCGGCGAGCACGATCATACGCGGACGGCGGTGGAACAACTGGGGACCGGGCTCGACTTCTGGCGCATTCGCATGCGGCCCGGGGCGCCGGTGGGCTTCGGCGAGGTCCGCGGCATTCCCTGGATCGGTCTTCCCGGCAATCCGGTGTCGGTGATGGTGACCTTCGAGCTCTTTGCACGCCCGATGATTCGGCGCATGCTCGGCCTCGCCCGTGTGCATCGCCGTCCAGTGACCGTGACGCTTGAGGAAGCGGTGAGCATCAGCGCGCGCCTCACGCATTTTTACCGCGCCATTGTTGCGCCGCGTGCCGACGGGACACTCGGCGCACGGCTCACCGGACCACAGGGTTCGGGGATCCTCACGTCGATGTCGTTGGCCAACGCGTTGCTCGTGGTCCCTGAGGATCGCACAACGGTTGCGGCGGGCGAGCAGCTCTCGGCGCTCCTGTTGGGTGAGGACGCCACACTCAGTGAGACCTTCGCCCTATGACTGAATCGTTCACGCCGCGTGATTCCGCGGTGCCCATTCCACCGGAAATAGAGCGTCGTTTCACGCTGGCGGAGCAAGTGGTACCGTTGCCCGGCTTCCCCGTCACGTTACTCAAGCCGCGGAACTCGGATGATCTGATCTCCGAAGCCGATTACGTCGTCGATGAGCGGTTGCCGTACTGGGCCGACCTGTGGCATTCCGCCGAAGTGCTCTCGTGCTACATGTTGGAGCACGGGCCCGCGATCCTCGACCGCGTGCCCTACGCGACTGCTTCCGGCGCGCGTCCTCGCGCGCTTGAGCTGGGGTGCGGGCTCGGCGTGGTCTCGATCGCCTGCGAGCGCGTTGGCTTTGAGGCGTTGGCCACCGACTACTACGAGGACGCCCTGCTGTTCGCGGCGCACAACGCTGAGCGCGCGCTGGGGCGCCCGATGCGGACGCGGATGGTGGACTGGACCATGATGCCGTCTGATCTTGGCAAGTTCTCCCTCGTGATTGCGGCGGATGTGCTGTACGAGATGCGCTATGCGGCCATTCTCGCGGATGCGGTCGCCATGACGCTCGCGCCCGGAGGGGTCTTTGTGCTCGCGGATCAGGGGCGTATTGCGCTCGGCGCGTTCATGGAGGAGGCCGCGACGCGCGGCATTGAGGGGCTCGCGACGCATCGGCTGGAGGCGCCGCGCGGTGTGGCGAAGCCGAGCGTGACGATTTACGAGTTGCGGTGGAGGGCGTGATGGGGCGTACGCTCGGGACGGTTC
>CAYUMN010000133.1:0-8954 GCA_964445835.1 uncultured Gemmatimonas sp.
AGCACCGCTTTGGCGTGAAGCACAAGGAACGGCTCAAGCAGATGCGGCTGGAGACCGACGTCCTCACGTTGACCGCGACGCCGATTCCACGCACGCTGCACCAGTCGCTCGCCGGCCTGCGCGACCTCACCTTGATGCAGACCCCGCCGCGCGACCGATCGCCGGTGCTCACGTTTCTCGAGCCCTGGGATGACGGGCTCATTGATGAAGGCATCTCCCGCGAGCTCGATCGCGGCGGGCAGGTGTTCTTCGTGCACAATCGTATCGAGACCATTCTCGCCGTGGCCGACCATGTGCAGCGCGTCGTGCCGCGGGCGCGCGTCGGCGTGGGCCACGGGCAGATGAGCGACAAGGAGCTCGAGGACGTCATGCGGCAGTTCGTCGCGGGCGAGATCGACGTGCTCGTGTCCACGCTGATCGTGGAGAGCGGCATCGACGTGCCCAACGCGAACACCATGTTCGTCGACCGGGCGGATCGCCTTGGCCTCGCGCAACTCTACCAGTTGCGCGGCCGCGTCGGCCGGTCGCATCGCCGTGCCTACTGCTACCTGATGGTCCCCGACCGGGTGGACGAGGACGCGGAACGCCGCCTTCGCGTGCTCGAGCATCACACCGAGCTCGGCGCCGGGTATCGCGTGGCCCTGAAGGACATGGAGCTGCGCGGGGCGGGGAATCTCCTGGGGCCGGAGCAGTCCGGTTTTGTACATGCCGTCGGGTTCGATCTCTACCTGCGCATGCTGGACGAGACCGTGGCGCGGATGAAGCGCGGGGAGGATGCGCCCCCCCCGCAACCCGCGGACGTCACCCTCGACCAGCCGCATTACCTGCCCGACGACTATATCGAATCGGCCGCCGTCAAGCTCGACCTGTACCGGCGACTCGGCGCGTGCGGCGGGGCGGAGCATGTCGATGCCATCCGGGCGGAGATCCGGGACCGCTTTGGCCCCCTCCCGCCCCAGGCGGAGGCCTACCTCATGGTGGCCAGGCTCCGGCTCCTCGGTGGCCCCCTCGGCGTGGAGGCCATGCTGGTGCGTGGGGAGGATGCCCGCATTAACTTCCGAGCCGACGCGGTCCCGCGTTTGAAGCCGCTCGCGGCGGCCTTCCGGGATGTGCAGTTCCAAGTGGACGTACGCCGGGTGCAGCCGCTCTCGTTGAAGCTGACGCGACTGGGTGGATCCACCCTCCTGGACGGCATTGTTCGGGCGCTGCGGACCATCCATCCTGATGCACGGTAGAAGTCTTCCTCTCCCCATTCGTTCGCCCATGACCCGCCTTCGTACTTCTCTGCTCGCAGTCATCCTGCTCGCCGTGCCGGCCTGCGGTGCCCTGAAGGATGCGTTCACCGCGCACTCCGACCTCGTCGCGCGCGCCGGGAATCAGGAACTCAGCGTCAGCCGCCTCGCGCAGCTGATGGCCAACTCCGAAGTGCCGCTCCGCCCCGACGTGGCGCGCACGATTGCCCAGCTCTGGGTGAACTACCAGCTCCTTGGCCAGGCCGGCGCCGAGGGCGACACGCTCGGCACCGTCGCCATGGCCGACCTCGGCATGTGGTCGGCCATCGCGCAGCTCCGCACGCGCAAATATTACGAGATCGTTTCCAAGGACTGGGCGAAGCCGAACGCGGCCGATTTCGAGAAGGCGTTCAACGACGGCGAGCTCCTCGCCGCGGCGCACATTCTCCTCGCCAAGCAGCCGGAGGGCTTCGGCCCCACGGCGAACGATTCGATCCGCCGTGAGGCCGAGCGCCTGGCGACGCAGGTGACCTCGGCGAACTTCGCAGAGACGGCGCGGCGTCGCTCGCAGGATCCGGGCTCGAAGGAGCGCGGTGGTGACTACGGCGTCTTCCCGAAGGGCCAGATGGTCCCCGAGTTCGACGCGGGGATCCTCTCCGTTGCGCCCGGGCAGATCACCAAGGTCATTGAGACCCAGTTCGGCTACCACATCATCCGCCGTTCGACCTACGCGGAAGTGCAGGAGCAGTTCGCCCAGGCGTACGCGGGTATGTTCGCGCAGCGCTCCGAGAGCGTTTTCTTTGCGGCGCTTGAGCGGGACGTGAATGTCGAAGTGAAGGAAGCGGCGCCGAAGCTGGTGAAGGCGATCGCTGAGGATGTCGACGCGTACCGCGACGACAACACGGTGATTGCGACCTCGCGCCGCGGCAATCTCTCGGCGAAGCGTCTCGCGCAGTGGATGGCGGCCTTCCCGCCGCAGTCGCAGATGCGCGGCCAGGTGCTTGAGGCGCCAGATTCGCTCATTCCGCTCTTTGTGAACAACATCATGCGCTCCGAGCTCCTCCTCAAGTCGGCGGACTCGGCAAAGATCGTCCTCGACTCCACCGAGTTGGCGGAGATTCGTCAGACCTTCTGGGCGGGGGTCGTGCGCGTCATGACGGGCCTGCAACTCGCGCCGGCGCAGCTCGCCGAAGCGGGAGCCGACAAGTCGGCGCGTGAGCGTCTCGCGTCGACCCGCGTGGAGGAGTACATCAGCAAGCTCCTCCGCAACGAAGGCGAGTTTGTGGAAGTGCCGGAGCAGGTCGCGATCGTGCTGCGTGACCGCTTCGAGAGCCGCGTGGTGACGGCGGGGCTCGACCGTGCGCTGGCCGAGGCCACGGCGCTCCGCGCGAAGGCCGATTCGACGGCGGCGAGCGCAGTGCCGTCGGCGGTGCCGGTCCCGACCACACCGCCGTCCGCGGCGACGCCGGCTCCTGCAACCAAGACCCCGTAAGTGATCAACGCCCGACGCCTTCTGCTCGCGCTCTCCCTCCTCGCCGCGCCCGTCGCGGCGCAGGAAGGGGCCGGTTCCCTCCGCATGGTGGATGTGGACCGGATCGTCGCCATTGTGGCGAAGAAGCCGATCCTGATGAGTGAGGTGCTCGAGCGCGTCAACATGGCCCGTGCGCGCGGGATGCAGATCCCGCGCGACTCGGCTGGACAGATGGCAATCGCCCGCGACCTGCTGGAGCAGCTCGTGGACGAGGAAGTGCTGGTAGCGGTCGCGACGGATTACGCGATTGTTGTGAATGAAGCCGAGGTCTCGAGTGTCGTGGATCGCAGCATTCAGGACATTCGCTCGCGTTTCCAGTCGGAGACCGAGTTCCGCGAGGCATTGACCCGTGAGGGATTCGGCACGCCGGAAGAGTATCGGAAGCGCAGCATCGAGCAGGCGCAGCGCGAGAAGTTGCAGACGAAGGCGCTCGACACGTTGCGGGCGCTCGGGCGGCTCGCCCCCGTGAACGTGACCGAGCGTGAGGTGCAGGAGGCGTTCGAGCGGTTCAAGGTCCAACTGGGTTCGCGGCCGCCGACGGTCGCGTTTCGTCAGATCATCGTTTCGGCGAAGGCGAGCGAGGCCAGCCGCGCGAAGGCCCGGGCGCTCGCCGACTCGCTTCGACTCGCGCTCGAGGGTGGTGCCGCGTTCGACTCCGTGGCGCGTGCCTTCTCACAGGACGGCAGCGCGGAGCAGGGGGGCGATCTCGGCTGGGCGCGTCGCGGGACGATGGTCGCCGCGTTCGATCAAATGATGTTCGCGTTGCCGCCCAACCGCGTCTCGCCGATTGTCGAGACGGAGTATGGCTTCCACGTGATTCGGGTCGATCGCATCCGGCCCGGCGAAGTGCGCGCGCGCCATATCCTGATTCGTCCGACGGTCGATGAATCAGATGCCCAACGTGCACAGGCGCGCGCCGACTCGGCGCGCACCATGTGGATTGCTGGGGCCTCGTTTGACTCCGTGGTCGCACGCTTCCATGACCCGTCCGAAGAGCGTAGCATCCCCGATGGCATTCCGATCGACTCGCTCCCGGTGGAATACCGGCTCGCGGTGCGCGACAAGCCGCAGGGGAGCTTCACGGAGGTGTTCGGGCTCCCGAACCCTGGGACCGGTCTTCGCAAGTTCGCCGTCGCGCAGATCACGCTCGCCAAGCCCGCGGGCGAGTGGGAACTCGATGAGTTCCAGGAGCGGGTGCGCAAGCAGTTGCGCGAGGAGAAGTCCAACCGCCGCACGCTCGACACGCTCCGGCGCGAGTACTACGTCTCGCTGAGGCTATGACGCTCCCCACGCTCGCGGTCACCCTCGGGGATCCGCGGGGCATCGGGCCCGAGATCGTGCGAGCGGCGCTCGCGACCCCAGAGGTCGCGAGCGCCGCCCGCTTCGTGGTGGTGGGTCCGGAGGGCACGGGCGTCGCCGTCGAGGAGTCGGTCGGCACGTGGCGCGGAGGGCATGGCGCGCGCGCGCCCGCACAGGCGGCAGAAGCCGGTGCGCTTGCCGCGCGAGCGATTGAGCGCGCCGTGACGCTCGCAACGCTCGGTGCGGTGCAGGGAATCGTGACCGCCCCGATCGATAAGTCGGCGTTCGCCGCGGCGGGGTACACCGACCCTGGCCACACGGAGATGCTCGCGCGACTCACCGGTACGCCCACCGTGATGATGCTCGCGTCACCGAAGCTGCGCGTGGTCTTGGCCACGACGCACATCGCCCTGCGCGACGTCCCGCACGCGGTCACACACGCGGCGCTGGTCCGCGCGGCCACACTCACGCGGGCCGGACTCCGCGACTGGTTCGGCATCGCGGAGCCCCGGCTGGCCCTGTGCGCCCTGAACCCGCATGGCGGCGACGGCGGTCGCTTCGGCGACGAGGACACGCGGATCCTGGCGCCGGCGGCTCGCGAGAGCGGAATGGCCGGCCCATTCCCTGCAGACACCGTGTTCGTCCGCGCCATGCGGGGCGAGTTCGACGTGGTCATCGCGCCCTATCACGACGTGGGCATGACGGCAATCAAAGTGGCGAGCTTCGGTGAAGGGGTGAACGTCACCCTCGGACTCCCCTTCCCACGCACCTCGCCCGACCACGGCACCGCCCTCGACATCGCGGGGCAGGGCATCGCGGACCCCAGCAGCATGGTGCAGGCCCTGCTGCTCGCCGCACGAATTGCTGCCGAAATTGCCGCACGGATCGCGGGTCGGCGCTAACGGGACGAAGGCCGCTCAGGTCTTGATCGGGACCACTTCGACACTCAGCACCTTGATGCGCCGCCCATCCATCTCCAGGACGGTGAACTGCGCCCCCGACCCCGTCGCTTTATCCCCCGCGACCGGCAACCGACCGAGCAGCCCGAACACATATCCGCCAATCGTCGTGAAATCCTCATTCGGGATCACGAGCCCCAACTCGTCGTTGATCTCGTTGATGTTCGCATCCCCGCGCACCAGCCGCGTCCCATCCGGCCGCTGCGTCTTGAACGTCGAGGTCATGGCGTCATCGTACTCATCGAGGATCTCGCCGACGATTTCCTCGAGCAGGTCCTCCATGGTGACCATGCCGGCCGTCCCACCGAACTCATCGAGCACGATCGCCAGATGCTCCTTGCGCCGCTTGAAATCGGCGAGGACTTCTTCGACCTCGCGCGAGCCCGGCACGACATGCACCGGACGGACGATCTGCGTGAGCGCAAAATCCGCCGGCGGACGACGCAACACGCGCAACAGGTCCTTCGCATGCACCATCCCCACGATGTCGTCGAGCGTCTCGCGATACACCGGGTAGCGCGAGTAGCCGGCCTCGACCACCACGGCGACCGACTCATCGAGCGTGGCGTCCACGGGAATCGCGATGATTTTGGTGCGCGGCGTCATGACCTCGCGCGCGTTCTTCTCCGAGAACTCGAACACGCCGCCGAGGATCTCGGCGTCAGCCCCGGGCAAGAGTCCCCCTTCGTGCGCGCGCTCCACGAGGAGGCGAATCTCCTCAGGGGAGTGCGGCGTCTCCTCTTCGCTGATCTCCTTCTGCCCGACAAGCCGGAGGAGAAGGTTCGACGACCCGTTGAGCAGCCAGATGAAGGGCCAGACCAGCCAGGTGAAGGCAAGGATGGGCGGGGCGAGCCACTTCGCGAACTGCTCCGGATAGTTGAGCGAGAGGGCGCGCGGGGCGAGTTCGCCGAAGACCACGTGCAGGTAGGTCACGACGGCGAGGGCGACCGTCGCACCGATGCCGATACGCACCGCCTGTTCGAAGGGCAGCGGGAGGGCCTCGAACCAGCCCTCAAGGAAGTGCCCCAGCGCCCCTTCGGCGACCCAGCCGAGCCCCAGCGAGGCCAGCGTGATCCCCAACTGGCCTGCGGACAGCACGCGGGTGAGATTACGGCGTGAGGTCGCGGTGAGGGCGAATCGGGCGAAATGGTCCCCGCCACGCACCATGGCCTCAAGGCGGGACCGCCGTGCTCGGACGAGCGCGAACTCCACCGCGACGAAGAACGCGTTGAGGGCGAGCAGGACAACGATGCCGATGATGCGTGACCACATCACTGAAAGGTATGACGACTGCCAGATCAGTCGCCACTCAGAGGGGGCGAATCCGGCGGGGGCCGGAGGGCTTGCGCGCGCCACGGCACCCGCTCACGACCACGCCCAGTCGCGCGGCCAGACCCACGCCTATTCGCACGGGCCTTCCCACGGCGCGCACGATCACGGCGCTTCGACGCGCCGCCTCGGCCTCGCGGCGGGGATCACCGCGCTCTTTTTCGTCGCCGAGGTTGTCGGGGGGCTGCTCTCCAACTCGGTGGCGTTGCTCGCGGACGCCGGGCACATGCTCGCCGATGTCGGCGCGCTGGCGCTCGCCTTGTTCGTCGCGTGGTTCAGCCGGCAGCCCGCGACCCCGCGGCGGACCTATGGGTATCTCCGCTGGGAGATTCTCGCCGCGCTGATCAACGGGGCGGTCCTTCTCGTGCTCTCCGTGGGGATCCTGTGGGAAGCGGTCGGACGACTCGGGACGCCGGAGCCCGTCGAGGGCGGCCTCATGCTCGGCGTCGCGATTGGGGGTCTCCTGGCGAACGCCGCGAGTGCGTGGTTGTTGCATGGCAACGCCGAGGCCGGCCTCAACCTGCGCGGCGCGTATCTGCATGTCCTGAGCGATCTGGCTGGCTCCGTGGCGGTGATCGCGGCCGCGGTGGTCGTCCGGGTGTTCGGGTGGCTCGAGGCCGATGCGGTGGCGTCCATTCTTGTGACGCTGCTGATCATGCGCGGGGCCTGGCGCCTCGTGCGCGAGGCCGTGGATGTGCTGCTGGAGTCCTCCCCGGCGCACATCGATGTCGAGTCCGTGCGCGCGGCGATGGCCCACGTCGGCGGCGTCGGTGCGGTCCACGACCTGCACGTCTGGACGTTAACATCCGGGGTGGTGGCGATGAGTGCCCACGCTATCGTACCTTCGGCGGCAGATCATCCGCGCGCGCTCGCCGAACTCCATGCGGCGGTCGCGGGCTTTGGGATCCGTCATACGACGATTCAACTTGAAGACGAACCTCTCGCCGCCTGTTGTGGCGACCCGCTCGATTCTCCTCTTACGCCGGCGACTTCCTGATGGCGCAACTCGACCGCGTCCTCTGCGTGATGATCTCCAACCGCGCCGATGAACTCGTGATGAGTGAGGGGATCGCCGCCGTGCTGATTGTCGACAATCACGAACGCCCGGTCACGAAGGCGCTGACCGCGCCGCAGATTGTCGCGCTCCTCAAGGAGATTGCCCCAGCCGCGTCGGCGCAATCGCTCGATGCGAAGCAGCCGACCAAGTTCCAGTACATCAGCGAGGACAGCGTTTTCGCCGTGCGCGTGATGATGCAGGGAGAGAAGCTGGCCGTGCGGATTCAGGTCGATGCCGACGGGGAGTTCAAGCGCTCGACGGGGATGTTCACCCGGGTGACGCTGCCGGACGACACCGACGCCGTGCCCCTTCCTGACGTCAAGCAGGCGGCGGCCGACCCGACGCAGGCGCGCGATGCCATGGAGAAGTTGCTTCGCCTGCTCGTCGAGCAGGGGGGCTCCGACCTGCACATGCGCGTGGGCGAGCCGCCGATCCTCCGCAAGAGCGGCGAGATGCACCGCGTCGAGGGCCAGACGAAGATGGAACCGGCGACCATCAAGTCGCTGCTCCGCTCGATCATGCCCGAGCGCAATCTCAAGGAGTTCGACGCCACCAACGACTCCGACTTCGCCTATGAGATTACCGGCGTCGCCCGATTCCGCGCCAACGTCCTGCGCGATCGCAAGGGCATGGCCGCGGTCTTCCGCGTCATCCCCAGCACGATCGTCTCGGCCGAACAGCTTGGCATGTCGCAGGAAGTGATGAATCTCTGCTACCTGACAAAGGGACTCGTGCTCGTCACCGGTCCGACGGGCTCCGGGAAGTCGACCACGCTCTGCGGACTGGTCGACCTCGTGAACCGCTCGCGCGAGGATCACGTGATCACGATCGAGGACCCGATCGAGTTCGTGCACGAGAACAAGAACTGCATCATCACGCAGCGGCAGGTGGGGGTCCACACGGGGTCGTTCAAGAGCGCACTGCGTGCGGCGCTGCGCGAGGACCCCGACATCATCCTCGTCGGCGAGCTTCGCGACCTGGAAACGGTGGCCATCGCCATCGAGACCGCCGAAACGGGGCACTTGGTGTTCGGCACCCTGCACACGACGACGGCGGCGAGCACGATTGATCGCTTGATTGACCAGTTCCCGGCGGACCGTCAGGAACAGGTGCGCACGATGCTCTCTGAGTCGTTGAAGGGCGTGGTCTCGCAGGTGTTGTGCAAGAAGATCGGCGGGGGGCGCGTGGCCGCGCGCGAGATTCTCCTCGTGACGCCGGCGATCTCGAACCTGATTCGCGAAGGGAAGACCTTCCAGATCCCGAGCATCATGCAGACGAGCAAGCGCATCGGGATGATCACGATGAACGACACCCTGCTTGATCTGGTGGAGAGGAAGCTGGTGGAGCCCAAGGAGGCGTACATGCGGGCCGTCGACAAGGGCTCGTTCGTGAATCAGCTGAAGGGGAAGGGCTTCGATACGAGCTTTATCGACGCGGACCCGACGAGTGCGCCAGCGGCTCCTGCTGGCGGGGCGTCGGGTGCCAAGCCGGGTGCGCGGAAATAAGGCGAGAGGCGAAGAGCGAGAGAAAAAGTGAGGAATTAGGGG
>CAYUMN010000134.1:0-8799 GCA_964445835.1 uncultured Gemmatimonas sp.
TCCACGACGTGCTTGGAACGCGGATCTGGGCCAGCTCCGAGGCGGATCTCTTCGCCGCCGACCTCTCGGTGGCGTCGCACTGGATGTTGGCTGAGCACCGACTACGCGGCGGTCGTTCGCTGATCCCTGGTACCGGATATCTGGAGATCGCGCGCGCCGCAGTCGAAGCGCGCGCCGAGGGGCGTCCGGTGCAGCTGCGCGACGTGGCGTTCATGTCGCCCTTCGTGGTGGAGGACGATGCGCCGCGCGAACTGCGCGTGCATCTCGCGAGTGGCAGCGGTAACGACCGCGCACTGGCGATCGCCGGCCGCGCGACGTCTGAGGATGGGAGCACTGTCTGGCAGGAGCATGTCACTGCCAAGGTCGGCTACGCCGACGAGGCTGAGTTGCCCGCGCTCGATCTCGCGGCCATTGCCGCGCGCTGCACGGTACGAGAGCAGCAGTTCTCCGGTGCTGAGGAGAATCCGCATCTGGCGTTCGGTCCGCGCTGGAAGAACTTGCGTCGGATCCGCTACGGCAAGACGGAAGCGATCGCAGAGCTGGAGCTGCCGGCGCAGTTCGCGGGTGACCTCGAGGCGTATCGGATGCACCCCGCCCTGATGGACATGGCGACGGCGTGCGCGCAGGCATTGGTACCTGGGCTGGACCCGTCCCGCGATCTGTATGTGCCTCTTTCGTACACGCGTCTGACGATGTTCGCGCCCCTGGCGGCGAAGATCCGCAGCTATGTGCGGCTCGCTGAGAGCGATTTCGACCCGAGTGAGATCGTTGTATTCGACGTGACGATCACGGACGAAACCGGCAAGGTGCTCGTGGACGTCTGCGATTTCATGATGCGACGCGTCGATGATGGGGCACACTTACAA
The DNA here is from genome assembly GCA_964445835.1 of uncultured Gemmatimonas sp. Lineage (GTDB taxonomy): Bacteria > Gemmatimonadota > Gemmatimonadetes > Gemmatimonadales > Gemmatimonadaceae > Pseudogemmatithrix. The sequence goes on from CAYUMN010000134.1 coordinate 867, forward strand.
GCATCCGGATTCACCGCGAGCATCCGGCGCACAGGGCCGAAGTTCGAGATTTCGACCGCGCACTCCTCGCAGGCGTCACCACCGGCGTTGCTTGGCGACGCAATCGAGTCGGCTGAGGGACTCGAGGCCTTGGAGATGATATTGGCCGGACCGGCATTGTCGCACGTGTTCGTGTCGCCGATCGACCTGATGTCGCACCTCTCGCAGATGCGCGGTGGGCGCACCGAGAGCGGCCCGAGTGCGAGCTCCGACGCGCCGCCGGATGTCTCGGCTGTCGAGCAAGAACTGAGTCGGTTTCCGGGAATCCAAGACGTCGTCGTCAAACCAGTGCGGATTCGCCCTCGCCAGTGGCGGGTATCTGCATTCGTCGTGTACGCACCGTCGGGCCGGCCGCGAAAGAGCGCCTTGCGGATTCATCTTGCGCGACTGTTTCCGCCGCATCTCGTGCCGACTCACATCGTAGAACTTGAATCACTGCCTCGCGACGAGAGTGGGGACATTGCGCGTGAACGACTGATTGACCAGTTCGGTGACGGTGCCGGAGAGAGTGCGCCGCTCACCACCACAGAAGAGATGGTCGCGAAACTGTGGTCCGAGCTGATTGGCGTGGCACAGCCCTCAGCGATCGACAATTTCTTCGAACTCGGCGGCCACTCACTGGTGGCCATCCGGCTGCTCGCGCGGCTTCGTCGCGCCACGGGGATCGAGCAGCCACTTGCGGCGCTCTTTGAACACCCGACGCTGGGTGATTTCGCTGCGCTCTATGCCGATCCAACTGCGTCTCCGTTGGCTCCTGTCCAACCGCACGCAGCGAGCGACGAGTTTCTGCCGAGCCGTCTGCGCCTCACTCATCTGCAGGAGGGGCTCTGGGCGGCGGAGCAGGCGAGGCCCGGGACCACGATCAACCATGTGTCAGGTGTCCGACGCCTTGCCGGGCGCTTGTCGCTGGAGCATCTGCGGGCCGCGTTGGAGTTTCTCCTCGCACGGCACGACGCACTGCAACTTCGAACTCGCGTCGAAGACGGTTCCCCGATGCTCGAGCGTGAGGTGGAGAGTGTCGCACGGATCGAGGTCCTCGACGGCTCTGCGTTGGACGCCGACGCGTACGAGCCGGTGCTCCGCCAAGCCCTTGGTGTTCCTTTTGACCTTGAGCATGATGCGCCGGTGCGCGTCACAGTCCTGCGGATCGCGGACGATGATCATTTGTTGCTCCTCAGCGCGCACCACTTGCTGGTGGATGGCAACTCCCTCTCCGTGCTCTGGCACGACCTGCTCGCGGCATATCGGGCGTTCGAGGCGAACCGCACCCCCGACATGCCTCCCGCGCCGTCGTTCCGGGCGTGGGCGCTCGAAAGCCGACGCCGCGTCGAGGCGGGAGAGTTCGATGCGCAGCTGGCGTACTGGCGCGAGCGCCTCACGACGCTCCCTGCCTCGCTCGACCTCTCGACTGGGGATGGCGAGGACACTCCAAGCTTCGAAGCCGGGACAGTCCTCTTCCCTCTCGACCGCGACTTGATGGAGCGCGTGGAGCGGCTGAACGTGCTAGGCAGCACGCCGTTCCTCGTCGTGCTCTCGGCGCTGCAGGCCGTCTTGAGTCGCTACTCAGGTGAATCCGACATCGCGGTCGGCGTGCCCGCCCTCCTCACCGCAGGAGACGAGCGGCTTGAGTCTGGCGTCGGTCTCTTCATCAATACCATGATCCTGCGCACCACCATCGACGGCACGGAGTCGTTCCCCGCGTTGCTCGAGCGCAATCGCAAGATCGTACTGGACGCGTGGTCGAATCGCGAGTTCCCGTTCAGTCTGCTGGTCGAGACGCTGAATCCGCAGCGGCACCGCACCCGTAATCCCTATTTTCAGGTGCTCTTGTCATTCGAGCAGGCGGATGCCGGCGCGACGGGTCAGGTCGGCGGCCTTTCGCTGGCGCGCTATGAGATCGAGCGCACGGGGACGCAGGCCGAGCTGGCGTTCTACGTGCGGTGGATGAAGGAGGGTGGCGCCCTGAGCATCGATTACGATGCCAGTCTCTTCTCCAAGCCCCAGGTCGAACGCTTCGCAACGCACGTGCTCCGCCTGTTGGAGCAGGGCTTGGCGAATACCCAGCAGGGTGTCGGCGAGCTCGACTTTCTCGCGACGGCGGAGCGTCGGCTGTTGGTCGAGGGACGGAACGCTACGACCCGACTCTGGCGCTCGACTACGACGGTGGCGCTGGTCGCGGCGCAGGCCATTCGCGTACCCGACCGCGTGGCGGTGTCGCAGGCCGCGGCGCGACTCAAGTACGAGGCGCTCTGGTCGCGATCCGGAACCGTCGCCGCGGCGCTTCGGCGACGGGGCTGCGGCGCGGAGAGCATTGTCGGCGTGAGCGTGGAACGGTCGCCAGAAATGTTGGTGGCGCTCCTGGGGATTTGGCGCGCTGGCGGGGCGTACCTGCCGCTTGATCCCGCCTTCCCGGCGGACCGACTCGCGTTCATGGTGGCGGACGCGGGGTGCACGCTCGTCGTACGCGACGAGAGTGGGTTTGACCCCGGCGGAGATGTGGCGGCGGTATCCGTGAGTGCCTTGGAGCAGGAGGGAAGCGGCGGGGACCCGGCGGATCCGCTCTGGAGCGCCGGGGCAGACGGGCTGGCGTACGTGCTCTACACCTCGGGCTCCACTGGCCGACCGAAGGGCGTCGAGGTGTCCCATGGGGCGTTGGCGAACTTCCTGCAGTCCATGGCGGAGGCGCCTGGCTTGGGTACCGACGATGTCTTGCTGGCGGTGACCACGCTCTCGTTCGACATCGCGGGACTTGAACTCTGGCTCCCCCTCAGCGTCGGCGCACGCGTGGAACTCGCGCGGGCAGAGGATGCCCGTGATCCGGAACCGCTGATAGCCCTCCTCGTGTCGAGTGGCGCGACGGTGATGCAGGCCACACCGGCGACATGGCGGATGCTGCTCGACGCCGGATGGCAGGGCAGCCTGCAGCAGGTGTGGTGTGGCGGTGAGGCGTTTCCGCGTGAACTCGTGACGCCGTTGCGCGAACGAGGGAGCGCAGTCTGGAACTTCTATGGTCCGACAGAGACGACGATCTGGTCGACGGTGTACCGCCTAGGCGACGAGACCTCCGAGACGACGGTGCCGATCGGCCTCCCGATCGCCAATACCCGGGTCTACGTGATGGATCGTTCCGGGCAACTGGCAGCGCCTGGCGTGCCGGGAGAGCTGTGGATCGGTGGGGCGGGCGTCGCTCGCGGCTATCGCGGCCGACCGGAGCTGACGACCGAACGCTTCGTGGCAGACCCCTTCGATCCAGGCAGTGCAGTCTATCGGACGGGAGATTCGGTCCGCTGGACGCCCGCCGGGGTGCTGGAGCATCTCGGCCGACTCGATCATCAGGTGAAGATCAACGGCTTTCGCATCGAACTCGGCGAGATCGAGAGTTTGCTGGCCCAAGCACCCGCGGTGCGGCAAGCCGTGGTCGACGTGCGTGGGAATGACGGCGATCGTCGGCTGGTCGCGTACGTGGTCCTCGATTCCACCGCGCACGCAAAGCCGAGTGCCACGGAGATCCGACGGGCACTGCGGCAACAGTTACCTGACTATATGGTCCCCGGTGTCATTCTCTTTCTTGAGGCCGTGCCGCTCACGCCGAACGGTAAGGTCGATCGGCGGGCCCTGCCGGATCCCTTCGCGGATGCATCACGGGCGAAGCCGGACTATGAAGCACCGGCGCCCGGGGTCGAGACGACGATTGCTGCCGTGTGGACAGAACTGCTCCAGCTGGAGCGCGTCGGACGTCACGACAACTTTTTCGAGCTCGGCGGTCACTCGCTACTCGCCCTTCAAGCGGTATGGCGACTCCGACGGGACAACGGACTGGAACTCGACGCGAGGGTGTTCTTCTTCAACACGCTGGCGCAAATGGCGGACGGGATCAAATGATTCCGCTTCACTTCGGTCTCCAGCACTCAACGCTGTTCGGCATCTACGACCCTGCAAAGTCGCCGCGCCGTCGAATTGGGCTCCTAATCGCCAACCCGACCGGATGGGAGGCTATCCGCGCGCACCGCGCGCTGAGACTGTTGGCGATGAAAGCCAGCGAAAAGGGATTTGACGTTCTGCGATTCGACTTCATGGGGACGGGAGATTCACTCGGCGACGAGTCCACGCACACAGCGGAGCAGGCTCTGCTCGACATCGAGGTCGCGGTAGAAGAGCTCACAAGTCTCGCGGGGGTTTCACGAATCGTACTGGTTGGCGTTCGTGTCGGTGCGAGAATCGCATTGGAGGCTGCACGGCGCGGAGGGATGCCAGTGGAGCGGATTGTACTCTGGGATCCGGTTAGTCTGGAGAGCCCGGAGCCGGGTACCCCTCGGAGCGAGACGGACGTGCCGGACTCTGAGAACGATCGGCACTCATTAGCTCATCCACTCTCGCTAGTGCCACATCTCGCCGCGCAGTTGTCTCACTCGCCACTCAATAGTCGGGTCCGTGTGTTAATACTGCTATCACTCGGACAACTCATGCCGTTCGACCTTACCTCCATTTCGAACTTGGTTGTCGACTCCGAGAGCGCTGGAGCACCATGCTGGATCGAGGAGCATGACAATGGTGCCGGCGCTGCACCGGTGCATTCGATCGACCGCATTGTCTCATGGCTGGAGTCGTAGCATATGAGGACTGAGACACTGTGGCGAGAACGGCCGATGACGTTCGGGCGGCACGGCACGCTCGTTGGAATTCTCACCGAGCCGACGGTCGTCAGCAAAATTCCGATCGTAATCCTTGGAGCTGGCATCCTGCACCGTGTGGGACCCTCGCGGTATTCCGTCGTTCTTGCTCGCACGTTGGCCAGAACGGGACACCCGGTGCTGAGGTTCGACCTTTCAGGCATCGGTGACAGTGCTCGCTCCCCAGAAACGAATCTTCGCGACACCGCTGTCTCCGATATCAACGATGCTATTGGTGTCGCGCTTGGCGCCGGAGCGGAGCCAAGTACCCAAGTGTCCCTCATCGGCTTCTGTTCTGGCGCCGACAACGCGTTCTATGTCGCTATTCGAGACTCACGTGTCGCGTCGATTGTGCTCTTTGATCCCACTGTTCATCGCACGTGGGGTTTTCGTTTTCGCGATGCGGTCAGGAGGCTTCGGAGCCCGCGTGCTTGGTGGAACGTGCTCTCCGGACGTTCGATCCAACTGCGCCTAGCCGCTCGCGCCTCATCGAATGACGCTGCTCGCGCACCCGATCATTACGGGCTGCTTGTCGCCGGTCAACAGGAGGCAAACCTCGGTTCAGAATCGATCGGAAGGGGCGGCGCCAACCTTCTGTTTGTCCTGAGTTCGGGAGCCCATTCGTACTGCAACTCGTCGCGGCAGGTTCGCGAGTCTCTGCCGCGCGGCTATGCTACGGGGCGCTTGGAGGTTGCTTGGATGCCGGAGATCGACCACGTCCTAAGTCGGTCGGAGCATCAGGAACGGCTGACGAATCTGATCGAGCAATGGTTCGCAAAGACCGCGGCGGCGAGCAGTATTCCACGGTGAACAAATCAGCGCGGGGTTCTCGAATGGTTCTTTGGGCAGTGATCGCTGCCGGCGCGGTAGCCCTTGTGGCTGTCGGATCTCGGGTGCGGGATCGCGATTCGCGTGTCTTTCGCGCGGCGTCTCTGAGTCTGGGCGCGTTTCTGCCCGCCCCGCGACCCTCAGAGTCGGTACGTTTCCCTTTCGTCGAGCAGTTTTCAGGTGGACGGCTATCGGATGCGTGGCGGTGGCGTGAGCGTGACGCGCTTTATGTCAAGGTGGATGGTGGATCGTTGATTGCCGACGCGTCGCGTGAAAGCGTTTGGTGGATGAACAAGCGCGGTCCCTTCGTCCATCTCCCGATCGCGGGTAATGTGGAGATCGTTAGCCACGTGCGGGTTCGTCGTGCGAGTGATCCGATGTTAGCGCCCGACCGCGAGTGGCAGTTCGCCGGGCTTATGCTCCGGAGTGACATAGGCGATCGCCCGCTCTCGCTCGAGAATTATGTGTTTGTGGTTATCGGCCACCGAGGGAGCTCTCTTCAGGCGGAGTTCAAGTCTACTCGGAACGGCGATAGTGACGTGGGCTCCGTTCCCTGGCCCGACGGGGACGCTGAACTGAGACTCGTTCGTTCTGGAGCGACGATCACCGCCGAGATCCGTACCCCGGGTGATTCCCTCTGGCACGTCCTGAAAGAGTATCATCGTCCGGACCTGCCTTTGGAGTTGCAGGCAGGATTGATCGTGTATGCATATAGTGAAGGTCGCGGTGTATTTGATTTGCGCGCGATGTTCTCCAGCGTCGTCGTGCAACTTCCAGCGTCAGAATGAATCGCCTCAGAATTGCTTGACGGCAGAGCACCGTACGCTTCGGACGCACTTCATTTGTAGTGATGCCCTTTCACCGCATCCTCTTCCGCTCACGCCTTGAGCGGCGAGAATGACTTGGCGCTTATGGTGTACACCCCGCTCTCCACCTGCAGCACCCCGCGGACGAACAGCAACGGCGTACGTGAGATCAGCAGCGCCTGCTCCTCGAAGCGCCGCGGCGTCACCACCACGTTGATCGTCCCCGTCTCATCTTCGAGCGTGAGGAAGACGAACCCCGTCGCGGTGCCCGGCCTCTGACGGCAGATCACCAGTCCCGCGAGTGCCACGGGTGCGCCATCGCGCAGCGTGTGCAGCTCGCGCAGATGCCGCATCGGATGGCCGTTGAGCGAGAGCCCCGTGAGCCGGTGGTCCGCCTCGATGAGCTCCGGCGGTGCGAACGCGGGGAGGTGCGGCGGTACGCGCGACTTCCGGAAGAGTGCGAGTGGGCCTGCGCACTCGCGCTGCGCCTCGAGCACGCGCCAGAGCGCGACTCGCCTTCGCCGCGCCATCGGCTCGTCCTCGACGAACGCGGCGAACGCCCCCGACTCGGCGAGGGCACTCAGCGGGCGTCGGTCGAGCCTCGTGCGGTGCACGAGGTCGGAGATGGCGGTGAAGGGCGGCGTGGCCGCTTCGATCTTGGTGCGCGCGCTGCCGTCCAAACCCAGCCCTGCTCCAGACGTGGGCCGACGATGCCGCGCGGCGGAGGCCATTCAGGCCCGCTGAGCCTCACCCCGACGCCCCGACGACGCGCCGGGACATTCGGCGTGCGCGTCAGTCCAACCAGGGCGTCCGATCGGTCTCCGCTGCGGCCGGGCGCCCACGGGCGACGCCGTCCGGACGGCCAACGCGGCGCGGCGCCGGAACTCGATGCCGCGTGAAGCGCAGTGATGCAATTCACACTTGAGTTCAGAGAGCTGTACTGACGTTGTGACGTTATAACGTTAGTATTCATTTATGTCCACCACCAAGCGCGCCACCGTCTACCTCGACGCCACGCTGCACCGGGCGCTCCGGCTCAAGAGCGCCGAGACCGAGGCCAGTATCTCTGAGCTAGTGAATGCCGCCGTCCGGCACAGCCTCGCCGAAGACGCGGATGATCTGGCGGCATTTCGTGATCGCGTGAAGGAGCCCCGGGTGTCCTTCGAGACCGTCGTCCGCGATCTGAAGAAGCGTGGCAAGCTATAGCATCCTGATGACGCGATCGGCCGCCAAGGAACTCGGAGGCGTGCCCACGAAGGACCGACAGCGCATCGTGAAACGCATCGCGGCACTGGCCGACGATCCGAGTCCAACGGGGGTCGAGAAGCTGAGTGGCGACGACAAGTACCGTGTCCGCCAGGACGACTACCGGATTCTCTACGAGATCGTCGATGCCGCGCTGATCGTGACCGTCGTGCGAATCGGCAACCGGCGCGAAGTCCACCGCCGCTAGCCGGACTCGCTGCCGGACTCGTTCACGCCTACGGTTCAGCTTCAGCCGAATCAAATAGCGCGCGCGTAGCGCGCGCTCAATAGCACGGCCAGGATCTTGCCTCACTTTCGTTGACACCTTGGAGCTACGCCGCACGG
>CAYUMN010000135.1:0-2165 GCA_964445835.1 uncultured Gemmatimonas sp.
GGCGGCAATGAGAATGGGGCCGCGTTCCGCCGAGGCCGCGGCAACGCCCACGACGAGCGAGGCAGTGGAGGTCAGTCCGTCATTCGCACCAAGCACGGCCGCGCGCAATAATCCCACAGCCTGGAGTCGATGGAACTCGGCGTGCGTGGCCATCGCACTACACCAACATCCCCGCGAGCGACGCCGACATGAACGCCGCGAGATTGCCGGCGATCATCGCGCGGAGCCCGAGCCCCGCGATCTCCGCCTTTCGCTCCGGGGCCAATCCACCAATGCCACCGATCTGGATCGCAATGGAGCTGAAGTTCGCGAAGCCGAGCAGGGCGTACGTGAGGATGATCGCCGACCGCGGCTGCAGCACCTGGCCCGCGGCGAGATCCGCACCGAACTGGGCATACGCCACAAACTCGTTGAGCGTCGCCTTGATGCCGATCAACGAACCCACGTACGCGGTGTCCTGCCACGGCACGCCCATCACCCAAGCCAGTGGACGCAGCAACGCGCCGAGGATCGACTGCAACGAGAGGCCATCGATTCCAACGAGACTCCCCGACCACCCGAGCATCGCATTGAGCAACGCGACGAGCGCAACGAACGCCATCAGCATCGCGCCAACATTGATGGCGAGCTGCACGCCCTGCGCGGCGCCATTCGCCGCGGCTTCAATCGCACCACTCTCTCCGCTGTGTCCGCCGATCTGAAACAACCGCTTGCGTGCCGGCACGGGCTCGGCGGCCTTCATCGCCTCCTCGGCTTCGCGAAGTCCCTCCGCCTTCGCGCGCGCTTCGTCGCTCTCGGGAACGAGAATCTTGGAGAGCACGAGACCGGCCGGCGCATTCATCACAGAGGCCGCGAGCAGATGCGCGGCAATTCCTGGGAACCAGCCGGAGAGCATACCAACGTACGCGGCGAGCACACCACCGGCGACGGTCGCGAATCCGCCGACCATCACGGTGTTCAGTTCCGAGCGCGACATCGAGTGGATGAACGGCTTGATCAGCAGCGGGGCTTCGGTCTGCCCGAGGAAGATGTTGCCGGAGGCGGAGAGCGTCTCCGGGCCCGAGGTCTTGAGTGTCTTCTGCATCACGAAGGCGAGTCCCTTCACGATGATCTGCATGACGCCGAGGTAGTAGAGCACCGACATCAACGCGGAGAAGAAGATGATGGTCGGCAACACATTGAAGGCGAAGTACGCTCCCGTCTGCGCGACCATCCCCGCGCCCTCCGCCGGCCCACCGGTCACGGGCACGCTCGACTGCACGAGATTGCCGAACACAAAACGCGCGCCCTGTTCTTGGAAGCCGAGGAGCGAGGTGATGAGACTGCCGATCTTCTGGAAGACGACGCGCCCCGCCTCGGTCTTGAGGACGATGAGTCCGAACACTGTTTGTAGCGCGAGCCCTGAGGCCACGAGTTTCCAATCGATTCGCTTGCGATCGTACGACAGCAGAAAAGCGATGCCGAGCATCGTCGCGATGCCGAGCAGGCCAATGGCGCGTTCGGCGAGCGGAGTATCGAGTCCTTCACGGGCAACAGCGAGACGTTCGGCCGCGGTCTGAACGACCGGGTGCAGGGCGACGCGAGCGAGCAGCATCAGTTCTCCGGGGGGGCGGGCGGTGCGGCGGGGCCGATCAGGCGATTCAGGCCGACCAAGAGCGCGGCCAACGCGACGAATACTACGGCAATCCCGACCGCGTTGCGAAGCGCGAGGCCGTAGCCGATTGCCGCGACGTCAATGAATGGGTAGGGATACGAGTCCACCAACTCACCACGGACGAACACATAGATGGCGTAGCCCGCCGGGTAACCGATCCACCCCGGGATGTGCGCGAAGGCCACCGCGCCGCGCGGGACGCTCCGCCACCAGAAGAGGACGAAGGCGATCGGGAGGACGGTGTGGAGCATGGTGTCGACCACGAGATCGATCCCCTGCGGATTCCATTGGCCGGCGAGGATCAGGTGATAGACGATACCGACGATGATGATGGCCGTGGCCGCCGTGGTGGCGACGCCGGGGCGGCGGAGAAAAGCACCGAGGCTGGTCGCGTCCATTAAGCCCAGTGCACGCGTTGCACCCGTTGCACCCGTTGACGTGCGGCCCCCTCCTACGGCGTGCGCCGTCACGATTGCCGCGCAGAGGATGTTCGTGATCAGCGTGAAGTAGC
>CAYUMN010000135.1:2265-8752 GCA_964445835.1 uncultured Gemmatimonas sp.
GCGTGCGCCGTCACGATTGCCGCGCAGAGGATGTTCGTGATCAGCGTGAAGTAGCCGAAGTAACTCACGACGCCGTGTAGCGCGCCGTTCCCGTCGGCGATGGCGCCACTGATCGAGAGGTAGAACTGCGTCCCAACGGTGAGCCAGGCGAAGGCGGCGAGAAGAAGGGGCATCTCTTCTTAAAGGATGAAGGGTGGGGGATGGAGGATGAAAGATGAACGGCACTGCGTTGGTGTTCGACGTTCAACCTCCATCCTACATCTGGCCGTATATCAATGCTACAAGTGCGGCTCCGGCGTGTATCATGGCGCCGGCAAGTGAGTTCGAGCGCCGCTGTGCCACGTACGGCACCGCGATCAATACCGGTAGGAGCGCCAAGAGTAGCGCCCAGCCGAGTGGGGCGCAAAAGAGCATCCATCCGGCTGCATTGGCGATCCACGCAAGCGAGCCAACGGCCTGCTCCTGACGTGGCAGGTACACTCCCCGCCAGAGTACTTCCTGCGCGGCCACGCTGATCACACCAAAAACGATCCACGCGATCGTCAGGTCGCGGGGCGCCAAGGCCTGCTCTCCGCTGTTGGCGAGAAAGGTCGGCACGATCTCCGCGACGCCGAGTGCGCGCAGGAGTGCAAGGATCCCGGCGCTCGCTAGCGAGGCTAGCGCCACGGCGCCGAGCACCCACAGCCAGTCGGTGCGGGTGAGCGCGCGAAAGCGCAGACGCTCTCGCCGAACTGCGACGTCCTCGAGCGCCTCGGCGCGCAATCGCAACAGCGCAATCACGAGCAACGGCGCGAACACGTAGCACGCCGTGAAGGTGACGAACCAGAGTACGGGCGGGAGTCCGAGCTGCTGGCTGACGGCGGGAACTGCGACGCGCGCCGTCACGAAGAGCACGAGCGCCGGTGCACCGAACGAGAAGAACGTCCCGCTCCAGCGCATTGGGGGAATCCAGCGCGGGACGGCGGAGCCAACTGCACCGGAGCTAACTGGGCCCGCGCCAACTGGGCCAGAGCCAACTGCACCAGCGCCAACTGCACCGGAACTCGCTGCCTCAGCGCTCATTGCCCGCGCAACGTGTGCGAAACAAATGCCCACCAGGTGCGATAGTTCGCCGCATGGCGTGCGACGCGATGCAGCTCCGTCTCATTGCTCTCGCGCCCATACGCGCGGTCCCAGTCGCGACCGCGATCATAGCGCGCCACTTTGCCGAGCCCACTCCACTGCGGGCGGAGCGCGGCGAGCCAGAGCCGACGCGTCAGGCGCACCGAGGGGCTGGTCGTCCCCTCGCCAGCGGCAATCGCCGCCGCGAAGTGTCGCTCCAACGCTCGCATCAGCCAGCGTGGATTCGGCGGAGCCAATTGGGTCAGCACCTCCGCCGGCACGGCGATCCCGCTCAGCAGTTCCGACATCCGTAACGTCCAATACACCGTTGTGCCCGCCTTCACGGCGCGCGCATCGCGCTGTAATCGCTCCCACGAGAACCCAGGGCGCTGCGTGAGGACGGCCACAGAGCGCATGGTGCGCCAACTGCCGAAGTGCACGCGATGCTGCCAAGCGTAGTGAATGCTCGCGTGCAACAGGTGATGCTCGGGCGAGAGCAACACCGCGCCTTCGAACGGGGCCGGTGCCGGAATCGCCTCGCGCCAGAGTGCCGTGAGGTCGAGCGCGAAGGCGTGCCCCGGCGGCAACAGCATCGTGTGCAACTCAAGCCGGAGGCCTGGCAGATCTGCCCGCACAAAGTGCGGCAGGTGATGCTGCCCCTGTAGCAACTCCACCACCACTGGGTCGGTCGTCACGGACCAACCGGTGGCGAGGAGAATCTCCGAGGCGCGCGCCGCATCTGCGGGATGCACGAGCAGGTCCACATCCCCCATCGGACGCGTCCGAAAGGTCGGGTCGGTCAATGCGCCAATCGCCGCGCCCTTCAGGAGCATCACGGGTATCTCGGCCGCCACGAGCGCGCGCACGGACTCCTGCGCTCGCTGACTCAACAGCGTCATCCGGAACTCGCTGACCATCGTGCGCATCCGCAGAAACTCGGCGACTTCCTTCGGAATCGCGGTGCGATTCGGCTGCAGCGCGCGCCATAGTGCCGGCGTGGCCCCCTCGATCTCGGCGATGGTCAGCGCCCGTGGCCAATCGCGCACCGCGCCGGCGAGCGCGAGCAATTCCTCGGCGGTCGCCGAGTTGTCAGCAGCGCGAAACGCGAATCGCGTTTCGCCGGAGAGCGCGGAATGCATTGGCAAGCTCAGCCCTTCGCCGGCCCGCCGTACCACGCCATCACCTGCGCCGCCGCCTCAGGCAGCCGCGTGAGATCGCGGGCGATCACCAACTGATGCACCGGCACAAGGCTCGAGATCGTCGCGGCGCGCTGGAGCATCTGCCCCGCGGCGCTCGGGCCGAGCATGCGGCCGATCTTCACATGTGCAACGAGCGCGGCGGCGGCGAGCACTGGTGCGAGTGGCGTGCGGCGCACCGCGTCGTCACCGAGTTCCTCGGTCGTTGGCGCGAGCAGGAAGATCGCGGCCAGTGGCAACGGCGTGTCCGGTGCCATCGGCCCCGCGTTCTGATGCAGGGCGACCTTCCCCTCACGCGTCGGCTCGCCGGCCGCGTCGACGCCGACCGCGCGCACCGAGTCGTCGCGCACGCGCAGGCTCCGGATACCGGGCCAGGCCAGCGGTGGCGTGGTGGCCTCCACCGGCAGAAGATCATCGCTCACCAGCGCGGCGCCCGCCTTCACCATCGCCAGGGCCATCGATGACTTGCCGTAGCCCTTCGGCGCGAGAAAGACCACGACTCCCTCGCGTGTCTGCACCGCGCTTCCGTGCATCGGGAGCATGCCGTCGTGAAAGAGCGCCGTCGCGAGGACACGCCCCAACAGATGCGCACGCACGAAGTCGGGAAAGGCCCCCTCCTTCGGTGCGGCAATGATGTAGCCCCCTGTCTCCAGCTCGAACGAGCCGGTGTCGTCCACCACGATCCGATATCCATCGCGATGCTTGAACAGCCGCGCATGGCACTCGCCGTAGATCAGTTCGTCTCCCACCGCGACCGGCTCAAACATCTCGAACAGCGCGGGCACCACCGAGAGCCGCCAGCGCGGTGTCGCGCTGGGCATCGGAGTGAGCTCGGGAAACTCGAGCGTCGATTCAAGACAGCTTCCATACACGGAATAAGTCGGCATCAGTCGGTCTGGCCCCGGATCCAGAGCTCCGCCTGCAGCGTGAAGAACACGCGGCCCGCGAGCTGCTCGTCGTCGTACTTGAGAATGTGGTCCCACGCGCGGCGCAGCGGCGCCGTGTCGATCATGCCCATCTGTGCGAGCCGGCTCTCCGCCAGCATGCGTTCGGCGAGCGGCCATCCCTCGGCGCGCATCCCGCGCATGAAATATGCGCTGGTGGTCCCCGTTCGGTGCGGCCGAGGCGCCAGCACGGCGGCCGGCAGAACATCGCGCATCGCACGGCGGAGCAGCCGCTTCGTCTCCCCACCGTCCGCCCGGTCCGACCAAGGGCGCCGCATCGCGAAGCGCACCACCCGCTCGTCGAGCAGAGGCGACCGCATCTCGACCCCTTCGTCCAGCGCGAAGCCGTACAGTTGCGCAAAAACGCGCGGGTAGAACGGGAACCGGAGAAACACCTCCGACTCGGCGCGCACCAGATTCCCGCGCGGCAAGGGAGGCCGAGCGGCGAACTCGCGCGGAAAGACCCGATGCTCGCGCAGAAAGGCCGGCGTGAACCAGATCGGCGCCCGACGCTCGAGATAATGCCGATGCTCGGTTCCACGCGCGCGGGCAAAGGCGCGCTGCATCCGCTCCGGAAGCGCCGGTCGGATTGCCGCGTCATAGAACTCGCGCAGCGATCCCGCCCCGGTGCGCTTGACCCGATACTGCGACGCCAGCTCCCCCCACTGCAACGTGCGAAAGAGCTCGGCGAGATAGACATCCGACACCTGAAAAAGCTGGTCTCCGCCGATGCCGTCGAGCATGACGCGCGCGTCCACCGTGCGCGCGCGGCGCGAGAGGGAGCGATTCCAGTGTTCGTAGACATGTGCAAAAGGATGATCGCGCTGCGTCGCGGCCTGTTCGGCATCGACAAAGAGCGGGATCGTATAGGCGTCAATGAAATCAGGAGTCGCCCCGCAGTGCGCGGTGACGTCGCGAATGAAGTTGTCCTCGTAGCCCGGATCTCCCTCGGGATAACTGATGCTCACGCCGTGCACGCGCTCGCCGGCGATCGAACGCCCGAGGCCATAGACCGCGGTGGAATCCCATCCCCCACTCAGCGAAACGACCGTCGGCCCCGTGCTGGAGAGACGTTCACGCACGGCGTCGGTGAGGAGCGCGCGCAGTTCGTCCGCAGCGGGGTCGAGTGGCTGCCGGCGCGTGGCAATCTCCGTGGGGGGGCGCCAGAAGTCGCGCACCTCCGGGGCCTGCCCCGGGCGCCAGGTGAGAGCGTAGCCAGCGGGGAGCTCGGTGATGTGCTGGTACGCGCTCGCCGGCGGATGCGACCACAACCCCGCGGCCACACTCGCAACGGTGGCAAGATCCAACGTGCGCGGCACGGTGGAGTCGGCGAGAATCCCCGCCACGGTGGTGGCGAGGCGCAGCGTTCCGCCATGCCAGCAATGAAAGAGTGATCGCTTTCCGCCAAAGTCGCGCGCCGCGGAGAGGGTGGCGTTGCGTGCATCCCACACGACAAAAGCGAAGTCCCCTTCGAGCAGTTCGAGTGTTGCCTCGCCGCGGGCGGCCTAGGCATGGGCAATCAGGTGCGCCGCGCTTTCGTCGGCGCGCGCGGTGCGTCCTGTAGGCGCGGTACCGGCGCCGCCGAGCGCGGTGCGTCCGAGCGCGCGTCGCATCAGGTCATCGCGATAGTACAGCGTGGCATCGGCGCAGACGGTGATTCCGCCCACCGTCGCGACTTCAACAGAGCCTTCCCAATCGAAGCGCGATGCCGCGAGCGCGCAGGCCTCGTCGCCACCAATGCGCGCGAGCGTCAGATCGCCGCGCCGTGGCATGGCCGCGAGCATCTGCCGCGCAAGGGCCGCGTGTGGCCCACCACGTGCTCCCGCTCCCACGGCAATCGCGCTCACGAGCGCCCGAGGACGCGGATATCGTCCACTTCGGTGAAGGTCGCGACGTGCGAGGGGAGGTCGCCGAGTATCTCGTTGTTCCAACGCACCCAGGCGTGCGCGGCGAAGACGTCATCGCGGTGCCGCACGCCGATACGGATCTCACTGCCGCGAATATCGGCGCGCTCGAGCAGGGAGCGAAGCGCCATCGCGCGCACGAGGCAGAAGGGGCGGAAAAGTCCGTGGTCCGCGGCGCGTCGAACCGCGGTCGCGATATCGCGTGCGCGTTGCTGCGTGTTCGGCGACTCGGGCGAACCGGTGAGGCTCAACTGGGACGGAGCTTCCCGCGTCGTCAGCGACCCAATCGGCTTCGTCCGCATCTGCCACTCGGCCGAGAGGAGGGCCGCTTGCGCGACGATCAGGTCGAGAAGGCCGTGTGGACTAAGTCGAGTGAGCTTACGAAGCCGACTTAGCATCCGACCCGGCAGCAGACGGGGCCACGAGGCCTTCGGCGGTCAGCTGGTCCAGGAGTTCGAGGACATCTTGACGAATGATCTCCGCCTCGACCGTCGGGTACTCGGTCGCGAGCCGCATGCAGAGCTCGTCGAGGGAGTGCATGGTCGGCGGGAGCAACTGCCAGACCTTGGCTCCGACCTCGTTGAGGCCGAAGTACACCTCGGTGGCGGGAGCAAAGAGCACCGCGCCATCGTCGATGCGCTGGAAGATGACGGAGGAGTGGGGAATCGGTAGCATATGTGTGAAGGACGCTATCGGCAAAGACTGAATAACGCCAGCGTGGTCACACAAAAAAGCACCCCGAGTATAGAGACTCGGGGTGCTTTCGTGAGACAACACTCACCTGGCGCGCATATGCGCCAACGTGGTGTGCTCAGGAGGTGTGCTGTGAGAGCGTCTGCTCCCACTCGTTGGCCGGACCGGCGCCGGAGAACCACTGCCGATCAGAACCCGGGGAGTTCACGCTAAGAATCGACGCGCCATCGGAGTTGCTCGTGAGCCCAATCTGGGTGAGCTCGCGGAACGTGCCAAAACGCTGAAGAATAGGCTTCACGTACATCGGAACCTCGGAGGCTGCTAAGGATCGGGAAACTCGATACGCCTTCCCTTGGCCTCCTACTGTGCAGGACTGATGCCGAGTTAATAGCAGCCATGCCAGCAGCCCACTAAAAATGTTAAGTTGTTTATTCACAAACACTTATGCTTAAAACAGGCCAATAATCCCACCGCAGCTCCCACCGATGCACCGCCACAACATTGCACCAACGCAACACCTATCCCACACAGTCGAGCAGATGTTGTAAAACTATACACACAACCAAAACAAATTCGCCACCTCAGAACCCAAACAACACCATCTTCCAGCCTCCATCCTCCCACCTCCATCCTAAGAGTTATTCTTTCC
>CAYUMN010000136.1:0-8705 GCA_964445835.1 uncultured Gemmatimonas sp.
TGCCAGTAGAGCGCGGCGATATCGACGAGGAGTTCGTCCTGCGGCCCGAGGCCGCGGGTGCGATCGACCCACAGAAGGCTCATCAACCAGAGCACGCCGACCGTGACGTGTGCGCCGTGAAAGCCCGTGAGCGTGAAGAAGCTTGAGCCGAAGAGGTTCGTCTTGATGGTGAGCCCTTCGTGCACGAACGACGTGAACTCGTAGGCCTGGAAGCCGAGGAAGATGGCGCCGAAGAGCGCCGTCATGCCGAGCCAGAGCTGCGAGCTGCGTTGCAGGCGCGTCCAGGTCCCTGCGCCGGCCGGAATCATCGTGCCCTTGAGCTGCACCGCCTGAAGGGCGAGCACCATGAAGAGCGACGACATCAGCAGGACGAACGTCGAGGCCGAGGTCACGGGGATGTCGAGGATCGGCTTGAAGACCTTGCCGGCCTCGTTCACGTACTCGGTGTGCGGGAAGGGCCCGACGAGCGAGCGTCCCTTGTAGATCATGTACGTCGCGATGAGCGACGCGAAGAGCATGCACTCCGACCCGATGAACGCCCAGATGGCGATCTTGCGGTTGTCGAGCCCGGTGGAGGTGTGGTGCGTGTGCGCGTGGCCTTCATCGTGGCCGGCGGCAGCGGACGGTGCGGTATGTGCGGTCTGTGATGACATGGGCAATGGTCTCCGATTACTCGAGCGGGCTGGTGAGCCAGCTGTAGAGGCCCGCCACCATCACAAGGGCGCCACTGATCGTGACGGTCATGGAGAGGGCGAACATGTCGTTGCGCAGGAAGAGGAGGCCACAGAACATGACGACCATCGCGAAGGCGACAACAAAGGGCTTCGCGGTCGGGAAGGGCATGGGGATGCCGAGTTCCTTGGCCGTGTGGGTCTCCGTTTCGATATGCATCGGAACGGCGTGCGAATCGGTGATGACCTTGGCGTCGGCCGCGGAGTGCGCGATCTCGGAGGTCATCTCGGGATTGTTCAAATCCCAGAGCGGGTAGCGCGAGGTCACCGAGGGGAGCTTCGCGAAGTTGTACTCCGGCGGCGGCGACGGGATCGACCACTCCAGCGTCGGCGCGCCCCAGGGATCGTTGCCGGCGATCTCACCACGCGTGTGGCTGCGGATGAAGTTCCAGACGAAGACCGCGGTGGCGACGACGAGCAGGTAGGTGCCATAGGTCGCGAGCAGGTTGAACATGTCGAAGCCCTGGCCAGCGTCGTAGGTATAAATACGGCGCGACATGCCGAGGAGGCCGCTGAAGTGCATCGGGAAGAACGTGAGGTTCATGCCGATGAGGTTCAGCCAGAAGTGCCAGTTGCCTTGCGTCTCGTTGAGATGCCGGCCGGTCATCTTCGGATAGTAGAAGTAGATCCCGGCGAAGATGCCCATGATCGAGCCACCGAACAGCACGTAGTGGAAGTGCGCCACCACGAAGTACGTGTCGGTCTGCTGAAGGTCGGCCGGTGGCGACGAGTGCATGACGCCGGAGATGCCGCCAATGGTGAACATCGCGATCAGCGCGATCGCGAACTTCATCGAAACGGTGAAGCGGATCTCGCCGGACCACATCGTGGCGATCCAGTTGAAGATCTTCACACCGGTCGGGATCGCGATGAGCATCGTCATCAGCGAGAAGATCGAGTCGGCCACAGCTCCCATGCCGACCGCGAACATGTGGTGGGCCCACACGCCGAAGCCGAGGAAGCCGATCATGATGCCCGAATACACCATCACGTTGTAGCCGAAGAGCGGCTTCCGCGAGAAGGTCGGGAGCACTTCGGACACGAGACCGAAGGCCGGGAGGATCAGGATGTAGACCTCGGGGTGACCGAACACCCAGAACAGATGCTGCCAGAGGAGCGGGTCGGCGCCGGCGGCGATCGCATAGAACGTCGTCCCGAAGAAGCGATCCATCAGGAGGAAGAACAGCGCAATGGTGATCGGCGGGAAGGCGAGGATCACGAGGAACTGCACGACGAACGACATCCAGGTGAACATCGGCATGCGCATGAGGGTCATGCCCGGCGCACGCAGGTTGATGATCGTCGTGATGAAGTTGAAGGCCGCGGCGAGGGACGAGATGCCGAGGATCTGGAGGCCGAGCACCCAGAAGTCGATGTTCGGACCGCTGGAGAAGCGGGTCGTCGTGAGCGGCGCGTAGCCGAACCATCCGGCGTCCGGGGCCACTTGGAACAGGATGGGGAGGGTGATGAAGATGCCGCCGAGCAGGTAGACCCAGTAGGAGAACGCGTTGAGTCGCGGGAAGGCGACGTCACGCGCGCCGATCTGGAGCGGAATCAGAAAGTTGAAGAACGCGGCCGAGAGCGGCATGACGGCGAGGAAGACCATCGTCGTGCCGTGCATCGTGAACAACTGGTTGTACGTCTCGGCGCTCACGAAGCCCATGTTCGGCCTCATGAGTTGCGTGCGGATGAGCGTGGCTTCGAATCCGCCGACGATGAAGAAGAAGAGCGCGGTCCAGAGGTACAACGTGCCGATCCGCTTGTGATCGACCGTCGTGATCCAACTCCAGATCCCGGTGTTCTCAGGCTCCGTCGACGCGTGGGACGCGGTCGTGGGAGCAGCGATGGATGCCATGTGTCAGAATCTCCGTATCACTTGAGCGACCGCAGGTACGCCACGACATCGGCGATCTGCGCGTCGGTGAGGCCCGCGGTGACGGGGCCCTTGAGCAACGGCTCGTACTCGCCGATGCCGATGGTGTTCATCAGAGCGCCGGGCTTCATCTTCTTGGCGTTCTTGATCCAGCGGGCGAGGGTGGGCGCGTCGTTCGTGAAGAGCCCGCCGCCGATCGTGTGGCGCGTGGCCAGGTGCGTGAGATTGGGACCGATGGGCGACATCGCCATCGGGTTGCCATTGATCGCGTGGCACCCGATGCAGCCGCCCAGGATGAACGACTGCTGACCGCGCGTGGCGTCGCCACCGGCGAGCAGGCCGTCATCGAACGGCAGATCGGCCGGAATCGGCGTCTTCGGGATGACATGATCGGGGAGATCCGCCGCTGGGAAGAAATATCCGATTTCCGGCTCCGCGGCAGGCACCGAGTCAGTGACGGTGACACTCGGATTGGACGCGACCGTGACCAGCGTGGTCGTGCCCGGCGTGCCCGGCGCGCCGGTGGCGGGCGTGCGATGCGGCACGGCGACTGTCGCCTGATGCCGGGCCCACGATTCGAACTCGGCGGGCTCCACCGTGAACAGGCGGAACTTCATGTTGGCGTGACTTGAGCCGCAGTATTCCGTGCAGAAGCCGTTCCACGCCGAGGAGCCGAGATCCGCGTTGGGCGTGAACCACATGTAGTTCGTCTTGTTCGTGATGAGGTCGCGCTTGCCCCCCATCTGCGGAATCCAGAACGAATGCAGCACATCCTTCGTCTTGAGCACGAAGTTCGTGGTGCGTCCGAGCGGGATGTAGACCTCGTTCGCGGTGCTGAAGCCGAACTCCGGGTAGTGGAACTCCCACCACCACTGGTGGCCGGTGACCTCGACCGTCAGCGCGCCCGCAGGAGCCGGGGCCTGCGTCTCGAAGATCGTCTTCACCGTCGGAATCGCGATGAGCACGAGGATCACGGCCGGAATGACCGTCCAACTGATTTCGAGCGCGACGTTGCCGTGGATCTGCTTCGGCGCCGCGCCACCGGGGCGCTTGCGGAAGCGGAAGATCGTGAAAATCAGGGCCGCTTCAACGACGACGAAGACGATCGTGCCCCAGAAGAGCAGACGATCGAAGAGATTGTCGATTGCCGTGTTGAAATCGGAATTCGGATTGAATGTGGAATTCGGATATTCCGTCATTCCACATGCGGAGAGCGTCAGCAGAGCCGCTGCAATGAGCAGGGCTGGTGCGGCCTGACGCAGGCGCAGCATCGACATCGGGTCTCGTGGCTTGGGGGGATCTGTCGTGACCATGCCGTAGGGGTCGCGACTGTCGTACTGGTAGCTATGGGTATCTACGGCATCTACAAAAAATTACCCCACCCGATTGGGTGGGGCAAGCGGAATAATACGGAAAAGCGCTGTTCTGGTATGAGTTCGGACCGAAGGGTCCGTGGCAACGCGAGAACGGCCGGCCGCGCGGACCTTTAAATGTCGTCCGAGGTCTCGATCTTGACCGAGTGCTGGTCCTTGACCTTGTTCACCATGATTTCGAGGGCCTGCCGGATCTGGGCGACCGCCTCTCGCGCCGCGCGGACCTTGTTCTGCTCGCCGCCGCCACGCCCCAGGGCGATAATCATCCCCGAGACCTGGTCGGCAACCATGCCGAACTGCCCTTTGAGCTGCCCTTGAAGCGGGACTGCGGCCCGCTTGATCTGACTCGGGATAATCCCCGCGCCGCGGTTGTTCTTCACGTCGATCGCCATGCGCTCGACCATGCCGTGGATGGACTGAATGGTGGTGAGTGCATCCACCAGGGTCTTCATCTTCTGAGTGCCGGCGCCGTCGAGTTTTGTGCCTGCCATTGGGACTTCAACTCCGATGAATGATGTAAGAGGAAAGAGAACGGCCTTCCTTCCTGCCTTCCTTCCTGCCTTTACTGCCGCTCGCCGGTCATCCGCTTGGGGTCGAGTACATCGTCTAGCTGTGCGCGGGTGAGGAGCTTCTGTTCCAGCACCAGCTCGGCGACGCCGCGGCCGCTCTCCAACGCTTCCTTGGCGAGTGCGGTGCACTTCTCGTACCCGAGGCTCGGCAACAACGCGGTCACGAGGCCGATCGAGCGTTCTACGAAGTGGCGCATCACGTCGGGATTGGCTTCGATTCCATCGATGCACTTCTCCCGCAGCACACGCGCCGCGTTGGTCATCGCGCTGATGTTGCGGAGCAACCGGAACGCGATGATCGGCTCGAACACATTGAGCTGCAACTGCCCCGCTTCGGCGGCCATCGTGACGGTCATGTCGCCGCCAATCACGTCGAAGCAGACCTGATTCACCATCTCAGGGATCACCGGGTTCACCTTGCCGGGCATGATGCTCGAGCCGGGCTGCATCGCGGGAAGCCGGATCTCGCCGAAGCCTGTGCGCGGGCCGCTTGAGAGCAACCGGAGATCGTTGCAGATCTTGCTCTGCTTCACGGCGCAGCGCTTGAGCACGCCGGAGAGCTGCACGAAGGATCCCGTGTCGCTTGTCGCCTCCACGAGATCCGGCGCGGTGATCAGCGCGAGTCCTGTCACCTGCGACAGATGCGTGCGGACCTTCTCGGCGTAGCCATTGGGCGCGGTGATGCCGGTGCCGATGGCGGTCGCGCCCATGTTGATCTCGCGGATCAGCGCCTTGGCTTCCTCCAGACGATCAATGTCCTCGGCGATCGTGTGGCCGAAGGCATTGAACTCCTGCCCGAGCGTCATCGGGACGGCGTCCTGCAACTGCGTGCGCCCCATTTTCACGTGCGGCGCGAACTCCGTGCCCTTCTTGAGGAACGCCGCCACGAGCAGGCGCATCTCGGCCTGCAGTTTCCCAATGGCCGCGTGGAGCGCGAGCTTCACCGCGGTGGGATACACGTCGTTCGTGCTCTGCGCGAGGTTCACATGTTCGTTGGGATGCACGCGCTCGTAGTGGCCGCGTGTTTCGCCGAGGAGCTCGAGGGCGCGGTTCGCGATCACCTCGTTGGCGTTCATGTTGGTGGAGGTGCCGGCGCCTCCCTGAATCATGTCGACGCGGAAGTGCTCGTGGTGCGTGCCGGCTTCAATCTCATGACAGGCGCGTACAATGGCGTCGGTGACATCGGCCGGGAGATTGCCGAGCTCGCGATTCGCCAGTGCGGCGGCCTCCTTCACCTGCGCGAGTGCGATGACCAGCTCGGGGAACTCGCGGAGCGTGACGCCGGTGATGGGGAAGTTCTCGATCGCCCGGAGCGTCTGCACGCCATAGAGCGCGGCCTGCGGGACATCGCGCGTGCCGAGGAGATCCTTCTCCTTGCGCGTGGGGCCGCCGAATCCGGCGGCGCGGTCCTTCCCGGAGAGCGAGGCATCGGCGGACTGGAGACGGGCCGCGAGCACGCGCGCCGAGCGCCCGAGGAGTGCGGCGTGGAGGCGCGGCTGGTCCTTGAGGAGCGGCTCGAGGGTGCCGCGATCGAAGCGCAGCGCACTGATGCGCGACACGACGCGCCCTTCGGTGTGGTGTGTGTCATCCTCTTCCTGCAGGAGGAGACTCTCTCCGACGATCTCGCCGGGGCCGAGCGTTGCGAGGCGCGTGGCTGGCTCGCCACCGGTGAGTTCGATCGCGAGGGTGCCCTCAAGGAGGACCCAGAAGGCTTGGCGGGTATCGCCATCGCGGAAGAGGCGTTCGCCGACCTCGTACTCGACGCGCTCGCTCGCGCGCGAGAGATGCCAGAGGATCTGGTCGGGGAGATTGACGAAGAACGGGACGGTGGCGAGCGGAGAGGCAATCATGGTATGCGAAAGCTATATGAGGGCGTCGGGAGAGACCGGGTCACATGCCCGGACCGGAGGTGAGCTGGCGTACGAGGCGGTACATGAACTCGAGTCCTTCGTAGAACGACTTGGAGGAGACGTTCTCGTTCATGCCGTGCGCGTTGGCGTTCTCGTAGAAGAGGCCCGAGATGCCGTACACCGGAATGCCGGCGTTGCGGAGGAAGCGGCCATCGGTGGCGCCGGTGCTCATGGTGGGAACGGTGGGCATGCCGGGCCACATCTCCTGTGCGGTGCGCTCGAAGGTGCGGAGGAGGTCTGCGGTGAGGGGTGAGGCGGGCGAATCCTCGGCGGCGCGCTCGACCGTGATGTGGACGGAGGTGTCGGCGACGGCCGCAACGATGCGGGCCTGCACCGTCTCCATGGTTTCGTCGGGAAGGATGCGGCAGTTGACCGTGGCGCGGGCCCGCTGCGGGAGGGCGTTCATGGCGTGGCCACCGCTGAGCATCGTGGCGACGCAGGTGGTGCGCATGCGCGAGTTGTTCGAGGGGTCGCGGGCAATGATCGCGGCCGCGGCATCATCGCGCTCGTTAGCGACGATGCGGCGCATCGCGGCGCCGGTCTCCCCGCCGACAATCTCGGCCTGCCGTGCGAAGTAGGCGCGCGAGACCTCGTTGAGCTTCACCGGCTGGTGCGATTCGCCAAAGCGGGCGAGGGCGCGGGCGAGCGAGTAGATGGCGTTATCCGGGCGCGGGACCGAGCTGTGGCCACCGGAATTCGTGGCCTCGAGAATGAAGTTCGCGACCTTCTTCTCGCTCGCCTGCACGTCGTTGGAGATACGACGGCCATCTTCCATGCGACCACCGCCCCCTTCGTTCAGCGCGTAGGCGGCATCGAGCAGCTCGGGGCGATTCGCGAGAATCCACTTCACGCCATTTTCAGGACCGCCCTCTTCGTCCGCCGTGAGGGCGACGATGATATCGCGATCCGGGGTGATGCCCTCAGCGCGCATGCGGAGGAGCAGGGTGAGATGAATGGCGCTCTCGTCTTTGTCGTCGGCGACACCGCGGCCGTAGAACGAACCGTTCTGTTCAATGAAGGTGAATGGCGGGAGAGTCCAGTCGCGCGGATCGGCCTCGACGACATCGATATGCGAGAGCAGCAGGATCGGCTTCTGCGCACGGGAGCGGCCGCGCATGCGCACGACCAGGTTGCCCTTTCGCGGCGCGTTCTCCACCACGATCACGTCCTCGCTCGGGAAGCCGGCGGCGCGCATGTGGCGGGCCATCGCCTCGGCGGCGGTGACGGTGTTCCCGACGGAGTGCGTGGTGTTGATCTCCACGAGTTCCTTGAGGAGGGCGCGGGCCTGCGATTCCCAGCGGGAGAGGGGGCGCTGCTGCTGCGCACCGAGCGGGGCCGCGAGGACAGCGCCGAGCATGGCGGGGAGCAGGGCGAGGGTCGCGAGGGCGATCTGAAAGCGGATCGAACGGCGCATGCGAGGCGGATCCGGGGGAAGAGATGGACGGTTGCCGACCTCTGCATCTTGGCTCTGCCGGTCCGGGGAAGCAACCGGGGCGAACGCTTGAGCGGCACGGTACCGCCGTACCGTGCCGCCGTACCGTGCCGCCGTACCGTGCCGCCGTACCGCTGTCGCTTCGCGCGGGAATGTGTAGGATATGCGGACGCGCTTCTCTCACCCGATGGAGTCCCAAGTGTCGACCAGCCGTCGCGACTTTCTTGCTACCACCGCTGCGGCCGTTGCCGCGGTATCGCTCACGCCCAATGCGGCGGCCGCCTCGGCGACGCCCGCCTCGGCGACGCGCGCTTCTGCGACGCCGCTGACGCGGGCCCGTCCCACCGTGATCTCCAGCGCGAACGGCCTGCGCGGCGTGAAGGTCGCGTACGATCAGATCGTCGGGGGCGGCGACACGCTCGATGCGATCATTGCCGGCGTCAACATCCAGGAGCTCGATCCGGACGATCAATCGGTCGGGATCGGCGGCTTCCCGAATCGCGATGGCGTTGTGCAGCTCGATGCGAGCTGCATGCATGGACCCACGAAGCGCGCCGGTGCGGTGGGGTGCCTCGAGGATATCGCGACGCCGAGTTTGGTGGCGAAGGCGATCATGGATTACACCGATCACATCCTGCTGGTGGGCGAGGGTGCGCGGCAGTTCGCGATTGAGATGGGCTTCAAGACGCAGAATCTGCTGACCGAGAGGACGCGGCAGGATTGGCTGCGGTGGCGCGCGCGGTTGAATCCGAACGACGCGCACCTTGATCACGACGGCAATGTCGCGATCAAGTTCTCGACGGGGACGATCAACATG
>CAYUMN010000137.1:0-1858 GCA_964445835.1 uncultured Gemmatimonas sp.
GTCGCGGGTTCGAGTCCCGCCCCAGCTATGTCCCATCGCAACGCGCGCCGACTCCCACGGGAATCGGCGCGCGTTGCGTTCTCACCCCGATGCCAGCTCGCCGATCAGGGCTCGACTACGTTTCCCGCATGTCGTCACATGCGCCACACCCCCCCAACGCGCTCCACGGCATCACGCTTGAGCGCATGCTCACGGAGCTCGTCGAGCACAAAGGGTGGGAGAAGATGGGGCGCCGCGTGAAAATCGCCTGCTTCACGAGCGACCCCAGTATCTCCTCAAGCCTCAAGTTCCTGCGCAGAACGCCTTGGGCGCGCGCGAAGGTGGAGCGGATGTATCTCGACTACCGCGGCGACTTCAAAAGCGCGCCGACGGCGGGGACGTAGAAGTCCCAGAACGCCTGCTCGCCAACGAATAGATCTGGCTGGAAGTCGGAGAGCGCTCGCATCCAACGCGGACCGAGGAGGTCCCAGCGCCCGGGCTGGAAGTCCGTGTCCGACATATCGGCCATCATGTAGATCTGATGCGCCCCATGCTCGGTGATACGGCGCGTGAGCAGCGGCACGTTGCCGGTCAGCCCCTCACGGGCAAGGATCTCGGCGATCTTGGGATTCGCTGGCAGCTCAAGTTCCGCGAGCAACTCGGTCCCCTCCTTCACCGTGTAGATCGGGAACCAGAACTGGTATGTCGCTCCCCCTTCGGCATCGCCAAGCACACGCGTGCCGGCCGCAGTGACGACAATGCGCGGCGCCGCACGCTCGAGGGTGAGCGCGGGAACGAGCAGCAGCCGACCATCTTGATGGACCAGGATCAGGGTCGGGCCCACGGGCAGGGGACGATCCCCGTAGTGCTGTCGGTGGAGGCGCGGGAGCCAATGCGGGACGTCGGTGGTGTCGCTGAGCGTCGCGAAGGTGCGTCCCACCCATCCCGTCCAGTGAATCCCGAAGAGCGCCTCTAGCCGGGCGCGCGCGTCGCGACCCGTGGGATCCTCGATCGCGTTGAATTCCAAGTAGGTGTGACCACCCCGTTCGGCGTGGGCGATCAGCGCGTCGGTGTCGGCGTTCGAGAGGCCACCGAAGACGCGCTCCGACCGATCGAGATGCGCGATCTCATGCTCGATGTCGCGAAGGTCATCCTCGTAGACGCCGTACGCATCTGAGATGAAGAGCCAGTCCACGCGCGAGAGGTCCTGCCCCGCGATGGTGCTCTGCACGTCGCGCTTTAGCGGGTCGTAGCCGACGTGGGTCTTGAGGGAGTCCCAAGGGCGTCCATTGGGACCCAGGTACTTCTCGTGGTTCAGGACCCAGACGGCGCCCCGATGCTCGCGGGCGCTGACAAAGGGCACGGTGTAGTCGACCAGCATCACGTGTTGAGCGGAGGTCGGCGCGGCGCGCCAGAGGAGTCGAGGCAGGAGAAAGATCGTCGCAATCGCCAGCAGCACGAGCAGGAACAGGATCACGAGCGGATCGCGGAAGAATCCGACCTCTTCACGACCCTGATCCTCCTTGGCCAGCTTGGCGATGTCGGAGACGCGCACGGACACCGTCGGGCGCGTTTCGAGTTCACCCTGAATGGGGCGGAGGCTGGCGCTCTCGCGTTTGGTCGGATCGGACACGGTCGAGTCGGGGCGGGCTGAGTGAACTCGAAAGATGGGGGGAAACGGCCCGCGTTGCTCGCCCCTGTGGGAATGTGACGGTGGGACCGCCCTCTGGAGAACGGCGCGTCCGGCGTCGATATTACTCAACTGCCATGCACATCCGGTATCGCTTCACCCTCGCGGATGGGTCTGAACGCAGCTTCGCGCTCGCGCTCGACGAACGGACGCTCGCCCTGCTCTCGCCGGCCGACGCTCCCGAGCCGC
>CAYUMN010000137.1:1958-8608 GCA_964445835.1 uncultured Gemmatimonas sp.
GCCGCGCCTGCGTCTGGTCGCGCGCCACTGGACGCCCTCAGCCGTCATCTGATCTGGACACCGGAGGAGGATCCGCCGAGTGGTCCTGCTGAGGAGTCCGGCTAAGACCGCGAGGCCGCGCGCTCGCTGACGAGAAACGCGGCGAGCATCTGAATGCCTCTGTAACTACTGGCAGTGAGGCGACCGCGGGGCGACATTTGCCATCGGCCCAAATGGGGCCGTTGTTCACCTGCCCCCAGTCGTTGTGATAACCGCACCTCCGATGCCAGATCCGCCACAGATGTCGCCGTTGGTCGCGTGGTTCTCGAAGCATGGCGTGAAGGCTATCGGCGCCCTGGTCGTGATCGAGTTGCTGTTCCACGTCTACGCCATCACCAGCACGAATCGCACCACTCGCCGAGCGGCGGAGGAGGCCGCGCGCCTTCCTGCCGCGCAGGATACCGTCACCCGATGAGTTCGATGAGCCCGATCCCGATGAGCCCGATCCCGATGAGCCCGATCCCGATGACCCCGATCCCGATGAGCCCGATGAGCCTGACCACATGACCGGCGCCGCGATTGACCGTCTGCGCGCCGCGCTCGCGGACCGGTATCTGATCGAGCGCGAGCTCGGCGCCGGCGGAATGGCGACCGTCTATCTCGCGCACGATCTCAAGCACGACCGTAAGGTGGCCGTGAAGGTACTCAAGCCCGAACTCGCCGCCGTACTCGGCGCCGAGCGATTCGTGGTGGAGATCAAGACCACGGCGAGCATGAGTCATCCGCATATTCTGCCGCTGTTCGACAGCGGCACGGCCGATGGATTCCTGTTCTACGTGATGCCGTTCGTGGAGGGCGAGACCCTGCGCGATAAGCTCAGCCGCGAGACGCAGCTCGACATTGACGATGCCGTGCGCATCGCGCGCGAAGTGCTGGACGCATTGGACTACGCGCACGGGCGCGGCGTGATTCATCGTGACATCAAGCCCGAGAACATCCTGATGCAGGGCGGCCGGCCGATGGTCGCCGACTTCGGCATCGCGCTGGCAGTGAGCGCGGCGGCGGGGGGGCGGATGACCGAGACGGGCCTTTCGCTCGGCACGCCGCACTACATGAGTCCCGAGCAGGCGACCGCGGAGAAGGAGATCACGGGGCGCGCCGATATCTACTCGCTCGCGAGCGTGCTCTTCGAGATGCTCACCGGCGAGCCTCCGCACATGGGCAACTCGGCGCAACTGATCATCATGAAGATCATCACCGAGCCGGCGGCGGCGGTGACGAAGTATCGGAAGTCGGTGCCGGCGAATGTGGCGAGCGCGGTGGCGAAGGCCTTGGAGAAGTTGCCGGCCGATCGGTTCGTGAGCGCGAAGGCCTTCGCGGATGCGCTGGGCAACACGACGTTCACGACGGTGCAGTCGGCGCTGGAGTCGCCGGGAGGAAAGCGCGCGCGTTGGAAGGAGCGCGCGATGATTCCGCTGATGGCCGGGTTGCTCCTCGCGCTGGGCGCGGCGGGATGGGGTTGGTCGCGCGGCGGCTCAAGCAATTTCGACGCGGAGATCCGCGTTCCGATGACACTGCCGGACAGCGTGCCACTGCGTCGTCAGGCCGGGATCCTGCTCGCGCTCTCGGCTGATGGGAAGAAGTTGGTGTACGTCGGCCCCGGCGAGGGAGACATCGACCTCTGGGAGCGACCGCTGAACTCGCTGGTGGCGACGCGCATTCCCGAAACGAGCGGAGCGGACTCGCCCTTCCTCTCGCCGGACGGCGAGACGGTGGTGTTCTATCGCGCGAGCCCGCCGCGGCTCTATTCCGTCTCGCTCCGCGGTGGGCCTCGGCTCACCTGGGCTGCGGATTCTACGCTGGCGTTCGGTGGTGACTTCGGTCCGGACGGCGCGATCTACTTCACGCGGCGCGACGGCATTCGTCGTGTGCGTGAGCCCGGGGGTTCGGTGGAGCGGGTCACGCAGGTCGATACGGCGCGCGGCGAACGTGGGCACGCGTGGGTGGACGTTCTGCCGAAGGGAAAGGGCGCGGTGTTCACCGTCCTCCGGGGCGGCGACGATCAGCACGATATCGCCGCGGTCGACTTCGCATCGGGGCAGGTGACGGTGCTGGTGCGCGGAACGTACGCGCGATACGTCGCGCCGGGGCGGCTCCTGTACGTGGATGCGACGGGGGGCCTCTTTGCGGTGAACTTCGACGAAGCAACGCGCACGACACGGGGCGCTCCGATTCCGGTGGCGACGGGAATCGGCCGCGGCGAGTCTGGCGTGGCGAACATCACGTTCTCCGAGACCGGAGCGATGCTCTACGCGCTGGGAGACGGCGCCAGTGCGGACGCACAGCTGTTCTGGGTCGACCGCAGGGGCGTTGCATCTCCAATCGATACGTCGATCACCGGGCGCTTCGACGAAGTGTCGGTCGCTCCGGACGGGCGCCGCATCGCCTTTGGATTTTTCGAAGGTGGGACGTCGCATATCTGGACCAAGGAGATGCCGAACGGCCCGGTACAGAAGCTCACGCTCACGGGGGACAACTACTCGCCGTCATGGTCCGCGGATGGGCAGCGGGTCTACTTCATCTCGCAGCAGGGGCTGCGCCCTGCGGCGCTCTTTGAACGGCGTGCGGATGGGAGCATCAACGGGCGTCCCGTGTTCGACCCGACGGCACGTGTGAACCAGGCGATCGTGAGTCGCGACGGCGCGTGGATCGTGTTCGTGGGCGAGGCCGACATCTTCGCCCGCCGGACCTCGGGGGACACCGCGACCATACCGCTGCTGACGACGTCGAATGCGGAGATCTCGCCGCAACTGTCGCCGGATGGGCGTTGGCTGGCTTATATCACCAACGAGACCGGCTCACCCGAGGTGTACGTCAGCCCCTTCCCGGACGTCGCGACCTCGCGCACGATCGTCTCGCAGGGGGGAGGCACGGAACCGCAGTGGTCTTCGACGGGTCGCGAGCTCTTCTACAATGGCGCTCCTGGCGTGAGTCTCATTGCCGCACAGGTGGAGCTGTCGCCGACCTTTCGCGTGGTCGAACGCCGCGTGCTCTTTAATCGCCAGCAGTACGGCCGAAATATTGCGGGCGGCTCGTATGCGGTCGCTCCCGATGGTCAGCGCTTTCTGATGTATCGCTCGAATCAGTCGAATACCGAGCGGTTCATCCTCGCGCTGAACTGGATGCAGACGCTCGGCCGCGGGGGCGCGCCGTGAGAGTGATGCCCGCGGCGCTCGTGTCTGCGCTCGCCGACCGGTACCGCCTCGAGCGCGAACTCGGGGCCGGCGGAATGGCGACCGTGTACCTGGCGCACGACCTCAAGCATGAGCGCGATGTCGCCATCAAGGTGCTGCATCCCGATCTCGGTGCGGCACTTGGCGCGGAGCGGTTCTTAAGCGAGATCAAGACCACGGCGCGGTTGCAGCATCCGCACATTCTCCCGCTGCTGGATTCGGGTGCCGCCGAAGGCTTTCTCTACTACGTGATGCCGGTCGTCACGGGCGAGACGTTGCGCGCGCGGATCAGTCGCGAGCGGCAGTTGCCGATGGGCGAGGCCGTGCGGATTGCGAAGGAAGTGGCGAGCGCGCTGGACTACGCGCATCGGCAAGGCGTCGTGCACCGCGACATCAAGCCCGAGAATATCCTGTTGCACGACGGGCAGGCGCTGGTGGCGGACTTTGGAATCGCCCTCGCCGTGCAGAGCGCCGGTGGCGCACGCATGACGCAGACGGGGCTGTCGCTGGGGACGCCGCAGTACATGAGTCCGGAGCAGGCACTCGGCGAGCGGACGATTGACGCACGCTCGGATATCTACGCGCTCGGCGCCGTGACCTACGAGATGATCACCGGGGACCCGCCGTTCACGGGCTCGAACGTGCAGGCGATCGTGGCGCGGTTACTGAATGAGAAGCCTACGGCGCTACGGACGTTGCGAGACACCGTGCCGGCGGCGGTGGAGCAAGCGGTGCTCACGGCGCTCGCCAAGCTGCCGGCCGATCGGTTCGAATCGGCGCGGGCGTTCAGCGATGCGTTGGTGACGACGGGCGGAGCGACGGTGCCGCTGTCGACGCCAGTACCGACCGCGAGTCCGACCGCGAATCCGACCGCGACGCCGATGTCGCGTCCCGTTGCGTTCGCGTCGCGGTTCGGTGGATGGATTCTGTTCGCGATGGCGATGACGGTGGCGTTGATCGAGGGAGTGGCGCTGTCGGCGGCGAAGCGGCGTGAAGCCGAGGCGCCGACCGCACGATTCGACCTGGTCCCGGGGGAGGCACCTCTCGTACCGGGTGAGGAGTATGTGATTTCGCCCGACGGCGAAATGCTGGCATACGTCGGTGGTGCAGGAGGGCAGGGCACGAGTATCTATCTGCGCCGCGTTCACGGGACGGGCGAGTGGCGCCAGCTGGACGAATCGACCCTTGCGGGCACCCCGACATTCTCCCCGGACGGGCGGTACGTTGCCTTCCGTCGGTTCGATGACGGACGGTTGTACCGCGTGTCCGTGACCGAAGGCGCGCGGACAGAGATTCCTGCCCAGGGACAGAACAACAATCCGCACTGGGGAACTGACGACCTGATCGCGGTCTCCGGCCCTGGCGGTTCGTACCTCATTTCCCTGTCAGGGGCCGCGCCTCGCGCCATGCCCGTTGCGCTTGAGGGGCGATTGCATTCGGTGCTTCCGGATGGGTCTGGCGTGCTGTCGCGAGCGGATGGCGGTGTCGCGCTGTGGGATATACGCACGGACAGCGTCCGCGTGCTGGTCCCTGCGGGCCGTCATCCGATCTACGTGAAGTCGGGACATATTCTGTACGTCGGCGCGTCGGGTGGGCTCTACGCAGTCGGGTTCGATCTCAAGGCCCATCGGGTAACGACCGACCCAGTCCGGCTACTGCCCCGTGTGTCGGCGACCGCATCAAGGCGCGGGTTCAGTGTGTCCGACAACGGGACACTGCTGTACGTCGACGGCGAGATGTTCGGGTTGGAGTCGGGCAGTCTGAGCCATCTGGTGGTCATTGATCCACGCGGTCGCACCGACACGCTGCCGATCCCTCCGTCGCGGCAGCAACTGCCGAGAATCTCGCCAGAGGGTCGCCGAATCGCCTTCGTGCAATCCCCGAACGGGAACGACGGCGACCTGAATTTGGTCGTCCACGACTTGGACCGCGGCACAACACGGCAACTCACCTTCGCGGGCGAAGTCGTACGCCCGGTGTGGTCACCGTCCGGCGACCGGATAGCGTTCGGTTTCGACAGTGCGCGGATCACGCGCCGGATCATGATGATGCCGACCGACGGGAGTGCTCCGCCGACGCCGATCGCCGCGACTGGCAGGAATCAGTTCCCCACCGACTGGCCGTCGGCGACGCAGCTGCTCTACACCTCGAACCAATCGGTGAGTGCGTCGGTCTCGGATATCTTCGTGATATCGCCAAGCGCGGTGGGCACGCCGGTCGCGTACTCCGCGAGCCCGGATCACGAAGCCTTGGCGCAGGTCTCTCGAGATGGGCGACATGCGGTCTTCACCCGGGGGCTCGTCGGTGGGAGCCTTGTCGGGCTCACCGTCTGGATTCGCGAATTTCCGAACGCGGTCGGCCAGTGGCAGGTCGCGCGCGGCACTCACCCGCGCTGGTCCGCCGACGGGAAGTACGTCTACTACTGGCGAACCGGGTCTCCACTCGACACGCTGTATCGGACGCCGGTCGAGCGTGAGGCAGGCGTGGTGTTCGGCGTGGAGGAGCGGGTCCTCGCCATTGATGCGTACGGCATCAGCAATTGGGATCTGTTTGCAGACGGGCGCATTCTGCTGACCGTGGTCGCGGTGCCCGCAGACGCGCGCGGGTCAGAGGGCGGCGACCCGCAGACCCGCTACGTGATCGCCACCACTTGGTTCACCGAACTGCGTGCGCTGACCGCTCCGAGGCCCCGCTGAGATGACCCTCGACACGCAACGGCTCACGGGCGCGCTGGCGGACCGCTACCGCATCGAGCGCCAGCTCGGCATGGGCGGCATGGCGACGGTCTACCTCGCCCACGACCTCAAGCACGACCGCAAAGTCGCGGTGAAGGTCCTCAAGCCCGAACTCGCCGCGGTCCTCGGCGCCGAGCGCTTCGTGGTGGAGATAAAGACGACGGCCTCGCTGAGTCACCCGCACATTCTGCCGCTCTTCGACAGCGGCACCGCGGATGGTTTTCTCTTCTACGTGATGCCGTACGTCGAAGGGGAGACGCTGCGCGATAAGCTGAATCGTGAGACGCAGTTCGGCGTCGATGAAGCGGTGCGCATCACCTGCGACGTCGCCGATGCGCTCGACTATGCGCACCGCCACGGCGTGATCCATCGCGATATCAAGCCCGAGAACATCCTGATGCACGACGGGCGCCCGATGGTCGCGGACTTCGGGATCGCGCTCGCGGTGAGTGCGGCCGCTGGTGGACGCATGACCGAGACGGGCCTGAGCCTCGGCACGCCGCATTACATGTCCCCCGAGCAGGCGACGGCAGAGAAGGAGATCACGGCGCGCAGCGATGTGTACTCACTGGCGAGTGTGCTCTTTGAGATGCTCACGGGAACCCCGCCGCATACCGGGGCATCGGCGCAGCAGATCATCATGAAGATCATCACCGAGCAGGCGCCGTCGGTGACGAAGTACCGGAAGTCGGTGCCGCCACAG
>CAYUMN010000138.1:0-8595 GCA_964445835.1 uncultured Gemmatimonas sp.
GTTGTTCGTCGAGGAGATTTGGCGTACCGCCCCCCCAGTGCATCTGTTGCACGGGGCGCCCACGTCCGAGGTGCGCGGTCACGAGGCCGAGCTCGTGCTCCAGATCTGTGAGATAGGTGTCGATCTTCTCCGAGCGCCTGGTCGGAATCGCGTTGCATCCGCAGTAGAGGCAGCGCTTGGCGCAGAACGGGAAGTGCGCGTAGAGCGCGAACGCCTCCCCCGCAGACACCGAGCTCAGCGCGTGCGCCCAGCGGTCGGGGCCGAAGGTGGAATCCCAGGACGGGACGGGCGGATAGCTCGTGTAGCGGGGCCCCGGCACGTCGCAGGCATGGATGAGGGGTTCCGGGATGGGTTGCACCTTGAGTCCCCGTCGTAGATGGTCATACGGAAGGTCGTCTCGGCGCGGGGGAGCGACAATTCGGGGATTCCCGCATCTGCTGCGGGGGAAGTTCTGTAGGGCAATCGTCCCCGCGTTGTCGGGCCTCCCCCTCGCCGGCACTCCTGGTCGTGATTGGCATTCAGGAGTTCGGGGGGGGGAGTCGGCCCCCCACGGGAGCCCTGACGGTCCATCTAGTGGCAGGCTCACATCCCGGGCGGAAATAGCCGATACTTAACGGATGCCACTCGCCGACCCACGCATCATCGAAGCGCCCGATCGGCTGGAAGCGCTCCATGCGACCGGGTTGCTCGACACTCCCGCGAGTCCCGCGCTTGAGCGCCTCACGCGCCTGACCACCAGACTGCTTGGCGTTCCGGTCGCGGTCGTATCACTCGTCGATCGCGATCGGCAGTTCTTCGCGGCGGCAGAAGGATTGAGCCCCCCGTTTAGCGAAACGCGCCAAACGCCGTTGGAGCATTCCTTTTGTCAGCACGTCGTGGCTGGTGCCGCGCCGCTCGTGGTGTCCAACGCGCGTTCGCATCCTCTCGTGCACGACAATCTCGCCATTGAGTCCCTTGGAGTGGAGGCCTATGCTGGCATGCCGCTCACGACCTCCGATGGGCAGACCCTGGGTTCTTTCTGCGCCATCGATGATCATCCTCGCGTCTGGACCGAGGACGATCTGACGACGCTGAAGGACCTGGCGGCTGCGGCGATGACGGAGATCGAACTGCGGTTCGCCTCTCGGTTGCTGACGGAGCAGGGCGAGCAGCTCGCGCAGTTGTTGGACAACACCACGGAACTGGTGGCGCGCCTCGCTCCGGATGGGGCGGTGGGCTGGGTGAATGGCGCGTGGCGTCAGCTCCTCGGCGATCCCCCGGTGTATCCGCAGCCTGGGTGGCTTCGTGCGCACCTCGATGCTGCGAGTCGCGAGCGCTTCGATGCGGCCTGGGCACAGGTCCTCGAGGGGGGAGAGGCGGTGCTCGTGCACCTCGTGATGCATCCCGAGGGACGTCTCCCGGTGGAAGTCTCGGCGCGGCTTGTGCTCAACCGCTCGGTGGGCTCGCTCCGTGGCGTCCGCTTCTATGGACGCGACATCACGGAGCGGCAGCGCGTCGATCGGATGAAAGAAGAGATGATCGGCATCGTGAGCCATGAGCTTCGGACGCCGATTGGTGCGGTGCAGGGGGCGTTGCAGTTGTTGGGCCGACTGCTCCCGCCGGACCTCGCACCGCGCGAACGTGAACTCCTCGCGCTCGCTACGCGCAACACGCAGCGATTGCTCGCCTTGGTGAATGATCTGCTCGATCTTGAAAAGCTCGAAGGAGGCGGTGCGACCTTCGAGTTGCGCGACACGTCGCTCGCCTCGGTCTTCACGATCGCGAGTGACGCCACGGCGCCACTCGCAGAGCGGGCAGAGGTCCGGCTGGTGTGGAAGGACGGGGGAGTGACCGTGGTCGGCGATATCGATCGACTGGCACAGGTGGTCATCAATCTGGTGGGCAATGCGATCAAGTTCTCGCCGAAAGGGGGAACGGTCTGGATAGAGGCGACCCGCGATGCGACGGAGGTACGGGTTCGTGTCGCCGACTCGGGACGAGGAATCCCGGCCGCTGAGGTCGAGCGGGTCTTCGAGCGCTTCACGCAGGTGGAACGTGCCGACGCCTCACAGAAGGGCGGGACCGGGCTGGGCCTCGCCATCGCTCGGGCTATCGTGCTCCAGCACGGCGGCCGGATCTGGGTGGAGAGCGAGCTCGGCAAAGGATCGACGTTTCAGTTCACGATCCCGTCGCCGAGCTGACAGTCGTCACGCGTCGCGCGTCACGCGTCGCGTGGGCGTCCGAGTACGTCAGTTGGATGCCGGTGACGAAGAGGCGCCCCGTCACGGGCTACCAGCGCCAGTCCCTGTAGAGGTCGACACCGAACTGATAGATCTGCGCGAAGGTGCCGATGCGGTTGCACGGGGCCGACCCGGGGGAGAGTGAGACCACGGCCGAGAGCCGTTCGCGCGGGCGATACTCGCCGGCGACGCCGAACCAGGCCGGGAGCGACTGCGCGGCCCGATTTTCGCCACGACAGACGCCAGTCGAGAAGCGGAGGTAGCTATCCGTTCCGACCTGCGTACCCGCCGTGAGCGCGAAACTGTTCAGCAACCCTTCGAACGAATTCAGCGTGAAGTCGCTCGGACTGTCTCCCGCGACCGTCACGACCTGCAATTCGCTGAGAAAGGGAAGCCGCGCGCCGAGTGCCCGCTCCGCGGCACCACCAAGGGATGGAATCAAGGCCGCCGTCGCCAAGCGTACGGCGGACCCGCGCTGGCCATCGAGCACGAAGGTCGGCGCGCCGAACAGCAGATACGAGATGATCTCCGTATCGCTGGCGGTGGTGCCGAGGTCGGAGCTGCCGAGCGTCAGGCGGGGCTGATCCAACGTGCCGTTGATGCGCGCATTGATGTGGACATCCTCTCGCTGCGCCTGCCGCACCGTGTACGAGGTGTGAATGTCGAGGCTCGGTGGAATGCTCAATGGGCCATTCATGCGCACGACTCCGCTATCCACTTGGAAGGTGCGCTGGAGCAGTCCGAGATTGAGGCGATACGTCCCACGCTCGGCGAAGATCTCGCCGCGGACGTCCGGCGCGTCGAGCGTGCCGACCACCGAGACCTCACCCGTGAGCTGCACGTTGGCGTCGGCCGAGCGCAGGCGGACCTCGTTGCCGAGACGGACGCGGAGTCCTTCCAGCACGGGGGCGTACGAAACGCTGGCCGCATCGGCCGCAATATCTTCTTCCAGTTGCAGGATGGATCGCTCCTGCTGGCCGATGAACACGTTCGCGGTCGGAACCGCGACGTCGCCGCTGAGGGCGAGCTGGTTGAGCGGCCCGCGCAGGCGAAGATTCCACGAGACGTCGGCTTCCGCCACCCGGGGGTCATCGATCACGTGGAGCGCCCGCGCGACGGACTGCAGATCGGCACGCCAGATCCCCGCGACCCGTGCGATGGTTCCCGTGACGGAGGCACTGTCCGAGGCGGAGCGCTCATCGGACAGCCGCGCGTGGTAGATCATGATGGAGTCGGGACCGAGTCCGATATCCATATCGAGGTGCTCGAAGCCGGTCCCGAGCGCTTCTACCGTGAAGGCCCCGTCTCGGACGAGGACGATGCCGCGCGGCTCCAGTGCATCCCAGTAGCCGGTCACCTGCACGTCGGCGTCGAATCCCCCGCGCAGCCCGCGCACCCCGGGCATCAATGCCCCGAACCCCGCGAGGGGAGCGCCATCGGCCACCAAGCGCACATAGAGCGGGGATTTCACCCAGCGTTCGGCGAGTGTCTGTCCGCTGAAGGAGAGATCGACGGGGAGCTCCGCCGTCAGCGTGAAGGCATCGCGTTGCAAGGAGCGCGCATGAATGGTCAGCGCGGCCACGCGTTGGGCGTACGTGCCTTGCATCTCCAGTTCTGGGGCCGCGAGACCATCGACGCGCGTCGAGTCGAGTCGCAGGTCGATCGCGAGAAGCGGGGCGTCGACGGTGCCGTCCGCGCGGGCATTGAAGGTCAGTTCTCCGTTGACGCGATCCGGCATCAGGCCGGTGAAACGCGCGTGGGCGAGCGGCACGCGCAGGGCGTGCATCTCCATGTTCAACGTGCCATCGGTCTCGATCAGGCCGTTCAGGGCGAAACGGGCGCCATCGGCGCTCCGGAGTTCGAGCGAATCGATCACCAGGCGATCCGGTCCATTGAAGATCTCGGCCGGACGTTGGAGCACCCAGCGCGCTTCGTCGGTGCGCGCATCGAGTGAGTCGATGCGGATGCGCAGGCTGTCGCCCATGAAATGGAGGTCCGCGCGTGCTGAGGCGATCAGCGTATCCGCCGCGATCATGCGCACGGAGACGTCGGCCCACGCCGCTTCACGGACCGTGGCTTCGGCAGAGATACGATGAACGGGGAGTCCCACCCCAACCACATCGGCCGCATCGAAGGTCACCAGCC
The DNA here is from genome assembly GCA_964445835.1 of uncultured Gemmatimonas sp. Taxonomy (GTDB): domain Bacteria; phylum Gemmatimonadota; class Gemmatimonadetes; order Gemmatimonadales; family Gemmatimonadaceae; genus Pseudogemmatithrix. The sequence continues at coordinate 4,365 of CAYUMN010000138.1, forward strand.
CCTGCGTTGCGCTCGGGACGCCATGCAGGATGACGTCGGCATCCACGCGCCGCACGCCGTAGCTCCCGACGGCGATCGAATCGGCCGTGAGCACCGCGCGAATGTCCATGGTATCGAGCGAGCCGAGAGCGACTCCGTCGATGTGCGCATGTCCATGCAGCGAATCGGCCCACGTCGTCCCGAGCGAATCGGGGAGCAGGCCCGCGAGCAGGCGCATCGAGTCGAGATCGATCGCAAAGCGCACCGTGTCGCGGAGCGCGGGATCGCGGCTCAATCGCCCGCGCGCACTCAAGCGCCCCACAGGGCCGCGTGCGACGAGGGTGTCGATGCGGAGGCCGCCGGCCTCAAGGGCGACCGAGCCCCGTGCTTCGTCAAAGCGAAGCGACGCGATGCGGCTCGAGGAGTCGACCGTGAACTCGATCGGGCCGGTCGGGAACTCGAACGGCCCATCGATCCCCAACGTCGCATGCGCGGTGATGCTATGCGCGGGAAGCGCGAGGGCGGGCAGGAGTTCGCGTGCGTCAAAGTCCCAAAGCCCGAGCTCGCCTTGCAAAACGAGCAAGGTGCTGTCCATCGAGGTGGCGCCATTGAAGACCAAGTCTCCGGCCGCACCGCCGAGCACGAGTGACAGCGCTATGGAGTCGCCGATCGCCGAGAGCTCGACGGTGCCATGCAGGGTCCCCGCCAGTTCCTCGGAGGAGAACACATGGCCGATCGACGCCACGCCGATGGTGTCGAGCGCGAGTCGTGCTTCGAGCCAGACCTTGGAGTCGTCGCCGGCAATCCGCCCCTCGCCACGCACATGCGTGCGCGGCAGAACGCCATCGATATGCAGCAGGTCGAGGTCGGTGAAGACGACGTTGTCGAGCGGACCCTGTAACCGGACGCGGCCGGTGAGATAGCCACGAAGTGAGTCCGCGATATCCGTCACGCCGCCGGCGGTCCGCACGTCCATCGAGTCAATGCGCACATCGAGCGGCTTGAAGATCGTCTGCGAGGCCAACAGGTCCATCGTGCCCGCGATCGTGAATCGCGACTGCGCGGTCCCGACGCGACGATCCTCAAAGACGAGAGTCGAGGGATTGATCGTGAAGGCGGTGAGCGGGCCGCCGGGCGCGCGCAGACGTCCGCGCACCGTGCCATCCCAGGGCGGTGGCGGCGCAGAGTCGCCGAAGATCTCGCGCACGAGTCTGAGATCAAGGGGTGCCGCCAGCAGGTCGAGATCGCGGAGGGCGACGTCGTCGCTGGGGCCCAGATCTATGAGGAACGCCCCGCGAAGATCCGTGCCGGTGGCCTGCACCGTGAGGTCCGTGAAGGCGTACCGCACCACGTCACGTCGGGCCGCCTTCTGAATTTGCAGCACCGCGCTCCCACTCCCGCTCTTCGGGATCAGCGCATTGATCCAGGCGATATCTGCCAAGTCCATGCGACGGGCCCGCACCACAAGTCCGAGGCGCATGTCGTCCTCGCCCTTCGCGAAGCCGACTGACCCGCGAATACCGAGGTCGGAGTTGCCCAGTGCGACGCGCGGGAGGTCGACTTGCGTGGAGTCCGCGAAGAGCTCGACCCGTCCGTGCGCGTCCCGAATATCGAGCGGGGGATCGGACGAGAGGAGGGCGAGTCGCTCCAACGTGAAGCTGCCGCGGCCATCTTGGGTATCGTACGCACTCTCCCCCAGCGTGAGGTCGAGGCCGGTCACGGTCCGGCGGAGGGCGGGGAGATCTGGGAGGGAATCTGGCTGCGTCATCGTGACCGAGCCGCCGACAATGGCGAGCGCGGTGATCTGCACCCGCCACGGGCGCTCCGTTGCCGGCACGGAGTCCTTGGCCGCCGGCCACAGGCCCGCGATGTTCCAACTCCCACTCGGTTCGCGCACGAGGTCGAGCGAGGGATCGCGCAGGGCGAGGGACTCGATCACCAGCACACGGTCGAGCAGCGGGCCAATGGTGACCTTCGCCCGCAGCGACCCCGTGGCGATGACGCGCGTCCCCACAAGATCGGTCACGACAATCGAATCGGCGGAGAGGCTCCCCACGGGCAACAATCGCAGGCCGTACAAGCGCACGTCCCCGCGGCCGTTCAGGGCGTCCGCGATCTTGTTCTCGATCCACCCCTGCATCCACATCTGTCCGCGATCGGACCGCAGAAAGAGCGCACTCGCGCCGAGGACGACGAGGACGAGTCCCAGGAGCCAGGTAGCCGTGAGCAGGGCGATGCGGCGGCGCGGGATCACCCTAGAACGCCTCGCCGATACTGAAGTGGAATGTCAGGCGGGGCAGGAGTCCCGATGCGCGCGCCGGACTGAAGTTCGAGGGGCAGGGGACGGGCCCCAGCGCGTTCGCGGCCGCGTCGTTCAGTGGCTCGGTGCTTCCGGGTGAGACGCAAATCGCGCGTCCGACCGTGCCGATCCCACCGCGCTGCAGATAGAACGCCGGCCCCGACTCCAAGCCGTGCGGGTTGTAGCCCACATCCACGCGGAAGGGACCGAGCGGCGTGACGAGTCGGACGCCGAACCCGGGCGTCGCGCGTAGACCGGTGACGGCGTAGTTCCCCGAGTTGTTCCAGACGCGACCCGCATCGAGAAAGATGACCCAGCGCAGCAGATCGGTGGGCCATCCGACGCGCGAGCGCAGTTCGAGATTCACGAGGGCCTGCGCCGTGCCGCCAGCGGGCGCGACGCGATCGAAGCCGCGGGCCGCATTGGCAATGCCCACCAGGTTCCCGCCGATGTTCTGCGTGTCACTCGGCGCGCCCACGATATAGACGACCGGGCCAAGCTGGCCCTGGTTGAAGCCGCGCACCGTGTTCTGGCCGCCCGAATAGAAACGCTCCTGCGGCGGCACGAGCCCTTCCTTGTCGCGCGCGGTCACGATGAAGCCGGCCGAGAGACGGGCGGCGCCGACCCATCGCCGGGTGAGCGGCCGATAGAACGCGTACTCGAGCTGCGAGCGCGTGAAGTTCACGCGCGTGGCCGGGTCGCCGACATTCACGGTCCCCAGTCGGGTCTCGACCGCCCACCGCTCATCGTTCGTGGCGAGCGTCATGATCGAGGGCGCCGAACGCGACCAGGTGATACCGGCGGCGTTGGTGACGCTGCGCGAGTTGAGGAGGAAGCGATCGTTGAAGCGGCACAGACCGAAGGTCGCGCAGGAGACGGCGGCGTCCGAGGTGGTGCGGCCGATATCGAAGCGGTAGGAGAAGGTCGTGTTGACGCGCGGGATCAGCGGGCGATCGAACGAGGCCACGCCACCCAGTGCGGTCTCGCGCACGTAGCTCTGAAATTCCGTGCGGCGTTCGGAGTACAGCGTGCCCTGTGGATGCCACTTGTCTCCGACCACCCCTCGGAGCACGACCGAGGCCCCGACGTAGTAGTTGAGTATCGTGCTGAAGGTGTCGGCGCGGACGGACGGCGCGCAGAGACTTGAAAGGCCGCCAATGTCCGAGCCGACGCCGATCTTCGAGAGCCGCAGGTCGAGTTGCAGGCGGTGGCCTCGTCGCGCGAAGTTCTGCTGCACGAATCGCGTCTGCGTGCGGAAGCAGTCAATGGTGCCCCAGCCGCCGCCGGTGCGCAGCGCATGGTGGCGCCCTTCGATCAACCGTACACGCACGGGGATCGTGTCGCGCGCGCCGCTATTCCCAAGGGTGTCAATGGCGACCGTGCGGTACAGCTCGTACGAGTAGAGGAGTTGTTGGCTCGAGCCAATGGCGCGCGAACTGTAGATGTCGCCCGGACGGAAGCGGAGGAGTTCGCGCACGTCCCGCTCATTCAGCGCGGGGCGTCCGGAGTCGTTCGCCGTCATTTCAACGTCGATCTGGCCGACGCGGATCAGTGCGCCCGGTCTGAACTCCAGTGTCACGCGGGCACGACGGGCGGCCGTGTCGAGACTCACGGTGCGTGTGGGCGGGCGCGCACGGGCGTAGCCTTCGCCGCGCAGGATCTGCTGCACCGAGTCGAGGGTGGCGACGATCAGGGAGTCATCGAGCGGGCCGCCGCGCAGGGTGCGTATCAACCGCGGCTGGTCGATGATGCGCGGCGGGAGTCCCGTGATGCGCACGGTATCGATCACCACCGGGGGCGCTTCCCGCACGCGGAAGCGCACTTCGACGGTGCGCGGTCCCGTGGGCACAGTCCCGGCGACGGCGCTTGTGCCCGGGTACCCACGCATGGCGTACCAGGAGGCGATGCGGCGCGTATCGCGCAGGAGCTCAAGCGAGTCGAGACAGGCGGTGG
>CAYUMN010000139.1:0-8555 GCA_964445835.1 uncultured Gemmatimonas sp.
GTGCTGTACACGGAGTGGTATCCGCAGGTGATGTACAACCATCACCAGACGGGCCCGGCCGGCACGGTGATGTTCGCGCCGCCGTTCCGCGATCCGATGAACTTCAACATTCATCCGCTGATCCGTACCGGACTCGATGTCGTCGGCGGTGCGATGCACAACCGATTCGTGCAGGAAGAGAAGGGCGGCGTGGTGATGCGCCTCGGTGCCGGCTACTCCACCTGGTGGAACGGCGGACTGCGCACGACGGTGTATTTCCACAATATGATCGGCCTGCTGACCGAGACGATCGGCAGCCCGACGCCGATGGAGATTCCCTTCATCGCGAACCGACAGATTGCGAGCGCGGACCTCCCGCTCCCGGTGCAGCCGGGCCCGTGGAAGTTCCGTCAGTCCGTTGACTACTCGGTGACGGCCAACCGCGCGGTGCTCGACGTGGTGTCGCGCAACCGCGAGATCTTCCTGTTCAACATCTGGAAGATGGGCAGCGACCGCATCGAGATGGGGAACAGTGACAGTTGGACGATCTGGCCGAAGCGCAACGCGGCGGTGCAGACGCGTATCGATGCCGAGAACCGCCAGCGTCGTGGGCAGCAGCAGGCCGACAACCCGATGGCATTTCTCGGTGGGTTCGGCAACGCGGCCAACGCGCGCAGCGGCGAGGCGGCGCAGCAGATGATGGCGGCGCTGCGCTCACCGGAGAATCGTGATCCGCGCGCGTACATCATCTCGGCGAACCAGCCGGACTTCCCGACCGCGGTGCGGTTCATGGTGGCGCTGCAGAAGGCGGGGATCGAAGTGCATCGCGCGACGGCGGGATTCTCGCACGGCGGGAAGACGTATCCGGCGGGTTCGTACGTGGTGAAGGTCGGCCAAGCGTACGGCGCGCACGTGACGGACATGTTTGAGGCGCAGGACCATCCGAATGACTTCCGCGTGCCGGGTGGCCCGCCGACTCCTCCGTACGACAACGCCGGCTGGACGTTGGCGATGCAGATGGGGGTGCAGTACGACCGCGTGCTCGACGCACTGAACGGTCCGTTCGAGAGGATCATGCCGACGAACCGCGTGCGTCCCGCGGCCGGCACGGTGGCGAGCGCTGGCGTGTGGGCGCTCTCCGGCGCGACCAACGATGCCTTCATTGTGGTGAATCGCCTGCTGAAGGCGAATGCCGCGGTGTCGCGTACGACCGATGGCACCTGGATCATCCCAGCAAGCGGCGCGAGCCGCCCGATTGTCGAGCGCGCGGCGCGCGAACTCGGACTCTCGTTCGCCGGTGGCGCGATGACCGGCGCGACGGCGGTGAAGCCGATGCGTATCGGGTTGTGGGATCGTTTCGGCGGTTCGATGCCGAGCGGCTGGACGCGTTGGCTGCTCGAGCAGTACGAGTTCCCATTCACGGTCGTGTATCCGCAGGAGCTCGACGCGGGGAACCTGAATCGTAAGTACGACGCGCTGATCTTCGTGGACGGCGCGATTCCGGCACCGCGTCCGGCTGCCGCTGCTGGCCCCGGTGGACCTGGCGGTCCGGGTGGGATGCCGGACACGCTCGCATTGCCTGCCGAATGGCGCCGTACGGTCGGGAACGTCACGCAGGCAACAACTATTCCGCAGATCAAGGCCTTCGCTGAGGCGGGCGGCATGATCATCGCGATCGGCAGCTCGACGGCGCTCGCCGAGCACCTGAACCTGCCGCTGTCGAATCACCTCGTGGAGCGGAAGCCCGAGGGTGGTGAGAGCGCACTGGGGAGCGAGAAGTTCTATGTCCCGGGTTCGTTGCTCGAAGTCGCGGTGGACAACACGACGTCGGCCGCGCGGGGCATGGGCGCGCGCGCGATCGTGATGTTCGACAACAGCCCGGTCTTCCGTCTCGCGCCGGATGCTCTGGCGCGCGGGGTGACGCCGATCGCGTGGTTCGATACGCCCAATGCGCTGCGGAGCGGTTGGGCCTGGGGCGAGACGTATCTTGAGGGGGGCGTGGCCGCGGCTGACGCGCGCCTTGGGCGAGGAACGGTGCGGTTGATCGGACCAGAGGCGTTGTTCCGCGCGCAGCCGGCGGGAACGTTCAAGCTCGTGTTCAATGGGTTGATCGGCACGCGCTAGTCTTTGGGATCAAGGATGAAAGATTCAAGATGAACGATGCAAGGTGAGCGGCGGGGGAGCGAAAGCTTCTTCGCCGCTCTACTTTCATCCATCAGCCCTAGGCCTCAAACCGGTTTTCAGTGAATCAGCGGGTTTCCATTTCTCTCGTGTTCATCGGCGCGCTCGGCGTGCTGGGGGCGTACGTGCTCACCTTCCTCGGTGGGAGCGTTGCTGCGCCGTGGCTCCTTGCGGCAGGTGCAACGCTGATGCTCACCGGCGTAGGACTCCTCGGTGCCGGTGCAAAGGCGCCGCGGCTTTCGGCGGCGGTCATTATTGCCTGCCTGAGCACCTTCATCGGGTTCGCCTGTGCGCTTTGGCTCACGCCCCCCACAACGGATGGCCCACTTCTTTTCGGCTTGCCGCTCGCGACGGCGGTGATGCTGCTCTACGTCGGTGCGGTGCCGCTCATCCTGCTGCCAATCGCGTACGCGTGGGCCTTCCCGCGCGAGGTCGGGACGGAGTGAACGTTCCCGTACCTTCGGCAAGCCTCTTCGTGATCGGTGCGGCGTACTTCCTTGCGTGCGCCGTGATCGGCGTGTGGGCCGCGAAGCGCACGCGTACGGTTGAGGACTTCTATGTGGCGGGGCGGAGTGTCGGACTGCTCCCCTTCGCTATCGCGGCAATGGCATCGACGCTCTCCGGCTTCGCGTTCATCGGTGGCCCGGGACTTGTGTACTCGATCGGTCTGACCGCGTTGTTCATCATTCTCCCCGCCGCGCTCACGAACACGTACGGCGCGCTCGTCCTTGGCGCTCGGATGCGTGCCCTCGGCGAGCGACATCGTCTGGTGACGGTACCCGATGCGATTGGGCTCCGTTACGACTCGCGTCTTGCGCAGGGGCTCGCTGCCGTCGCGATCCTCGTGGGGATCGTTGGATACCTCGGGACGAATGTGCTCGCACTCGGGTTGATCGTGCGCGCGCTGTTCGGGGTGTCGCTTCCCATGGCGATCTGGCTTGGTGCGGCGGTGACGCTCGCGTACTCGGCGGGCGGCGGGATTCTCGCGGGGATCTGGGTCGATGTCTTTCAGGGTGCGCTGATGGCAGTCGCGAGCACGATGGTGTTCGTGTTCGCGCTCGAGAGCGGCAACGGGCTCGCCGCCATCACGCAGGTGATCCAAGCGGTAGACCCGACCTTCCTCGGCCCGTGGGGGACTCGCGGAGCCATGGTCGCGCTGAGCTTCTTCTTTGTGTTCGCGGTGGGATCACTCGGGCAGCCGCACATCGCGCACAAGTACTACATGCTGCGCGACGCGAAGCGGTTGCGGTGGTACCCAATGCTCGTGACCATCGCGATGTTGCTCGCGCAGTTGCTGTTTGTGGGGGTCGGTGTGGCGGTGAAGGCGTTGGTGGTGCGCGGCGAGATGCCAGCGCTCGGCACGCCCGACGAGGCCACGCCGGCCTTTCTGCTCGCGTATGTGCCGAGCGCGGTGGCGGCCTTGGTATTCGCCGGTGTGGCAGCGGCGATCATGAGCACCGTGAACAGCTTTTTGAATATCGGGGCGGCGGCCATCACGCACGATCTCCCGAAGGCGTTCGGGCGCACGGTCGACGCGGCGCGGCAACTCACGCGCGGTCGCGGGTGGACGATCGTACTGAGCGTCGCCGGCGCGCTCGTGGCACAACTGAGCGGGACGCTCGTCGCGTTTCTCGGAATTTTCGGCTACGGGCTTTTCGCCTGCACGTTGGTGCCGGCTCTGGCAATCGGACTCACGTGGGATGGCGCCACAAAGCAGGGCGCCATTGCGTCAATCAGCACGGGGCTCGTGCTCACCCTCGGACTCGAGAGCGCCGCGTTCCTGAAGTTCTTCGCGCTGCCGACTGGGGTGACGGTCACGGGGCTTACTCTTGTCACTACCATTCTTGTGTTCATTGTCGTGAGCGCGCTCACCAACGGCGAACGGCAACGGAAGGTGTGAGCGGCAAGCCGTAAGCTCAACGGGAACCACTTACTACTTCCGGCGCACGGCGCTCAGCTGCCGTTCAGCCCTTGAGCAATCCCTTCGCAATCGTCGACAGCTGCATATTCGACGTGCCCTCATAGATCGTCCCGATCTTCGCATCGCGATAGAACTTCTCGACGGGATAATCCTTCGTGTAGCCGTAGCCCCCAAAGAGCTCCACCGCGAGCGAAGTCACTCGCTCCGCCACCTGCGAGCTCAGCAGCTTCGCCATCGCTCCCGTCTGCGCAATGTCTTGCCCGGCATCGCACATGCGTGCGGCGTTGTAGACCATCAGACGCGCGGCTTCGAGTTCCGTGGCTGCCTGCGCGAGCTGGAACTGGATGCCCTGGAACTCACTGAGCGGCTTCCCGAACTGCTGACGCTCCTTCACGTACGCCACCGCTGCGCTGAGCGCGCCCTGCGCGATGCCGATCATCTGCGCCCCAATGCCGATACGCCCTTCGTTCAGCGCGCCGATCGCGAGCTTGTAGCCCTGGCCCACCGGGCCGAGCACGTTGAAGTCGGGAACAAAGACATCCTCGAAGATCAGCTCCGTGGTGCTCGACGCACGGATCCCGAGCTTGTCCTCCTTCTTGCCGACCGAGAATCCCGGCATCTCGCGCTCCACCACGAATGCCGTGATTCCCTTGTAGCCCTTTGCGGGATCAACCGTCGCGAACGTCACGAAGAGCCCGGCTTCGGCACCATTGGTGATCCACATCTTTCGCCCGTTGAGCACCCAGCCCCCGTCCTTCTGCACGGCTCGGGTCTGGAGCGCGAAGGCATCGGAACCACTCGAGGCTTCGGAGAGTGCGTAGGCGCCGACGGTCCCGGAACAGAGCATCGGCATCCACTTCGCGAGCTGTTCCGGCGTGCCGGCCGCGAGCAGTGGATTTGCGACAAGCGTGTTCTGCACATCGACCATGATCGCAGACGACGCATCGGCCTTGGAGATCTCCTCCACGGCGAGCGTCACCATCATCACCGAGCCGTCGGCGCCGCCGTGGGCCTCGGGGGACTGGATCCCCATCAGGCCCATCTCGAAATACGCCGCAATCAGCGCAGGGTCGAGTTTGGCGTCACGCTCCTGCTGCGCGACGCGAGGGCGGACCTCGCCGTTCACGAACTCGGCGACAGCGTCCTTGAAGGCCTGCTCCTCTTCGGAGAGGAGGGTGAGCGGGGGATGGGCGGCGATACCGTCTCGCGACATCGGTTGTCTCGGTCTGGGGGAGCGGGCTGCAGGGCAGCCCGCGTCCTTACAAGATACCGAGCGTAACGCACGGCGTGGAGCGTGACCGGCGGCCACCCGCTGCTCTCAGATGACCGGCTCGGCGAAGTTCGGCTTCGGTTTCCCGAATAGCCACCCCTGCAGGAGATCGGCGCCCAACCCTTCAAGCGTCGCCCGCTCCTCGTGCGTCTCGATACCCTCGGCGATGACCTGCATCCCCAAGTCGGCACAGAGCAGCGTCATTGCGCGCACCACCCGCTGCTTGGTCGTGTCGCGATCGATCCCGCACACCAGTGACCGGTCGAGTTTGACGATATCCGGGCTGAGTTGCGTGAAGCTGGCGAGTCCGGCGTACCCGGTGCCGAGGTCGTCCACCGCGAGGCGATACCGCAGTTGACGGAGGCCGGCGACGACGGCGCGGATGTCGCCGAGCTTCTCGAGGCTCGCGCGCTCCGTGATCTCGAGCACGATGCGATCCGCAAAGGGGGCGAGTGGCGAGCCCAGTCCATGCAGGGACGGATGCATGAGGTCCGGCGGGTGCACGTTCACAAAGAGCAGCCGGCCATCCGGGAGATCCTTGGCGTGCGAGGCGATATTCGTGTAGATGGCGCGCGTGAGTTCGTCCTGCCGGTCCAATAGCGCGGCCGTGGCGAGGAAGGCCTCAGGATTCGCGAGCGAAGGTTCCGTGGTCCGGACGAGGGCCTCGAAGCCGATGCTCCGCCGCTGCCGCAGGGAGATGATCGGATGAAAGACCATCGCGATGCGCTCGAGCGCACGCGAGAAAGTCTGTTGGACCTCGGCTTCGTTGTCGACCGAGACCCCCTGCGTCTCGCGGAGCGCGAAGACCTCGCGCTTGAGCCGCGTGAGATCAGAGAGGAGGACGGCGCGCGTCACCACTTCGATCAGTTCCGGCGGCGAGACGGGCTTCAATAGATAGCGATGGGCTCCCCAGGCCATCGCATCGAGCGCGGTCGTGAGCGAGGCACCCCCCGTGAAGAGCACAACCGGCGTCTCGAGGCCTCGCTCGCGAATCGTCCGCAGCAAGTCGAGCCCCGACATCCCGGTCATGTTGATGTCCGAGAGGATTGCGCTGTACGACTCGCGCTGGAGCATCGCGGTCGCCATCTCTCCCGAGGACGCGGCATCCACTTGGAAGCCTGCGTGCCCCAGCAGTGCCACCGATGCATTGAGCACCGCGGCGTCGTCGTCCACGATCAGGACGCGTCGAGAGGGAGGAGAGAGGATCACTGGAGCCTTGAAAGCCGCAACGGATCCCGCGAATGCGGGACCTCTGAGCGGAGTATCGGGCGACCCTTTCAGAACCTTAGGGCCCGACAGATCCCGTGTCAGAAACGAGTGTCGGCACTAGGACTAAAAGTCTTTAGCGCCGTCGTGCGCGCGCCACAGTGCCGAGTTGTCTCAAACTCCGGTCGGCGAAACCCTCGCAGTGACGCGGCCGCGCCTCATCCGCGCCTTAGCGCCGGTCGTAGTTGAGAATCGGCGCCAACCAGCGCTCGGCCTCACTCATCGACACCCCCTTCCGCGTTGCGTAGCCCTCCACTTGATCCTTTTCGATCTTGCCGACGCCGAAGTACTGCGCCTGCGGGTGCCAGAAGTACCAACCGGCCACGGCGGAAGTCGGGTACATCGCGTAGCTCTCGGTGAGATGCACGCCAGAGAGCTTCTCGGCGTCGAGGAGATCGAACAGCGTTGCCTTCTCGGTGTGGTCGGGGCAGGCCGGGTAGCCCGGCGCGGGACGGATCCCCTGATACTGCTCGCGGATGAGCGCGGCGTTGTCGAGCGCCTCGTGAGGGGCATACCCCCAGAGCTCACGACGCACGTGCTCGTGCAGGCGCTCGGCGAACGCCTCGGCCAAACGGTCGGCCAGCGCTTTCACCATGATGCTCTGGTAATCGTCGTTGGTCGCTTCGAACTCCGCGACTTTCTCGTCGAGCCCAATGCCGGTCGTGACGACGAATCCCCCGATATAGTCCTGCACGCCGCTGCCCGCCGGCGCCACAAAGTCGGCCAAGGCGAGATTCGGGCGTCCGTCTCCCTTCACCATCTGCTGACGAATCGTCTGAATAGGACGTGCCCCAGCGGCGGTCCTGACGGTGATCTGTTCCGCGTTGTCCGACTCCGCCTTGAAGAATCCGACCACGGCCCGCGCCGTGAGCCACTGCTCATCGACAATCTTCTCGAGCATCGCGCGGGCATCGGCAAAGAGATTCGTCGCTGCATCGCCGACCACGGGATCCTCGAGAATCGCGGGATACGAGCCGGCGAGTTCCCAGGTCTGGAAGAACGGAGTCCAGTCGATACGCGGCACGAGCTCGCCGAGGGGGAAGCTATCGAGGACCTTCACGCCCTCGAAGGAGGGGACGGGGGCAGGGCCGTCCCACGTGAGCTGCAACTTGTGGGCGCGGGCCTGTTCGATCGTTTGCCGCTTGCCGTCGCGCTGACGCGCGGCGCGATCGACCCGCACCTGCTCGTACTCGGTCGCGGTGTCCTTCACGAACTGCGCCTTCGCGGTATCGCTGAGCAGGTTGCTCGCCACGCCCACCGCGCGCGAGGCATCGAGCACGTGCACGACGGGTCCGGAGTATTCCGGGGCGATCTTGACGGCGGTGTGGACCTTGGAGGTCGTCGCGCCGCCAATGAGCAGCGGGATGGTCCACCCCTCCCGCTCCATTTCGCTCGCCACGAAGGCCATCTCCTCGAGCGAGGGCGTGATCAGCCCCGAGAGCCCGATGATATCGGCCTTCTCCTCGCGTGCCCGCTCGAGGATCTTCGCGCAGGGGACCATCACCCCCATGTCGATCACTTCGTAGTTGTTGCACTGCAGCACCACGCCCACGATGTTCTTGCCGATGTCGTGCACGTCGCCCTTCACTGTGGCCATCACGACCTTCCCCTTCGCCCTCGACGTTGCGTTGAGCGCCTTCTCGGCCTCGATGTACGGAATCAGATGGGCCACCGAGCGCTTCATGACGCGCGCCGACTTCACGACCTGTGGGAGGAACATCTTGCCGGCGCCGAAGAGATCGCCCACCACATTCATGCCGGCCATCAGCGGCCCTTCAATCACTTCGATGGGGCGATCGAACAGGTGCCGCGCCTCCTCGGTGTCCTCCACCACGAAGTCCGCGATGCCATGCACCAGTGCGTGCGTGAGGCGTTCGTGCACCGGCGCCTGGCGCCAGGTGAGATCCGCCTTCTTGGCCTGCGACTGACCCTTGGCCT
>CAYUMN010000140.1:0-8447 GCA_964445835.1 uncultured Gemmatimonas sp.
TAAACTATTGCCATAAAACAACTTAGAACAAAACTTGAACTGTCAACCTATTAGACGCCGTTTGGGAATCCGTGATTCGCGCTACAGCGCTGATGCGGCGGCGCAACATCAGCGCCGTCCACAGGCCACAATCGCGTCCACGGTGGCGCCGAGCGCATCCAGCCGGAACGGACGGTGCAGGTTCCAAGTTGGCACGCCACCCACCAACGCGGTGAGCGCCTTGAACGAGTACTCACGGGCCTCTGTCGTCGGGAGGCGGAAGTTCAGGTGCCAGAGGTCGCGGAGCGCCTCCACGGGCGAGGCCGCCGTGACCGCGACGTGCTCCCCCTCGCGGAGAAAGACGATGCCTCGGATTGGACGTGCCCCCCCCGACCCGCGTTGCCCGGGCTCGGGCGCGAGAAAAATCCGGTCGGGGCGTTTGGCGACTTCCACGAGTCCGGGGGGCGGAGTGCCGCCATACACATCAGGGCGCAGCCGAATCACCGCGGGCCCCGGAAAGGCCTCGTGTGTCCCAGGCCGGCAGCAGATGAGATCCTCCGCGAGCATCGGGAAGCCGCGCTCGTGAAAGGCCATGGCGAGCGTGGTCTTGCCGAAGCGCGAGGGCGCGGCGAGGAGAATGGCTCCGCCATCGATCTCCACGGCCGCGGCATGCAACGCGAAGTCGCCGCGATGCGTGAACGCGAGCGCCATCGGCACGCCGTTCAGCCGCTGCTCTCGTAAAATCGTGTCGGTCATGGGAGGCACTTCGATTCGTCCCTGCGCGACATCCACAAAAAAGCGCCCCGCATCGGCAGTCCAGTACTCGAAGCCACCGGGCACCTCGTACAGGGTGGCACTCACCTCCTCGGTCCCGCCGCGAAGTGACCACTCCACAATGAACCCCTCACGCGGACGCTCCGCCTGTGCGGGACCCTCCACGATGTGCAGCGCCTCACCCCCCCCGCCTTCGCGGAGGAAGCGCAGCGGCATCTCACTCTGAATGGCGTATCCGAAAAGCGAGGGAGATACGCTCATGGCCACGCGTTGAGAAAGGCGTGGACACGCGCCACCTCACGGAGGGACATCCAGTCGAGCAGCGTGAGATCGCGCTGACGAATGCGCCGCGCGATGTCATCGTAATTGATGCCGCTGATCTTATGGCGCGGTGCCGTCAGGAGTCGCTCAAGAAGGGGATAGTCGATCTGCGACTCCACGTGGGAGTCGAAGAAGGTCTTGCCGCGGCGATCCACGATCTCATCGGGGATCACGCCACGCAACGCACGCTTCGCGAGCGACTTCCACTCCTGGGTCGGGAACTTCACTTCGGGAGGCAAGCTGAGAAAGAACTCCCAGAGGTCTACATCTGCGAGCGGGCGACGGATCGTCACGCCGGCGATCGCCGCGGTCGTGGCATCGGCATCCATCGTGACGGTGCAGCCGTCGAACCCCCAGAGTTGCAGATTGCGAAAGCGCTGCGGGCCCGGGGGAAGCAGGTCCGGGCGCGGAAGGCCCGGATCGAACACGCCATCGGGGACCCAGGAGGGAATCTGTTCGGCGGAGTTCTGCCCGCGGCGCACGAACACATGGTTCGCGAATCGCCCCGGCACGAAACCCATCAGCGCATCGAATACGAGATCGCGACGCGACGTGCGCGCACGACGATGCTCCGACTGGATCATCCGCCAGAGCGTGATCCACCGCCCCTTGAACAACAGATGCGAGAGGAGGTGCGGATACTTCCCGTAGGTCAGCTCAGCGAACTCGCCCGTCAGCACATTGCTGTAGCCATAGCTGCGCGCGAGTGCATACGCCTCGTAGACCTCGGGAATCGAAAGCGTCGGTACCGGTGAGCCGAGGCGACGGCTCCACTCTTCGACGTCATCGAGCGCCTTCGCCTGCGGCCGATACGTGTGCAAGTCCATGCCGAAGCGCTTGGCTGTGAGCTCGATCAACACCGATTCATCGACCTTGGGGAGATCGGGGAACACGGCGGAGAGGGCGCCAAGTGGTTTGTTGGACCGGCGCAGATGCTCCGGCGCCGCGTACGCCGCGACGGCGGGCGAATCCAGTCCACCGCTCAGCAGCACGAGATCGTTGCCGGTCATGGTGCGATGCACGGCGCGCTCAAGCAGGCGGAGGAACTCCGCGCTCGCCTCCTCCGCGGTGAAGCGTCCCTTCTCGAAGTGGACCCAGGGCATCCAGTAGCGGGTCAGTATGATTTCGCCCCCCGCGTCGCGCGCGCCATGCGAGCCCTGCGCCAGCCGTCGCACGCCAACGTAGGTGGCGGGAGCGCTGGACGGCAATCCGCCCTCGTACATGCCCTCGACGACCGCGAGGTTGGGTTCCTCGGGGAGCTGCGCGGCCACCAGCACCTGCCGCGGATCACCTGCGGCGATGATGCCGCTGGCGTCATCGCGAAAGAACAGTGCCTTGAATCCGACATGGTCGCGGAACCACCAGAAGTCCTTTCCGTTGGTGACCACACCGGAGAAGGCGCCGCGGAAGCGCTGCACGGCATCGACGCCGAGGGCGCGGAAGGCCGCCACGGCGACATCGGCGCTGGTGGGGTTTGCGGGAGCGTGCTTTGCGATGCTGGGGTCGGCGAGAAGCTCGTGCGCGTTGTCGAGTCGGCCACTGAGGGCGGCAATGAGACTGCCGGGCGCGGAAATCGATTCGTCGATGAACCCCGGACGTGTGGCGATTCCCACGGTGGCGTTCCCCACCGAGCGAAGCGTGACGTCTGGGGTCGGATACGGCACGGCCGCGAGCGCGCGACGGAGCAGCGCTTCGTCTGGGGGGCCATCAACCCGAAGGTGGCCGATCATGATTGGCCACTCATGGTTGGCTACTCATCGTTGGCTACTGATGGTGGGCCGCTCGTGTACAGCACTCATGGGATCGACCCCGGCGCGTCCGATGCTCTATCCCACGCACCAGGAAGTGGCGGGAGATGCGAGAACTCGCCGAGCCCCCAGGGGAGATCACCGATCACGATGCGCCCATTTGATTCGGCCCAGGCGTGCGCTTCGAATCGTCCGTCGTCACGCTTGGTCACGCCAATACGGAGGAGCACGGGATACCCCGCGCGTGTGAGCAGCGCCTCAGCAGTCACGGCCTGCGGCAGGCAGGTGGCATCAGGAATAACGCGTTCGGCCTGCTTGATGGCCCACCGCACATTGGGTGGCGCGATCTGCGGATGCTTCGGCGCGCCTGGGCGCGGGGTGATGAGGCGACGCACGCGCGCAAAGGGGAGGAGCTTCAATGTGAGACGGGCCAGCCCGAGGGTGAGAATGGCGCGCAAGAGTAGGCGCTTTTCCCAGCCGGGAATGCGCGCGAACTGCCGCAGCGCATCAAGCGCCACTCCGGACCTCGACGAGCCCGCGTTCGATGCAGGCTCCGAGAAAGCCGAGGACGTCGGTCTCGCATTCGTCGCGCGAGACGTCGAATTCTGCGGAGATCGTATCGCAGATGTCGCGCACGCGTGTCGGGGAGGCGACCAACTCCCAGATGCGGGAACCGACGCCGGCGAAGCCGTAGTACTTCGCGCTGGTCATGCTGAGCAGGACGGTCTCGCCGGCGAGGTCGGAGGAGACTTGGTCGGGGCTGGCGATGACGATGGAGTCGAGGGAGAGGGCCATACGTTCCGGTCATGCGAAGAGAGATCGACAGCGGTCGCCTTTAAGTTATCGACCGATCGCGCAACTCGTAGGTCGCCCCGTGCCCCCGCACCGCGAGCGCCCCGACATACGGGGGCGGTAGGGCGAGATCGACGAGCGTCCACTGCGCGGCTCGCTCGACGTTCAACTCGCGGGCCGGTGCTAAGGAGATTCGCCAGACCGCGACCATTGGCACAGAATAACGCCTATGCGTGGGTTCCGAAGCGCCTGCACCGGGAGTATTTTCTTCAAGCTTCGGCAGTCCCTGAGCACCCTCACCTCGGTGGGACAGATGGCGGCATCGCGCTCGAGCGGGGATGGCCTGAGGTCTACCGTTCCCGCGCTCGTGACCGCACACGCCCGCGCCCGTCCCGATCAGCTCGCCGTCCAGTACCGCGACGAGCACTACACCTATGCGCAACTCGACGCGCGCGCGGGCCGGCTCGCGAATGCGTTGCGTGCACGCGGTGTCGTTGAGGGAGACTGCATCGGCGTCTGCCTTGAGCCCGAACTGGATGTTCCGGCGGCCCTCCTCGCCATTCTGAAGCTCGGCGCGGCGTATGTGCCGCTCGATCCGCAGTACCCTGCTAGCCGAATCGCCGAGATTGTCGCCGATGTGCGGCCGCGAGTGATCGTGAGTCGCTCGGCATTGCGCGATCGTCTGGGGTCACCGTCTGACTCGTCGCTGCTTCTGCTGGACAGTCACGAAGCGATCATCGCATCGCAGTCAGACTCGGCACCGACGCTCGCCGACGATCGGGATCGCATTGCGACGATTTTCTTTACGTCGGGCACGACCGGCCGCCCCAAGGGAGCACGCGCTTCGCACGCGCAGCTCGCATTCTACGCCGAGGCGGCACGCATGCGCCTTGGTCTCCAGGCAACGGATGTTGTTCCGACGATTGCCCGCTTCAGTTTCAGCATCAGCATTCTCGAGTTGCTCGTTCCGCTGACCGCGGGGGCAACGGTGCAGGTGCTGGACCGTGATGTTGTGATGGATCCGACGCGAATGGCATCGGCGTTGGAGCGCGTGACTTTTTTTCACATGGGTCCGAGCCTCCTTCGGGGCGTGCTGGCCGAGATTCAGCGCGCAGGGAATGTCGCCGCGCGCCTTGGGCACATTCGACACGCCTCGTCCGGTGGGGATATGATCCCGCCGCAGGTGCTCACCGCCATGCGCGATGCCTTTCCGAGCGCAGAGGTCTTCGTGCTCTATGGCTGCACGGAGATCAGCTGCATGGGAACGTGCTACGAGGTGCCGCGCGAGGGAGTGATCGAGCGGACCTACGTCGGCGAGCCGTTCCCCGAGATGACGCTGCGCCTCGTCGACGAGCAGGGCGCACCAGTCGTCGCGGGGGAGTCGGGTGAGGTGTTCTTTGCCGGCCCGGGGGTCATTCAGGGATATCTCGATCGCCCTGAGCTCGACGCCGCGCGTTTCGTCATGCTCGATGGAATGCGCTTTTACAGGACCGGCGACATCGGGCGTTGGCACGACGGGAAGGGACTCGAACTCCTCGGACGCGCGGATTTTCAGATCAAGGTGCGCGGGATGCGCGTGGAGTCGGCAGAGGTGGAGTACTACCTGCGGCGGGTCCCTGGAGTGCGCGATGCTGCCGTGGCACTCCGTGCGCGTGGTGGCGAAGATGTGCTTGCGGCGTTCGTGGTGCGCGATCCCACGCACGTTGACGCAACCGACGCTGAGCCGCTTGCGGCACGGATACGTCGTGCTCTGGTAGAGCGCGTGCCGGACTACATGGTTCCGAGCGCGATCGCAGAGCTCCTCGCACTTCCGCTCAACCAGAACCTCAAGCTGGACCGACGCGCGCTCCCGGCGCTCGCTGATGCGGCAGCGCCGACGGAACAGGCATTCCCCCCGCGGTCGACGCGCGAACGGTGGCTCGCCGCCATCTGGTGCGAACTCCTTGGCCGCGAGTCGGTCGGCCGACGCGATAATTTCTTTGAGCTCGGCGGCGATTCCCTCCTTGGACTGCAGTTCATTCTCCGCGTCGAGCGGGAAACTGGGGTGCGAATCGAAGGCATTGACGTGCTCCGCGAGTCGCTCGGTACGCTGGCGGAGCTCTGCGGCGAGTTCGACGGAGACATTTCTGGTGGCGGGGAGGCACTGAATGCACCAACGTCGAGGCGTGAGAGCTTCTACTTTGGTCCTGATTCGTCTCTGTATGGCATCATCGAGCATCCTGGCGTGGCGAGGGGAAGCACGGCGGTACTGATCTGCGGTCCGATTGGTGCGGAGGATATCCGCCCAAGCTTCGTGCTGACGCTTCTGATGCGTCGGCTCGCGGCGCGCGGCGTCCCTGTGATGCGTTTCGATTGGTTCGGGACGCGCGATTCTGCGGGGGATGGTCCGGATGGGGATCCCGCGCGATGGCGTGCGGATCTGCTCGCGGCGCGAGACGCGCTGACTGCGCGCACCGGCGCGAAGTCGGTGACGGCGATCGGCATCCGATTGGGCGGGCTCGTGCTCTTGGCAGGGCTCAAGGAGGCGTGCTTTGATCGCGTCGTGATGTGGGACGCAGTCATCGATGGCCGAGCATTTGTGGCGCGCGCGCGTGCGGCGGACGCACGCCGACGCGGCTACACGCCGCGAATGCGCTTTGGTCAGCACCGTA
The DNA here is from genome assembly GCA_964445835.1 of uncultured Gemmatimonas sp. GTDB lineage: Bacteria > Gemmatimonadota > Gemmatimonadetes > Gemmatimonadales > Gemmatimonadaceae > Pseudogemmatithrix. The sequence goes on from CAYUMN010000140.1 coordinate 6,266, forward strand.
ACAAGTTCGGCGTCGAGGAGTTGCACGGCTTCAGTTGGTCTACTCGCGCGCTCGACGTCGTCAGCAAACTCCGACTCGACGAACGCCTGCCCGTATCCACGGCTCGAGTGAGTTGGCTCAGCTCCGAGGACCCGACCTCGGCTCGTTCATTGTTCGAACAGTTGGTTCCGGAGGCGCAGCGCGGGGAGTTCGCGGAACTCAGCGGCGGTGGGCTCTGGGCGGACTCGCAGAAGCTTCTCGACCTGATGCCGGACGTATTCGTGGTGCAATCGCTGATGCGCCTCGCGGAGGTGATATGATCATCGAACGCGCAGTGCAGTTCGGCGAGGGAAGACGCTTAAGTGGAGTGCTCACGCGGGCGACGACTCTACCACTGCACGGCGCCATCGGTCTCGTCAATTCCGGATTCATTCCGCGGTCGGGGCCGGCGCGAGTCTATACACAGTTGGCCCGCCGTCTCGCGCAACACGGCATCGCATCACTGCGCTTCGACCTCGGCGGTCTCGGTGACAGTATCGGCAGCACCGACGGTCGTCTGGTGGACCGGACGCGCACCGAAACGGGAGCTGCCGTCGAGGTGATGGCGGCCGAGCTCCCCGGCATCCCACTCGCGCTCGGCGGCATCTGCTCCGGCGCCGAGGATTCCTTCCGGCAGGCCGAGTCGGACCCGCGCATTCACGCGACGGTACTGATTGATCCGTTCGCGTGGCGCACCCGCGGTTTCGCGTGGCGGCACACGCGGCATCGGCTCTACCGTTGGTCGCTCCGCGCACTGGGGATTTGGTCTCCCCGCACAAGCCTCAGTGAGCCAGACTGGGTGAACTTCAAGCACATGGAGCGGGACGAGGCCGGCCGGATTCTGCAGGCGCTCGTCACTCGTGAAGCCACCACCCATTTCATCTACACGGGGGGACGCCGAGAGCTCTTCAACCATCTGGGGCAGTTGGCGAAGATGCTCCCGGACATCCCGATGGGGGAGCGCATCACGGTCGACTTCCTTCCAGAGTTAGGCCACACCCAACTCCTTCAAGAGGACCGTGACCGCTTGATCGAGACTATCGTTCGCCGCCTGACGACGTCGCTTTCCCCGCGCGCATCGCATCCACGCTAAGCGCACCCGCCCCCCAAGCACTCAGCGCGAGCATCGCAAAGCACAACACCATCGCGAGCTCTCCGCGATTGCCCCACCAGAAAAGCCCGCCGCCCGAGACATGCCCAATGAAATAGGCCGCCGCCAACTCGCCCGAGGCAATAAAGGCCGCCAGGCTCGTGAAGAGCCCGACCACCAGCAGCAAGCCTCCGACAAACTCGATGACGCCCGCAGCGCCATACATGCTCATCAGGTTCGCCGTCCCGCCGTTGCCGTCCACTCCACCGAACCATCCCAGCAGCTTCTGCGCCCCATGCGTGAAATACGCGGCACCGATGCCCACGCGAAACACCACATGCACGATCGAGCGATACCCCTCGGACTGAAAGAACTGCATAGAAACCTCGTGTTCGGTGTGGGACCTGCTCACGGAATGTTCTTTACCACCTGCGGCCCAATGAGGTCCGTCACGGCGCGCGGCAACTTCTGCCAGACCCGCACCGCCAACTTGAACTTCGCCGAATCGGGCGACGGCGTCCCCGCCTCCCCCATTCCCCGCCCCGCATACCACCACAGCGGCTCGTCCAACGCTCCCCACTGCGCCTTGAAGGTGTGCGTCGCGCTCCCAGGCGTGCAACGCCCAAAGTTGAAACGCGTGAGCCCTTCCTGCGAGGCGCGCTCGATCATCGCCCAGTAGAGCCCCATATTCGCGCTCACCTTGTTGTACGCACGCAGCGACGAGGCCCAGGTGATCTCGAACTCCGTCCCCCACCGGAACCCCGCGCCACAGGCAATCGGCTTGCCGTCGATCCAGGCCGTCGCAAACCAGACATCGTCGCCAAAGGCGCGGGCGATCGCACGAAAGAACTCCCGCGGCTGCGCCGGCGTCCCGAGGTCGCGCATGTGTTCGGCGAAGACCTCGTAGAACGCGTCCACTTGGTCCGCACCCATCTTGATCGTCACCCCTTCCTTCGCGGGACGACGCACCTGCGACCTGAGCTTCGCCTTGAACTTGCCGAAGACCTGCTCGGGGGTGCCTTCGAGCGGTAGCACCACCGTGATCTTGCGGTGCGACACAGGAAGATCCACCGG
>CAYUMN010000141.1:0-8395 GCA_964445835.1 uncultured Gemmatimonas sp.
ACGCCATGCATCGGGCGTATCACGTCACACATAATCACGAAGACGCGCAGGACATGCGGAACATGGGCGGCCTCAGGGCGCACATGCCCGTGACCTTCTACCTGATGTGGATCGCGACGCTGGCGATCGCGGGCATCCCCGTCTTCTCCGGCTTCTTCTCGAAGGACGAGATTCTCCCGTCGGTCTTTGCGCGGGCGCATGGATCGACCCTCGCCGATGCGAGCCTCCTTGGCATTCCGGGAAGCACGTTGCTCTACATCATCTACGCGCTTGGCCTCGCGGCCGCGTTGATGACCGCGATCTACATGACGCGCTTGATGCTCTACACCTTCCACGGCCCCAACCGGACCGGTGAGGCAGAACGGGCGCACCTGAAGGAAGCGCCGTGGATCATGACGGGGCCGCTGGTCGTCCTGGGCGTCCTCTCGCTCGTCGGCGGGTGGTTCAACCTCCCGCTCATCTCCGGTGGGGCGATTGGTCCGGTGGAAGTGCTGCACCATTGGCTCGAGCCGGTCGTCGGTCGCGGCGCGCTCATCGTCACGCATGGCGAGGCGGCGCACCTCTCGCACGCCACTGAGTACCTGTTGATCGGTACGGCCGTGGCGATTGCGGTGGCGGGCATCGCCTTCGCCTTCGCCCGGCTCAAGCCCGACGCGCTCGTACCGGCCAAGGACGCACCGGCGGAGCAGGGCTTCGCCAAGGTGCTGTACGACAAGTGGTATGTGGATGAGGCCTACGCGAAGGCCGTGGTGAAGCCGACACTCGGGATCTCGCGCATCGTCCTCTGGAAGGGCGTGGACGTCGGGATCATTGACGGGCTGTTCGTGAATGGTAGTGCGCTCGTCGCGCGCGGCTTCGGCTGGATGGGCTCGCAGCTGCAGTCGGGACGCGTCGGCACCTACGCCTGGGTGCTTGTGCTCGGTGCGGTGATGGTACTCAGCGCTTTCTCCTTCCTGTGATCCGACCGTGACCGCGTTTCTCGATTCGATCGGCTACAACGGCTGGATCCTTCCGGTCCTTCTTGCGCTCCCGCTGCTTGGTGCGGCCGCGCTCTTTGCCCGCGCCGGCTCCACGGCGAGCGATGAGCACAAGATGGCCGGCGACCGCCAGCTCGCGTTCTGGATGTTCCTCGCCGAGGCGGTGCTTTCGCTCGGACTCTGGTGGTCGGTGGACGTCACCAGCCCCGATTGGCAGGCCGCGGTGAAGCTCCCGTGGATCCCCTCGTGGGGCGTCAACTTCCATGTCGGGCTCGACGGCATCTCGCTGATGCTCGTGTTGCTCACCACGCTGTTGATGCCGCTCGCGGTGCTCGGCGGGTGGACGTCGATCCGCGTGAAGACGGCGAGCTATTACGGCCTCCTGCTCATTCTCACCACCGGCATGCTCGGCGTCTTCATGGCGCTCGATCTCGTGCTGTTCTATGTGATGTGGGAAGTGATGCTTGTGCCGATGTACCTGATCATCGGTATATGGGGCGGCCAGCGCCGCCTCTACGCGAGCCTGAAATTCTTCCTCTACACGATGATCGGCTCGTTGCTGATGCTGGTGGCGGTGATCTGGCTCGGGCTCGCCGCGCAAAGGGGCGGCGTCCCCAACTTCAGCTATGACGCCCTCCTCGAGCTCTCGCGCACGGGCGGCTTCAATGGATCGCTCTGGCTTTTCGGCGCCTTCGCGATTGCCTTCGCGGTGAAGGTGCCGATGTTCCCGTTCCATACATGGCTGCCGGACGCGCACGTCGAGGCGCCGACGGCTGGCTCGGTGATTCTGGCCGCGATCATGCTGAAGATGGGCACCTTCGGTTTCGTGCGCTTCGCGCTCCCGCTCTTCCCGGTCGCCGCCATGCACCCGACCGTGCGCACGATCATGCTCGTGCTGGCGGTGACGGGGATCGTGTACGGCGCGCTCGTGGCGCTCGTGCAACCTGACTTCAAGAAACTCGTCGCCTACTCGTCCGTCTCCCACCTTGGCTTCGTGATGCTCGGCCTCTTCGCCATGACGGTGGAGAGCGTGCAGGGCGCTCTCGTGGTGACCATCTCACACGGCATCTCGACCGGCGCACTCTTCCTGTTGATCGGTATGATCTACGAGCGGCGTCATACGCGCTTGGTGGATGACTTCGGCGGCATTGCGAAGGTGATGCCGATCTTCGCGGTGTTCCTCACCGTCGTTGCACTCTCGAGCATCGGCGTGCCGGGGACGAACGGCTTCGTCGGGGAGTTCCTCGTGCTCGTCGGCTCCTTCCCGACGCAGCCGTTCTACACCGTGATTGCGGCGACCAGCGTCATCTTCGCCGCCGCCTACATGCTTTGGGCCGTGCAGCGCATCATCTATAATCCGCTCGTGAAGCCCGAGAATCAGGCCCTGAAGGGGATGGACCTTAACTGGCGCGAGATCGGCCTCATGATCCCCCTCCTCATCGCCATCGTTTGGATCGGCGTCTATCCGAAGTCGATTCTCCAGAAGACCGAGATGGCGGCCGAACGCCTGGTGCGCACGGTGCTGACGGCGCCAGTGAGTGACGCGCCCGCGACGCTCGGGGAGGGGAACTGAGATGATGTACGATCTGCTCGTCCCCTCGCAGCTGCTCGCGGCGCTGCTCCCGGACCTCGTGCTGATGGTCGGCGCGATGGTCCTCATGCTGTACACCGCGTGGAAGCCTGAATCCGCCGAGCATCAACGCGCGGTCGGCATCGGCGCGATGGCGCTGGTGGTGGCGACCATGGCCGCGGTGGTGTACATGGCCACCTCGGATGCCTCGGCCGCGCCGGGCGTGATCGCGGTCGATCCCTTCCGGTGGGCCGTGGATCTCGTGATCCTGAGTGCCGCACTCGGAACCATCGCGCTCTCCGTTGAGCACAATGTCCGCGAGGGCATCGATCAGGGAGAGATGCACATCCTCGTGCTCTTCGCGGCGGCCGGCATGATGATTCTTGCCGCCGGTCGCGACCTTATGGTCATCTTCCTCGGCATCGAGATCATGTCCGTCGCGGTCTACGTGCTGACCGGTCTCAACCGTCGCAGCCCGAAGGCCGCCGAAGCCTCGCTCAAGTACTTCCTCCTCGGCGCCTTCGCGACCGGCTTCATGCTCTACGGCATCGCGCTCATTTATGGTGCCACCGGGGCCACGCAGCTCGACCAGATCTCGGCGCGCATCTCGGCGTACGGTCTGATCGGCCACCCGATGCTGCTCATCGGGATCGGTCTCCTGACCATCGGCATGGCGTTCAAGGTTGCCGCGGTTCCATTCCACATGTGGGCACCGGACGTCTACGAGGGCGCCCCGACGCCGATCACGGCGTTCATGGCCGCGGCGGTGAAGGCCGCGGCCTTTGCGACCTTCGCCCGCATCTGGTACGAATCGTTCCAGATGCCCATTCAGACCTGGGCGCCCGCGCTCTGGTGGATTGCCGTTGCGACAATGGTCGTGGGGAACGTGGTAGCACTCGCGCAGCAGAACCTGAAGCGGATGCTCGCCTACTCGAGCATCGTGCACTCCGGCTACCTGCTGGTGGCGATTCTGGCGAATTCCCCGCTCGGTTCATCCGCCTTCGTGTTCTATGTGTTTGCCTACACACTGGCCACGTTCGGCGCCTTCGCGGTCATCAGCACGCTGCAGACGGCGGGCGATCGCCCGCCGATGATCGCTGATTATGCGGGCCTGTGGCAGGTGCGCCCCTGGCTTGCGGTGGGCATGGCGGTCTTCCTGCTCGCGCTGCTCGGCTTCCCGGTGTTCGGGGGCGTCGGGTTCTTTGCCAAGTGGTACCTCGTGCGCGCCGCGGTCGACGCGTCGCTCAACCTGACGCCACTCGCGGTCATCGTGGTGCTGACGTCCGTGATTTCGGCGGGCTATTATCTCCAGGTCGTTCGCGTGATGTTCATGCAGCCGCGCGCGGACGATGCGCCTGCGTTGGCGACCGCGGGTCCGTTCACCCGCGCCGTGCTCGTCGTGACGGCGGCGCTCATTCTGGCGCTCGGCGTGTATCCGACCCCTCTCGCCACGTGGGCGGAGCAAGGCGGGATGCCGTCGTTCAAGCAACAGAAGTTGATCACGCACGTTGAGCCCACCGTGGACACGCAGGGAGCGCGCTAAATGGTCGCAGCGGGGATCTTCCGTCAGTATGACATCCGAGGGATCGTCGGGCAGGACCTGACGATCGAGGCCGCCGAAGCGATCGGGCGCGCATACGCGGTACTCCTCACCGAGCGCGGGATCCAGGGCGCCGTCGCCGTCGGCCGTGATAATCGCCCGAGTGGCGACTCGCTCCGTGACGCGCTCGTCAAGGGACTCACCGAGAGCGGGTACGATGTCATCGATGTCGGCATCGTGCCGACGCCGCTGCTCTACTGGTCGCTGCATCACTTGCCGGTCATCGCGGGAATCCAGATTACCGGATCGCACAACCCGCCAGAGTACAACGGCTTCAAGTGCTCCGTGGGCAAGGGTTCGCTTCATGGCGAGGGTCTGCAGCACCTCTACGGCATCATCAAGCGAGGGCAGTTCCACAGCGGCGCCGGCACCGTGACGCACGAGGCGATCATCGATCGCTACGTGGACGACATCGTGCAGAGGATCGGCCCGCTCCCGAAGGACATGAAGGTCGTGATCGACTGCGGCAATGGCGTTGGCGCCGTGGCGGCACCGCAACTCTTCAAGGCCCTCGGCATCACGCCGACGTGGCTCTTCGCCGAAAGCGACGGCACCTTCCCCAATCACCATCCCGACCCGACGGTCGTCGAGAACCTCCAGGATCTCATCAAGGCCGTGCGCGAGACCGGCTCCGAGATCGGCATCGGATTTGATGGCGACGCGGATCGCATTGGCATTGTGGATAAGAACGGCACGATCATCTGGGGCGACTATCTCCTGCTCCTGTACGCCCGCGACGTCCTCGCGCGCACAGGGAAGGGGCAGTCGATCATCTTCGACGTGAAGTGCTCGCAGGCATTGCCGGACGGCATCCAGAAGGCCGGCGGCAAGGCCGTGATGTGGAAGACGGGGCACTCGCTCATCAAGGACAAGATGAAGGAGCTGCACGCGCCGCTCGCGGGTGAGATGTCGGGTCACATGTTCTTCACCGAAGGGTTCTACGGCCACGACGATGCCCTGTACGCCGCGGCGCGTCTCCTGCGGATCCTCGCCGACTCGAAGCGCACGGTCGACCAGCATCTCGCCGACGTCCCGCGTTTCGTCTCGACCCCCGAGATGCGCGTCGATTGCCCCGATGATCGGAAGGAGCAGGTCACCCGCGACGCACTCGCGCACTTCCGCGCCAAGTACCCGGTGAGCGACGTCGACGGTGTGCGCATTCTCTTTGACGGCGGCTGGGGACTCATCCGCAGCTCCAACACGCAGCCCATCCTCGTGCTGCGCTTCGAGGCGTCGAGCGAGGCGCGCTTGGCTGAGCTACGTGCGGAGGTCGAAGGCTGGCTCGCGACGCAGGGCGTCACGGTCGGGGCCTCGAAGCACTAGGGGCAGGCGTATGACCACGCGGTCCCGGCGCGGACTCCTCGGACTCCTCGCCGGCGGCGCACTCGCGCTGCTGGCGGGGCGCTGGATCGCCGGACTCTATGCCGATTGGGCGTTCTTCGAGTCGCTCGGATTCGCATCGCTCTGGCGCGGGAAGACGGTGGTCGGGGGCGCGCTGATCGTCAGCGCCTTCCTGTCGGTCGGCATCTTCTCCTTCCTGAACTTCTTCGCCGTCCGCCAGAGCATCGTCTCGCTCGTGTTGCCGCAGAAGCTGGGCGACCTGGAAATCGTCGAGGCGGTGCCCACTGAGCGCCTCACCATCATCGCCATCGTCCTCGCGATCGTCGTCGCCTTCCTGTTTGCCATTCTGCCGCAGGACTGGAGCGCCGCCTCCCTCGCCTGGGATCGCGTGGCATTCCGTGAGACCGAGCCTTATCTCGAACGCGACCTCGGGTTCTACGTCGCTTGGTTGCCCTTTGAACGCGCCTTGCAGGAACGGGCCACCGTCGTACTCGTCGCGGTCGGGATGCTGGTGCTGGTCGCCTACGGCGCGACGCCGAGCATTCGCTGGGGCGCGACGGGGCTCTACGTCAGCGCTTGGGTCCGGCGACATCTCGCCATCCTTACTGGTGGCTTCGTCCTCTTGGTCGGCTGGGACTGGCGACTCGATCGCTACGAACGCTTGAGCCAAGGGAGCGGCATCTGGGGCGATACCGAGATGCAGTCGGTGTTCGCTGCCTACGATCACCGCATCGCCCTCCCATACCTCGGCATCACCTCGTTCTTGGCGGTACCGATCGCCGCCGTGTTGGTGTGGGCCGGCTGGCGTGGGTATCTCCGCCTCTCGGTGGTGCTCCTCTCGGCTATACTGGTGGCCGGTCCCGTTGCGAGTGCCATTCTCCCCCTGGTTGCCCGCGGTGCCCTCGCCACCCCTGAGGCGCGGCGACGTGAGCGCCCGTACCTGAGCACCTCCGCGCTCTTCACGCGGCGCGCGTACGGCGTCGATGAGATCGCGGGGGCCGACACGACCGCCCTCGGGACCGTCGCACTCAGTGAGATCGGATCGCACGTCAGCGCATGGGACCCGGCCGCGCTGACGGCCATCGTCGCGGCAGATCCACGCGGGGGCGTGGCCGCCGGTGTCGCCTGGCGGGGTACCGCCATCGGCGTGCAAGCCCTCGTCCTTCGGCGGCCCGCGTCCACGGGGACGAACGCGGCGCGGTGGACTGTGGATGCGCTGAACGCGCCGAGCAGTGATGCGGCAGGGCGGCCCTACTTCGCGCCAGCAGTTGGCGAGCCGCGGATCACCGGCGTGCTCGTCTATCCTGGCGCAACGGGATTCGCGCTCGTGCCAGACACCACCGCCCGCATCGCCGCGCCGGCCTTCGAATCCACGCTGGCGCGAATGGCGCTCTCGTGGGACCTGCAGGATCCGCGTGTCTTGCTCCGCGACGCGCCCGGGCTCCGGCCGCGATTGGTCACCACGCGAGATGTCCGGGCACGGGTGCAGCGCGTGGTGCCCTTTCTCTCCGTCGGCCCAACGGTCACGCCGCTCGTGCGCGGGGATTCGTTGTACTGGTTCGTCGAGCTCTTCGTCACAGCATCGCACTATCCGCTGAGTCGAGCAGTCACCGCGGATGGCGACGCGGTGCGCTACGCGAAGCACGCGGGCACCGCGATCGTACAGGCACAGACCGGGCAGGTCATGCTGGTCCCGACGGAACGTCCCGATCCCGTGATGTCGTACTGGATGCGTCGGTTCGCGGAGGTATTCACCCCGCTCGCGGGCGCACCCGCGTGGATTCGCGTCGAGCGCCCACCGGCGATCGACGTGATGGAGGTACAGGGAAGCGCCCTGGCGCGTGTCGGCTTCCAGGGAGATTCCCTCGGCAGCCGCCGACTCACGCGCCCGGACGACGCCGATACGGATGTGGACGCGGGAGCCGCCACGCTGTTTCAGCTCGGCGGCGAGACGTCGCTCGGCTGGGCCCTACCGATGGACCTCCCCTGGACGGGTTGGACCGTGGGCATTCTCGTGGCGCGCGGCGGCGTGACGCGGCGAACGGAGTATCACGCCTCTCCGGGAATCGGCTGGACCGCCGTGCTCAGCCAGTTGCAGTCCGCGGCGGATAGCGCTGGCTTCGGGCGGGCGCTTCCTGATATGCGGCGGGGACGTGTCCAGGCCATTCCCACGCCGGTGGGTCCGGTCTGGATTCAGAGCTACTACCAATGGCCTCCCGATGCCGCCCCCTCGCTCGCCGGCGTGGTCGTCTCGAGCCGCCAGCAGACCCGCGCGGGACGGACGTTGACCGAGGTGCTCGGCGGGCGGGCAGGCGCCGAGGAACTGGCACCGGATGCGTTCCGCGAGCGGGTGGCGCGCCTCTACGACGCCATGACGGCCGCGCAACGCATTGGGGACTGGCGCGCTTACGGCCAGGCGTGGAGCGATCTCGGACGACTGGTCGGTCGCCCATGATCCGCTGGCGAAATACTGTAGGATGCAGGTGCCGTGCGACCATCGGCGGCGGTAAATTGAGAAGCTACATCACAATGACATTCACGGAGACCGTGTGAACATCCACGAGTACCAAGCGAAAGAGATCCTGCGCGGCTACGGCGTGCCGATTCCCCCTGGGGAGATCGCGACGACGCCGGCCGAGGCTGAGGCGATCGCCACCAAGTACGGCACGGCCGTGATGGTGAAGGCGCAAGTGCATGCGGGAGGCCGCGGCAAGGCCGGCGGCGTGAAGTTCTGCAAGACCCCAGCCGATGCGAAGGAGAAGGCGACGGCGATTCTCGGCATGAAGATCAAGGACCTCACGGTCGAGAAGGTCCTCGTCACCGTGGCGGCGGATATCGGCAGCGAAGCGTACGTCGGTATCATCGTCGACCGGCACGTAGAGAATCTTTTCGGGCGTCGTCGCGATC
>CAYUMN010000142.1:0-8380 GCA_964445835.1 uncultured Gemmatimonas sp.
TGTCTTCCCCACAGACTTCCAATATTAACTGATCCTCCTCGTCCACCGCCACCCAACAGCGACAGAATGATAAAGAACGCGATGATGAAGACACCTGGAGGAATCCCCCGCTCACGACGCTGCGGTTTGCGCGGCACCAGCGTCGAGTCGAGGTTGAATCCGAACTCCGCCGCGTAGCGCTCAGCCAATCGCGCGGTGATGAGCTGCAGCCCCGCGCCGTAGTCGCCCGCCGCGAGCAGGGGCGTCGCTTCACGGCGGATGTCGCCCGCAACTGCATCGGGAATGAAGCCTTCGGCGCCCTGCCCGACGCTGATGGCGATGTGCCCGTTGCCGTCGGTACTCGAGGCCCGGGGCACCAGCAGCACCACGATGCCCGCGTTGCGCGCGCGGTCGCCGATCGTGGCCTTCGCGCCAACGCCCCACGCCCGTCCGAGTTCCAGCGCGATGTCGCCTGGGTCGCGCCCCGCGATGTCCGGCAATGTGACAATGGCGATCTCGCCCTGCGAGCCCGCCTGCACGATCTCGATCAGGCGCGTCATCGCCGCCGCCCGATCCGCCGGAATCACGCCAGCGAAATCGCTGACGAATCCGGTGGGGGCGGTGGGAAGCTGGGGCTGCTGCGCGGCGAGTGACCGCGGGAGCAGCCCCTGCGGCAACCAGAGCGGCAGGCAGAGCGGCAGGTAGAGTGCCGCGAGGATCAGGAGGCGACTCGTCAGGGCGCGCTCCGTCGACGGTCCGCGGCGCGCGACGTGTAGAGCATCACCACGCCATTCTGCGCTCGGTTCCCATAGGTCGTGAGTGCCTCAGTGGGCCCAATGATCGCGATGAACTCGATATCGCGCACGTTGATTGACGTGAAGTTGAACGGGCCAAAATAGAAATCGTCGATGAAGATCGACATGCATCCGTTCGTGACGAGACTTCGGATGCATTGCTGCGAGATCAGCACATTCGCCATGCCGAGTGAGCGCAGGAGCTGATCGAGGCTGGTGGCGCGCTCGCGCATCGGCGCGACGCGCTCGGGAGCGAAGAGGCGCCAGCCTCGACTGCGGGCGTTCTGCAGACGTTCCTCGATGAACGGGCTGCGGGTCGATGTCACCCGCTGCTCTTCGATCATGGTGGGCCGTTCATCGACCAAGAGATCGAGATCCACCGTATCGCGACCCGCAAAGCGGAGCGGGTCGGTGAGGGTGGGTTCAATCCCGATACGGCGCACCCGGATGCGGAACCCGCCATCCCCGGTGAATCGCATGAGGAACGCGCCGAGCGAATCGGTGCGCGTGGCGCCGATGACTCTCCGAAGACTGTCGATCGCTTCCACCGTGGCTTCGGCGATCGGGCTGCGAGATTCGGCACTGATGATCCGACCGCGAAGCACTTGGGCTTCAAGAGCCTCGGGGCGCAGGAGGCCGATCCCGGCGAGCCCGAGTGCGACCAGGAAAAGTACACCGCGCGGGACCCTCGACAGAGGGCCCCGCGCGGTCTCGAACTGACCTACACCAGCAAACACGTCGCGCTTATTCCGGAACAGTGCGCGGCGGCTGACGATCGACGATCATCAGGATCGCAGGGGCGAGGAACGCCGCCGTCTGCGGTGCGGGCGAGGCGGCCACCGAGCGCGGGAAGTGGAACGCCGTGAAGAGCGTGCCGGCGATGGCGAAGCCACCGACCGGGTCCACCACCGTGTTGCCCGCGACGCCGGCGAACGGCGTGGCGTTGGCGAGGGAAACGAGCGTGGCCGTCGCGGCGGTGTGAATGGTGAAGGTAACGTTCGCACGCGCGGTGTACGCCGAGGCGGCGCGTGGCGCCACGTTCGACGCGGCCGGCGTACCAGCCGGAGCGCCCACGAAGACATCCTGGTTGGTCAGGCCAACGATCGCGTTGATCGAACGCCAGTGCACGGTGGCAGCCAGAAAGTCAGGACGCGTGTCCGTGATCAGCGTGACGGCCTGGGCCGGGGTCCCGTTCGCAGGGACGGCGAAGCCGCTGTGAAGGATCGTGTAGTACGTGCCGGCCACGAAGTCCGTCGTGCCCTCAGCAAGGACCTGCTGCGTCTCGGAAATAACCGCCGAGTTACGGAAGACCTTCCACGAGCGGCTGCCCGCGCGAACGCCCTGATAAACGCCAACCGAGCGGTAGAGGGAGTTGGCGTACGACGGCGAATACTCAACGGCGTCGATGAACTTAAAGTCCGTCGCGCCGAAGTCAGGCACCGCGTGCACGTAGCGGATGAAGGCCAGGGGCGGGCGCGCAACGTTCGTGATCGACGCGTCTTGATCGCACGCGCCGACGAACATCAGTGCCACCAGTGGCAAGAAACGGAGGAATCGCATGAAGGGCTCCGAAGAGAAACTAGAGAGAAGCGGGCCAAAGGCCCACGTGGTCAGAAACGAATCGAGGCGCCAGTGCCGCCGCCGCCGCCTTCATCAGGAGCGGCACCGCCACCAAGCAGACTACGGGACAACACGAAGAGCGTGATACCACCAGCGATCGCGGCCGTTGCAATAGCACTCCGACCGCGATCGAAATCCCGGCGACTCACCAACTCCACGGACGTGCGCGGCAAATCCACCACCTCACCAGTCCAGTTGGTCGACTGACCGCGCAAATCCACGAGCCGATACACTCGCAGCGTCCAGCCAGACTCGTCCTGACGGACGACCTTGCCTTCGACTGTCCGTGCGCCTGATCCCAGCTGACGAGCCAGCTCGAGGCGGCCCGAATCGGTGATTCGGAACTCCGCGGTCTGCTCAACCAACGGCTGAGTGGTAGGCACGGCGGAATACGTGAAGCACGCGGTGGACGAGAACAACGCAGCGACCAACATCGTGGTCTGTCCCCGACGGGCGATCTGTGCGATCGCCGCGCCGGAGAACATCCCACACAGGAGGCTGCTACGCCGCTGCATCCTTAGAACCCGTAGGTCCCGACACCGGAGGCCGTAATCGTTCCGACCGACGGCATGTTGTAGAACGGCTTGTTCCGCGTATCCATTTCCTGGAACGGCACCGCCCAGTGGAGCGAAGTCCCCTGGATGAGGTCGTTCCAACCACGCGAGTCAAGGAACCACTGCATGTAGCCCGTGAGCTGAGTCTCCATGCGCTTCTCGTACTTCATGGCCTCAAGCAGCGAGCCGCAGGTGCCGTTGGGCAGCTTCGGAACGCAACCGTTGGCGCCCGGCGCTAAGCCGGCCGGGTCCGTGAAGGCCAGGAGGCCGTTCGCGGTCCGCGAGGCATTGACAAGGTTCATCGCTGCCGTCGGATTGCTCTGGGGGCCGCTGCGGATCAGGCCTTCTGCCTGCAACATCGCGATTTCCTGACGCGAAATGAACGTGTACGTCCCCACGCCGTTCGCCGCCGCAATGGCGAACCAGCGACGGTGGTCGTACTGCGACGTGCCCCACGGATTCGAATTGTCCGGCTGGTCCTCGCCGGGATTGCGGCTGGAGATGTAGCGCCCAGCCGGAAGGGGCAACCCGGAGTTCGCGAACTGCGCGGCGCGGGTGGCGCCAGCAGGCCAACGAGTATCCGGGGTACGAATCACAAAGTCCATGCCAACGCGAGTCTGGAGCGGCAGGGCGATAAACGTCTGGTAGTTACCAGAGGTGTCGGCCATCCCGTTGTAGAACAGCGAGATCTGGTGGAACGACGTCGACGTCTGGAAGTTGCTCGCGTCGACACCCGAGCTCCAACCCGTCGCCCCGTTGAGCGCGATGGTGTGGTTCGCCGTGATACCAGCCGCCGCGTCCGCCACGACCGCCGCCCAATCGACCGCGCCACGCTCGGCAAACGTGCGGGCGACGCCGGCGCGGATCTTCGCCTTGTACGAGCGAATCAATCGGACGTAGTCAGCCGTTGTGAGCAACGTGCCACCCATCCAAGTCGCCGGGATGCTTGCTTCCGCGTTGCCGGCAACGCCGACCGCGCTAATGATCGCCTGCGCCGAGTCGAGCATGTTGAGTGCTTGGGCCGCGGCCGCAGCCGGCGTCACGAACTCCGGAATCGCCGCGGTGGGCGTCTGCGGAGTCGCAATCGCGGCCGAGTCGTAGCCGAACGCGAGCGTACCCATCGCAATGCCGTTCACAAAGTACGCGAACGAACGCGCCCGTTGGTCACGTGCGGCGTTGCCGAGCGTGGCACCACGAGCGAGGTACGCATCCACCGCCTGGGCGACCGTCGCCGAGGTGCGCATCAAGCGCGACAGCGACGACCAGTTGGCGTTGTTACCCGCCGAGACCTGATTCCCGCGCTGGTTGTTCAGAAAGACGCGGGGGATGCCCGAGCGCAGGGCCATACCGAAGTTGGCCACCTGGCCGTAGGACTCGAGCGCCATCACCTTCGACTGCACGCTCAAACCTTCGCCGGCACCGGCCGTGGCCTGGTGATAACTGCGGTAGAGCGTCGAGACGACGCCTTCAACACCGCCTGGCACCGCATACACGAGGCCGAGGTCGGGGTTATTGAGATTCTTGACCTGGAGGTTGTCTGCGCAGGCCGTCATGGAACCGACGGCAAACGCGATCACCCCGAGGGTGCGAAGCATGGATCGCATCGTGAAATGACTCCTCAGTAATTGGGGACCCGCAGTGAGTGGCCGGTATTCCGGCCACTCACCGGGGTGCTAGCGTCAGAAGCCGACGTTGAACTGCAGCGTGAAGGTACGGAGGTTCGGGAAGTTGAATGCGTCAGCTGCGTTCAGGATGCCCGAGCCGTTCGCGCCGCCGCCAAGACCGGTCTCCGGGTCGAAGCCCGAGTACTCCGTCCACGTCAGCAGGTTGCGACCCACGAGGCTGACGGTCCAGTCGCCGTAGCGGCCGAGGCGGCCGACGCGGTAACCGAGCGAAAGTTCGCGGAGCTTGACGAACGAAGCATCCTCAACCGTGAGGTTGTTCGGGCCAAGGAAGTCGTACAGGCCGCCGATGCCCTGCGAGTTGTCGGGCGGCTGCGTACGCCAGTAGTACCCGATCGGCTTGGCGGTCTCAACCGACTTGCCGAGCTGGTCGATATCGCCGTTCATGAAGTCGCCGTAGTTCCACTGACGGGCAAGGTTGAAGACCGAGCGACCCTGCACCGCATCGAACAGGATATAGGCCGTGAACTTGTTGAAGCTGACGTTGTGGCCCATCGACCAACGGAGCGACGGGATCGCCGAGCCGAGCTCGTTGACCTGGCCGACGCCGGTCGCATCACGCATGATGATCGGCTGGCCCCAGAAGCCCTGCACGCCCCACGGGTTGTCAGTGGATGGGTTCGTCGCGTTACGAAGGTTCTTGGTGATGCCCTCGCGCCACGTGTTCCCCGCGCCGGTCCACACGATGTAGCCATCGTCGTTGCGCTGCCATTCCTTGCCCTCGCCGCAGCGCGCCTGGAAGGCGGCCGGGAGGTTCAGGCAGGACTTGGCGAACTGACGACCATACATCACGCCGTAGTCATTGCCTTCGGCGATGCGGAACATTTCCGTCGTGCCCTGGGCACCCGCCGCACTCACGAAGTACGGGAGCACGTCGAGCCTGGTGATGCGGCTCGTCGGCTGGTCGAACGCCATCCGGGCCGTCCAGGTCACGCCGCGGAAGCCTTGGAGGATCGGCAGGTTGAGCGAGCCCTCGATGATCTTGTTCTCGAGCGTACCAGCGTTACGCCACTGATTCGCGAACCCGGCAACGGCCGGGACCGGGACCTGCAGAATCTGGTTCTCCGCGCGGGCGTTGATGTAGCTGAACTCCACGCCAAAGCGGTTGAAGATCTCGGCGTCGAAGCCGATGTCCGTCTCGCGGATGACCTCAGGGCCCAGAAGCGGGTTGCCGAGGGTGTTCGGGGTCAGCGTGCCACCCGAACCGATCGAGAGGGTCTCGTACTGGGCCGAGAAGATCGGGGTGTTACCCGCCGTGCCGACCGCCGCGCGGAACTTGAGTTCGTTGATGATGTCCTTGGCAAACCACCACGCTTCCTCGGACGGGCGATAGAGCACCGAGGCGCGGCTGTAGGTCTGCCAGCGGTTGTCCTCGCCGAACCGCGAGGCGCCGTCACGACGGATAAGACCGTCGAAGATCAGCTTGCCCTTGTAATCGAGGCGGCCGGTGAGGAAGAGGCCGATCTGCGACGTGCGATTCTGCGACGACGAGATGGACTGGTTGAGCGTGACCGACGACGCGGTGTTGAGCCCCGCGATGACGAGGTCCGAGCCGGAGAGACCATCGCCCACCCCGTCCTGCTGCTCATACAGGTAGCGCATGGTCACGGAACCGTTCAGGTCCTGCGCCAGCTGGCGGCGCATCGTGACGTTGAGCGACGTGTTGTACGAAATGCCGAACCCGTTGCCGCGTGAGAAAAAGCCCAGCGGCTGCGTGATGTTGCTCGCCGAGGTGCGGAAACCCTTGTCGCGGATGAACTCAGACCAGCTCGAGGAGTAGTCGTAGCCGAAGTTCCATTCCGCGTCCGCCCAAGACACCGGGCGATACTTGATCGCCAAGGAACCGAGGAAGCGGGCGTTGTCGTCAATCTGCTTGGCGCCAATGGCTTCGCTGACCGGGTTGTAGTTCTGATTCCCCTGGACAAGCGGGTTGTGGCGCGGCATAAAGCGGCCCTGCGAGTCGCGCGCCATGATGTTGGCGAACGCCGGGGTCCGGGAGAGACCGAACCAGACGCGGTTGTTGCCACCGACGAAGTTGCCACCGTCCGCGAAGGACTTGGTGAACATCGCCGTCGCGCCGACGGTCCAGGCCTCACCGATCTGCTGATCGGCGTTGAGGCGGAAGCCGTTACGGACGAAGCCGCGGAGGAACTCGACCGAACCTTCCTGAGTCAGGTTGCTCAGCGAGGCGTAGATATTCGCCGACCCGATGCGGCCCGTCATCGACACGTTCGTGTTCACGAACTGGCCGTTGGTCAGGAGCTGGTTGATCGGATCGTAGGTGCGCGGGAAGGTGCTCGCCATGTAGTTATGGCGGAGCATCGTCGGCGACGGGGCCGACGAGATGCCGATGTCGCCGATGAACGTGCGGGTCGGCAACGTCAGGTCATCGGGGATGTCATTGACGCGGCGGAGCTCCTGCTCCATCGACGTCGTCCAGGTGCACGCCGGCTGACCGGCGGTGCCGACCACGGCGACGCAATAGCGGCTGTACGTCTCGTCCATCGTCATCGCGTGGGCGCGAGAGAGGTCGTACTCACGCTCGACCGAGGACTGACCGTATTCGGTCGTCACGTTGAAGCGGATGCCGTCATTCGTGGCACCCTTGCCGCGCTTGGTGGTGATGTTGATGACGCCGTTGCCGGCGCGCGACCCGTACAGCGAGGCAGCGGCCGCACCCTTCACGACCTCGATGCTCTCGATGTCCTGCGGGTTCACGTCCGAGATGCCACCGTTGAAGATGATGCCGTCCATGATGATGAGCGGGCCCTGACCACGCCCCGAGGCGTTGATCGAGAGCGGCGCGCGCAGCAGGATCGCTGGGTCAGCACCCGGGCGGCCGCTGGTCGACGTGATCTGCACGCCGGCGACCTTTCCCTGCAGCTGAGCGAACGCATTCGCGCCCGGGACCGGCATGTCCGCCGCCGTCACGGTGGCGACCGTGAACGGAATCTTCGTCTTCTCGGTGCCTTCCGCCACGCCGGTCACGACGACCTGGCTCAGGCGGTTCACGTCCGCCTTCAGCACGAAGTCGTGCGTCTGCGACCCTTCCGACAGCGTAATCGACTTCACCTGCGGGGCATACCCGAAAAGGCGCGCCCGGAGCACCACCTGCTGCCCGCGAACGCGGGCGCCAGGGATGGTCAGGGTGTACCGGCCATCTTCGCCCGCTCCCACCTGTACCGCGAGCGCCTCAACACCGACGCCTGCTCCGAAGAGCGGCTGTCCGGCCTCGTTCGTCACCCGACCCGTGATCGTTGCTGCGGCCTGCGCAGCAACAGACTCGGGAGATGCGAACGAGATCAGCACCGCGAGGATGGAGGCGCCAAGCCTCCGCATCCCGACTCGTTCCAGCATGTGCATACCTCGTGAAGGGGTTTTCCGATCCGACGATCACGCCACGTCGCGTGCCGCCTCCCAGCAACGAACCGTTCTCGCTGAGCGAGGCACGGGAACAACGAACATCTGCCCCTCCCGAGGGAGGGGGGAACCGAAGGTGAGTGAGGGTAACCCTTCAGTAACAGGGGCGCAACCCTCCCCATCCGCTTCAGAACCACCCCACAGGCCCGCTCCGCTGGCCTGCCTTCCTCGCTCCCTCGCTGTAACCAAGGTCACAAGAAAGTGGTGGATTCTATGTCTCCCTACCCATCCCCCCTCAAGCGCGTCACAAACCCGATCCTATCCTGACCCGTCCGTTCCCGTCCGTTCCCGTCCGCCCCGGCCCCCGCTATCCTTTCATTATGAATAGTGC
>CAYUMN010000143.1:0-2543 GCA_964445835.1 uncultured Gemmatimonas sp.
GGTTGATGGTGACCATCAACCCGAGGTGCTTGAAGGCGAACGAGACGATCTGCGTGGCCGGGGTCTTGAGGATCTCGGCGAGTTCGCTGACCGTGATGAACTCGTTGACGCGCACGGTGGTCTTCTCGCGCTCGGCCATTTCGGCGCGAATCGCGGCTAGCTCTTCACGCGCGGACTCGTCCACGCGGCCACCACGACGCTTCGCCGGGCCGCTGCCCATCTGCCGCATGGTGCGGCTGATGTTGGCCGTCACGGCCTCTTGATCGACGCGCTTCCCCTTCTTCCCGCGACGGGGGCCTGAGGACGGCGCCGCGTTCGGGCCGAAGTTGCTGCCCGGCGTACCGGGACGCGCACCGCCGCCGCTTCCGCCACTGCTTCCACCGCGATCTTCACGACGACCACCGCCGAGTCCGCCGCCGGGAGTGGCCGAGGCGATCGGGCGCGGGGGCATGCCGCCGGAGCTCGCGGGGCGCGGACGCGGTGCCATCGGCGCGACGGGGCGCGGGCGCTGGGGCGAGGGGGCAACGGGACGCGGCGGAGCGGACGCAACCGATGCAGCAGGCGCAGCGGACACCGCCGATGCCGACGTCGCCGACGCAACTGGCGCACGGCTCGCGGCGGCGGGGGCATCGGCGGGCGACGCGGCCGCAGCAACAGCGGCAGCCTCCGCGGCGCGCTGACGGTCAGCTTCGTCGGCGCGGGCACGCGCCGCGGACTGCTCCTCAGCGATTTTCGCCAGCCGCGCGGCCTCTTCGGCCTCACGGGCGGACTTGGCGGCGCGTTCGGCCTCAGCGACTGCGACCGCGGCGGCCGCGGCGGCGGCAGCCGCGGCGGCTTCTTCCTCGGCCTTCTGCACATCGGCGGCGCGACGGCGACGGGTCGTCTTCGCTTCCTCCGCGGGCGGCGGCGTCGGCTCGGGCTCTGCGGCCTTCTTGGCCGCGACCTTCTTCTTCGCGGCGGGATTGGCCTCGGCAGCGCCCTCGGACTTGGCGGCGGCCTTCTTCTTGGCCGGCGGCGCCTCGGCGGCCGCCTTGTGCGTGCGCTTGTCGCGCTCCCAACGCACCCGCGCCCGCGCGATCTGCTCGTCGGTCAGCGGGGACGCAGGGTTGCGCACCGTGATCTCCAACGTGCGCAGCAGCGCCATCGTCTCGTCAGGAGAGATGCCGAATTCGCCAGCCAGTTCCAGTACCCGAAGCTTTGACAACCCTGCCTCCATTAGCTCTGCTGATCCGCACTCGCCGGTGTGGCGATTGCCAGGATCCCTTCTGCCAGATTGCGGTCCACCACGCCGATGACCGTCGTCGCGTCCCGCCCCACCGCCTGCCCGAGCATGTCCGCCGTCTCGACATACAGCGTGGGGACGGCGCGCCCTGCCAACAACCCATCGATTTTCTGGCGGCTATTGGAAGAAGCGTCGCCGGCGACAATCGCCACGAAGACCTTCCCCCCCTTCACCGCTTCCCGCACGCGATCCACACCGACGATCGCCAATCGGCCGCGGACGCCGAGACCGATCAGGCCGAGCACTCGCTTTGCCTGGGCCTCATCCACGGTGTACCCGCCCTACTCTGCCGCCGAGGTTTCATCCTCGGTCGTGAGC
Source organism: uncultured Gemmatimonas sp. (assembly GCA_964445835.1). Classification (GTDB taxonomy): domain Bacteria; phylum Gemmatimonadota; class Gemmatimonadetes; order Gemmatimonadales; family Gemmatimonadaceae; genus Pseudogemmatithrix. The sequence continues at coordinate 1,601 of CAYUMN010000143.1, forward strand.
TCATTCACGATGGCCATGATGCGATCGGCCTCTTCCGGCGCGATGCCAGGGAGCTTGAGAAGGTCCTCGCGCTCAAGGTCGATGATGTCGTTCAACGTGCGATAGCCACCCGACTCAAGGACCGCGACGGTCGCCGTGGCGAGCCCCTCGATGTCGCTGAGCGGCACGTCCGCCGCGGTGTCGTCCTCAGGCAGCGGCGCGAACAGCGGGATGTCGCCACCACGCTCCAGCCACTCGCGGCTGGAGTAGAGATCGATCTTCCACCCTGTGAGTTCCGACGCAAGGCGCACGTTCTGCCCGTTGCGACCGATCGCGAGCGAAAGTTGATCCTCGTCGACGACCGCCTGGATCGTCTTGGCCGTGGCATCGCTGAACACGCGCGCGACCTTGGCCGGCGCGAGCGCGAGCTTGGCAAAGCGCTCGGGATCGTTCGACCAGGGCACAATGTCGATGCGCTCACCGCCGAGTTCCTGCACGACGGCCTGCACGCGCGAGCCCTTGAGCCCGACGCACGCGCCCACGGGATCGATCGCGTCGTCCTTGGAGACCACGGCGATCTTGGTGCGGCTGCCGACTTCGCGCGAAGCGGCTCGCACTTCGACGATGCCCGACTGAATCTCCGGCACCTCGAGGCGGAACAGCGCCTGCACGAAGAGCGCATCGGCACGGGAGAGAATCAGACGGGGCCCCTTGGGGGTCTCCTCGATCCGCTTGAGGACCGCACGCACCGGTTCGCCCTGCGAGTACGTCTCGCGATGGTTCTGCTCGCGATACGGGATGATTGCTTCCGCTTCGCGGAACTTGTTGAGCATCACGACGATCTTGCCCCGCTCGATCTGCTGGATCTCGCCAGAGAGCAGGTCACCAACGCGCCCCGAGAACTCGTCGCGGATCTTGGTGCGCTCGCCCTCGCGGACGCGCTGCACGATCCGCTGCTTGGCGG
>CAYUMN010000143.1:2553-5302 GCA_964445835.1 uncultured Gemmatimonas sp.
ATCTCCATGAGATCGCCGATCTGATAGTCCGCGTCCTCGTACCGGGCCTCGTCGAGCGAGATCTCCGTGACGGTGTCCGTGGGCTCCTCGGTGACCTTCTTGAGGATGACGATACGGATCTCGCCCTGCGCGTCATTGATGTCGACCTCGGCCTGCACGGACGGGCCGTGCTTCTTCACCAAGGCGGCCAGAATGCCGTCCTTCAACAGATCGTGCAGTTCCGTGCGCTGCATCTGCTTGCTGTCTGCCAGCTCGCGCAACGCTACGAGAATCTCGGCCGAACCCGCCATCCCGAACTCCGTCGTGAAATAAGGATCTATGGCTTCCAGTGGAACGCGAGTCGGGCGTCGGTGACGTCCTTCAGCGCGACCACCACTTCAGTGCCCTTCTGTTGATCTCGCAGCGTGAGGGACTCGCTGCCTTCGTCCCCGTCGACTGCGACAATCGTCATTTCCTGCCGCCCGTGGAGCACGAGACTATTCACGCTCGCCAGACGTCCGACGAACCGCCGCCAATCCCCCGCGTGCCGGAGCGGCCGTTCCATTCCCGGCGACGAGACCTCGAGCACATAGCGATCCGTCACCAGCGCCGGATCGGCATCGAACCGCGCTTCGATGGCTCGCGACGCCCGCTCGCAGTCGCCGACCTGCACCTTCTCGAGGTCCAACCGGTCGATCCGAATATCCAGCACGGGACGCCCCTTGGACCCGCCGACCTTGAACTCCACGAGTTCGAGGCCGAGCGGTGCAAGTTCTTCTGTCACAATGCGTTGCAGCGTTTCCTTCACCGCGACAGGACTCCCATAGAGAACAAAAAAAGTGCGGGGAGACCTGCCCCCACACTCCGCGACCGCATCGGAATGTCTCCCACTCAGTCAGAATACCCGTCTGGCGCTACTGCGTCAAGGCGACAGGACAGCCCGTGTGAGTGAGGCCGCCGAAAAAATGACCCCGATCTGGCGCCCCGCGTCGCCCGCCCGATGCGAGAAGAGGGCGTCGTTATCGCAGCGCGTGCACTCCGCGCTGGCCGACCACTGCGACACGCCGAGCTGCGTGGCCTGTTCGGCGAGCAAGGCGCGGAGATCGACATTCCGGGGACGTCTTGTCTCCCAGCCGGTGAGCTGTTCGTAGACCTCGATCCCGACCTCGTAGCAACGACCGCAGATACTCGGCCCAAGGTGCACCACGCACTCATCCACCGGGAACCCGTTCGCCGAAAAGAGGCGAAGCGCCTCGGGGAGAATTCCCCCGGCGGTCCCGCGCCATCCGGCGTGAATCGCCGCGACCGCACCACCCGGGTGCGCGATGAACACCGGCACGCAATCGGCGATCGTCACCGCCGCGGCGCCGGGGCCGATCACGAGATGTCCGTCCGCGTCATCCACGCGGAGCCAGCCATCCCACGGGGTCGCGTGCACGAGTACGCGCGTCCCGTGCACCTGCTTGGCCGAGGCGAGCCGCGGGGCGCCATGCCCCGCCAACGCCTGCTGCACGCCGAGCCACCGCGCGCGCGCGCCCTCCGCTTCGGGACTCAGGTTGAAATCGCCTGCCGCCCGCGTCGTGATGAACGCCCGCACGCCGAAGCGCGCGAACGTCGGCACGTCGAGGTGCGCGGGAAGGGCGATCGACATCGGAACGGCGCTACGTATTGGCGCGGCGAATCGAGGCGCCAAGCGCATTCAGGCGCTCATCGATGCGCTCGTAGCCGCGATCGATCTGCCCGATGTTGTTGATCACGCTCGTTCCCTTGGCACAGAGCGCCGCGATCAGCATGGCCATGCCGGCGCGGATGTCGGGGCTCTCGACCGTCGCGGCACGGAGCGGCGTCGGGCCGCTGATCAGCGCGCGATGCGGATCACACAGCACGATGCGCGCCCCCATGCCGACCAGTTTGTCCACGAAGAACATGCGCGACTCGAACATCTTCTCGTGCATCAGGATGATCCCCTCGCACTGCGTCGCGGTGACGATGGCGATGGACATGACATCGGCCGGAAACGCCGGCCACGGCTGATCCTCGAGCTTCGGCACCGCGCCGCCGAGATCGAGGCGAATGCGCAGTTCCTGATCGGCGGGCACGATGAGATCGTCGCCGCTCACCTCTGTGCGGACGCCGAGGCGATCGAACCCGAGCCGCACGGAGCGGAGATGCTTCACCCCGGCACCCTCGATGGTCAAGCGCGAGCGCGTGACGGCGGCGAGCCCGATGAACGAGCCGACCTCGATGTGATCGGGGCCGATCGTGAAGCTGCCGCCGTGGAGCTTGCCGCCTCCCTCGATGGTCAGCACGTTCGAGCCGATCCCGGAGATCTTTGCCCCGAGGGCCATGAGCATTTCGCAGAGATCCTGCACGTGCGGTTCGCTGGCCGCATTGTGGAGCACGGTGGTCCCTACCGCGGCCACGGCGGCCATCACGGCGTTCTCCGTTCCCGTGACGGAAGGTTCGTCGAGGAAGATGTCGGCGCCCTTCAGTTGCTTCGCTCGAAAGACGATCCGCTCCCCGAACTCATGCGTGGCGCCAAGCGCCTCGAGGGCGAGCACGTGGGTGTCGAGCCGGCGCCGCCCGATGACATCGCCTCCCGGCGGCGCGAGGGTCACACTGCCGCAGCGGGCGAGGAGCGGGCCCGCGAGCAGGATGGAGGCGCGGATCTTGGCGCAGAGTTCGGGATCGAGCGTATCGCCGCGCACGGTTTTGGCGTGAATGACCAGCGTGCTCGCGGGCCCGCTCCTCGCCCGCTGCGGCAGTGTGA
>CAYUMN010000143.1:5312-8207 GCA_964445835.1 uncultured Gemmatimonas sp.
GGCCGCCCGCACGAGCCCGAGCAAGCTCTCGATGTCGCGGATTCGCGGCACGTTGTGCAACGTCACCGGCTCGTCCGTGAGGAGCGCCGCGCAGACAATGGGGAGGGCCGCGTTCTTGTTTCCGGTGGGGCGAATGGCGCCCGCGAGGGGGCGCCCCCCCTCGACGATAAACTGGGGCTGAGACATGGCGCGGAATATATGCTTGACGCCACGCTCCCGTCGGGAGAGTGTTCGGCATGTTCCCCCTCCACGCAATCCTCGCTGTGTACGCGCAGCAGACCCCCGCCATCGCGGACACCGTCCTCGTTCGGCAGGTCCCCCTCGCGACGTCGGCGTTCGAACAGATCGTCTTCGTCGCCTCCGGGCTGACGTCCATCCTCACGTTGATGGTCGTGGTGTTGGTCCTCCTGATGCTGATCGGCATGCGGGCCGCCGCCAAGGCGCTGGGAGACAAGCTGGACGAGGTCTTACTCGAACTCCGTCCATTGACGCAGAACGCGAATGCCGCCTCCGCGGACGTGCGGGAAGCGGCGGCGACAGCGAAGGCGATGGTGGTGGAGTCGCGCGAGACGGTGCGCGATATGAATGCGCGCGTGCGGGAAACGGTGGAGAATCTGTCGGCGCGCGTCGACGATCTGGCCGAGATGCTGGGGCGCATCAATCGGGCGGCCGAGCGCGTGGCAGGAGTCGCGGGGACGGCGCTGGGCGGCATCAAGGCGGGGGCGCGCGTGTTCGGCGTCGGACGCCAGAAGAAGCCAGCCAAGAAGGCGTCGCCGCCTCGCGACGAGCGCGAGGACCGTCCGCGCCTGCGCCGCCGCGACTGATTCGCCGATGCCTTCCCTCGCGCTCGCTGTACTTGGCGCGGTGGCGCTGCTGGTCCTATGCCCCACCGACGCGTTCGCCTGGACACCGGGCACGCACATTCTCCTTGGCGAATCCCTGCTCAAGTCGGCCGACCTGCTCCTGCCGACGGCGATCGCGCAGGTGCTGAAGGCCTTCCCGTACGATTTCCTCTACGGCTCCATTGCGGCCGACACAAGCTTCGCGAAGCGCTACGCGAAAGTCGGCCAGCATTGCCACAATTGGAATGTCGGCGACGACATCCTGGGGCGCGCGCGGGATGACGCGTTGCGCGCCTTCGGGTACGGCTATCTCGCCCATCTGGCGGCCGATGTCGTGGCGCACAATCACTTCGTGCCGCATCAACTCGCGATATCCAGTACCTCAAGTGGGGCCGGACACACGTATTGGGAGAGTCGCTTCGAGGCGGAAACGGGCGAGCAGTGGCCCCGCCGCGCGCGGGAGGTGATCCTGCTCGACCACGCCCGCGCCGATGAGCACCTCGACCGCGTGCTCTCGCCCACGATCTTCAGCACCTCGACCAATCGGCGCATTTTCCGTGGCATGGTGCACGTCACCGACATGGGCCCATGGCAACGAGTGATGGCGCTCATGGCACAGAATAGTCGGTGGCCACTGCGGGACGCCGTCGTCAGCGCGCATCTTGATCAGGCCTTCGATTACGTGGTCGATCTACTCGCGCGCGGCACGGACTCGACGCCACGTCGCTTCGACCCGAGCGGCGAGGTCGCGTTGCACGACGCCAAGCAGATCAGGAAACTCGCGCTGGAGCGCGGTGGCGAGCGCGCCGCGCGCAAGGACGCGGCGGATCGGTTCTCGCTCCCGTCGGAGACGCTGCGCTGGACGCCACGTCTCCCCACTCCACTCTACGTGGCGCGGGCCGCCAGCAACTGATTCACCTTTTTCGGGTCGGCGCGCCCCTTCGATTTCTTCATCACGGCACCGACCAGCACGCCTTGCAGCTTCTTCTCCCCCGCGGCGAACCGTGCCGCTTCATCGGGAAGCTCGGCCAGGACTTCATCGATCCAGCCGATCAGCGCGGAGTCGTCGCCCACCTGCAGGAGTCCCTCCCGCTCGGCAATCGCCCTTGGCTCTCCATGATCCGTGCGCATCGCATGAAAGAGCGTCTTGGCGGCGGTCGAGCTGACGCCCCCTTCCTTCACAAGCGCGATCAGTGCCGCCAGACGTTTCGCAGAGATCGGGAACTCGTCGATGCGGCCACCACCAGCGTTGAGTGCGCCGCTGACCTCGCCGAGCACCCAATTCGCCGCGGCTTTCCCGTCGCCACTCGCTGCGGCCACGGCCTCGAAGTAGACGGCCGTCTCGACTTCTGTGGTGAGGGCCTGCGCTTCCTTCTCGCCGAGCGCAAAGGCGCTCAGGAAGCGGGCGCGACGCGCCGCCGGCAACTCCGGCACCGCGGCCCGCTGCGCCTCGAGCCACTCGGTCGCGAGCAGCAGCGGCGGGAGATCGGGCTCTGGGAAGTACCGGTAGTCGTGGCTCCCCTCCTTGCTCCGCGCCGCGCGCACTTCGCCCTTCAGCGCATCGAACAGCATCGTCTGCTGCTGGATGGTGCCACCGGCCTCATACGTCGCCACGTGACGCGCGAACTCGAGTTCGAGCGCGCGTTCGACATTCGAGAACGAGTTGAGATTCTTGATCTCCGTGCGATTGCGGAACTTGGGCTCCCCCATCGGACGCGCCGAGACATTGGCATCAACGCGCAGCGAGCCCTCTTCCATCGAACAATCGGAGACCCCGGCGAACAGCAGAATCTCGCGCAGCGCCCGAAGATACGCGCCCGCTTGGGCGGAACTCCGGATCTCGGGCTCGCCGACGATCTCGATCAGCGGCATTCCCGAACGGTTGAGATCGATGGCCGTCATTCCCACGAACCGATCATGAATGGACTTCCCCGCGTCCTCTTCCATATGCAGCCGCGTGATGCCAATCGCCCCCCCCTCGGGGAGTTCGACGCGGCCTCCGGTCGCGACCGGAAATTCGGCCTGGGATATCTGATAGCCCTTCGGGAGATCA
>CAYUMN010000144.1:0-8180 GCA_964445835.1 uncultured Gemmatimonas sp.
ACTGAGCGGAGACCGACCCGCTTGTCCCGCGCACCACGCGCACCACGCGCACCACGCGCACCACGCTCAGCGGCGGGAGGCGGCCGCGCTGCGGAGGCGGCCCAGCGCATCCCATCCCCGCCCCTCGCGGAGCGCCACGCGCGCGAGAACAATGCCCGCCGGCAGTGATTCGGCCTTGCCGCCCACGTAGAGCGCGGCTCCCGCATTGAGCACGACCGCCGCCTCAGCGCCCGCCGTGCCCTTGCCCAGCAACACGCGCTCAATCACCGTCGCATTCTGATCGGGCTCCCCGCCGGCAAGGTCGGCCTCGGCAATCCCCGTGATGCCGACGCTCGCGGGGTCGAAGCTGAACCGCGTCACCGCACTCCCCCGAATCTCAATGATGGTCGTCGGACCGAGCGGCGAGATTTCGTCCATCCCGGGCTCACCGTGCACCACGAGCGAGTGCACCGTGCCAAGCTCCTGCAGGGCGCCCGCGATGAGTTCGAGTCGCGCCGGGTCGGCGACACCGATCACCTGTCGCCCCGCCATGGCCGGATTCGCGAGCGGCCCGATCAAGTTCATCACCGTCTGGATTCCCAGCTCGCGGCGCACGGGTCCCACATGCCGCATGGCTGGGTGCATGGTCGGCGCGAACATGAAGACAATCCCCGCGTCATCAAGCACGTCGCGCATCCGCGCCACGGGAACGTCAATCGGGACGCCGAGCGCCTCCAGCACATCGGCACTGCCGGACTTCGAGGTGAAGGACCGATTGCCGTGCTTCGCGATCCGCACGCCCGCGCCCGCGGCGAGGATGGCGGCGGCCGTCGAGATGTTGAAGGTGCCGATCGTGCCGCCCCCCGTCCCGCAGGTGTCGACCAGCGCCGAGGGATCGGCGCTCTCAATCTTGGTCATCGCCTCACGGAGCGCGCGTGCCGCGCCGGCCACCTCGCTGGCGCGCTCGCCACGCATGCGCAGCCCCATCAGGAGCGCCGCCATCTGGGCCGGCGTGCCCTCGCCAGACATCACGACGCGGAAGGCATCGGCGGCGGCAGCGGCATCGAGCGTCTCGCCCGCGATCAATCGCCGCAGGACCTGCTGCAGTGCCGTACTGCTCACAACAGGTTTCTCGCCAGGCGTTCGGGCAACTGCGCTTCGCTCGCCACGAGCGACACGACCAAGCCGAGGAGCCGCACGCGTTCCACGTCTTCCTCCACGAACAGCCCGCGTTGCACGCGATTCGTGAGATTCACGACGCCCACCAGCGCGTCGTGATGAACGAGCGGGAACGAGATGAACGACCCGCTGGTCATGTAGTCGTCCTTGAGCAACTGATGCGCCGAGGCTTCGGCGACATCCACCACGAGCAGGGGCGCGCGCGAGGCGGCGACGCGCCCCGCGATTCCCCTCCCGAGTTCGATCGTGAATCCGAGCGGGACCTCGGGCGGGAGTCCGCGCGCCGCCGCGAGGTACAAGCGGCCGTCATCGGGACGCCGCAGAAAAATCGAGCATCGCTGCGCCTGCATGTCATCGCCGAGGAGCGCGAGGAGGCTGTCGACGAGCGAGCGCGGTGTCGCGGAGTTGGCCGCGATCGTGAGTACGCGGTCGAGGAGGTACAGCGTACGCGTCCGCTGCCGGAGCACTTCCGAGCGCCGGTGCAGCTCGATGTGGGCCTGCTCCAACTGGCCGATACTCGCCGTGAGCTGACTCTCCAAGACGGCGAGTTGGCGAGCCGCGCGCCGTGCGTCCTCGGCCCGTCGCGCTTCCTCGCGCTCACGGGCGATCTTCGCCGCATCGCCTTCGGCCTGCAACTCGGTCGTCTGGCGCGTCATCCGCTGCTCGAGCTCGGCGAGCCGCTGCTCGTGCTCGGCATGGATGCGCTGCGTCACCGCCTCCAGCGTGTGCACGGCCTCGTGGCGGGCATCACGTTCGATGATCCGCGCGTGGGCGAGCTCGAAGAGCGACACGAGGGGCCCAAGGCGATCCGTGACCCTGGTCCCGAAGACGCGCTTCGGTTCGACCACCGCGAGGATCGCGACGAGCTGGCGCTCGGCGCGGATGCCGCGCAGCAGGAAGAGACCACCAGCTTCCGGTTCCGGGACCTGAAGCACGCGGGCGTACGCCGCTGGTTGGTCGTCGACCTCGACGAAGCTTCCCCCCTCCTGCACCACCCGCAGCACACTCGGCGGGAGTTGTTCGACCGCCGTCTCCAGCGCGAGGCGTTCGACTTTCCCCGCGCGGGCGATGAGGCGCTCACGGACCAGTCCGCCGCGCGGGTCCACGCGGAGATACACCAACGTCGTCTCGCGGTCGCTCTCGCCGAGCGTTTCCGCGAGGCTCACCAGCGCCTCGTCGAGTCCAGACGCGGCGGCGAGGGCATAAGCAAGCGAGGGGAGCGTGCGTTGGAGCATGCGTGGGCGGCGGGGACATAGGGGCGCGGAAGGCGAAGCATCGCCCGACCGCAGGGGATAGTCAATCGCGTGGATGTCAAGAACGCGTGTTCCTTGAAGAGAGGGTCTCCGGCGGGTAGTTTTCACCTGATGTCGGAGCGCACCCTCCAGCTGGTCCTGCACTATGACGGCACGGCCTACGCCGGCTGGCAGGTCCAACCCGGGCAGCGGACTATTCAAGGGGAGCTGGAACGGGTCCTCGCGGGGCTCTGCGGAGGTCCGGTGCGGGTGACCGGCGCCGGCCGAACGGACGCGGGGGTGCATGCGCGGGGTCAGGCGGCGGGGATCACGGTCCCGGCGCACTGGACCGCCGAAAAGATGCAGCGGGTGCTGAACGAGAAGCTGCCGATGGATCTGTGGGTCGCGGCGGCGCACGAGATGCACCCGAAGTTTCACGCCCGATTCAGTGCGATCGGCCGGCGCTACAGCTACACGGTGGGACTCGACGCAGGAGCCCGCTCGCCCTTTCGGCGACGCTGGGAGCTCCGGTGGACTCGGGACCTCGACCGCGCAGCGTTGGACTGGTGTGCGGCGCAGCTCATTGGGCGACACGCGTTCTTGGGTTTCGCGGTGCGTGGCACGGCACCGGAGACCGATGATCATGTGTGCGAGATTCGTCTGGCGCAGTGGCGATCGGTGGAGCAGGCCGAGGTCCGGACGCTGGTGTTCGACGTGGCCGCGAATCGGTTCCTGCATCACATGGTGCGGTTCCTCGTGGGAACAATGCTGGCCGTGGCAACCGGAGCGCGTCCGCGGGAGGAGTTCACCGCCCTGCTCTCCGCTGCCACGAACGACGACGTCTCGCCCCCGGTCTCCGGATGCGGACTCGTCCTCGAAGAAGTGCGGTATCCGCCCGATCTCTACTTGGACTCCCAGGACGCGTAGATGCGCCTTTACCTCGCGACAGTCGCAGCAGACGAGATAGCCTGGGCCCTTGAGGCTCGGCTGCTCGATGGAATCGTGGCCACCCCGGCGGTGCTCTCCGCGGAGTTGCCGCTCGCCGATCCGCGCGAGATCATTGCGGAACTCGCGGAGCCGGGCCACAACCTCCCGATCTTCGCGAGCGTCGGTTCGCTCGACCCAGACACCATCGTTCGCGGCGCCAAGGACTTCCGGAAGATCACCGAGCAGATCGTCATCGCGGTGCCTTTTGTCGAGGATACGCTCCCGGCGCTGCGCCGACTCGCCACCGACGGAATGCGCGTGGCCGCCACCCTGGTGCACTCCGTCGCGCAGGGGATCCTCGCCGCCAAAGCGGGGGCGTCGATGGTCGTGGTGCCGGTCGATGCGCTTGAGGCCGTCGGCGAGCAGGCCGAACGCACGATCGCTGGACTCCGCGCCATCTTCGCGCGTGAAGCGGTGGAGTGCGATGTCGTGGCGGCGGGCCCGCCCAATGCCGCGCGCTTTGGCGAGCTCGCCGCCGCGGGGGCCGATGCCGCCGTGGTGACACCGGCGGCGCTGCGCTCTTTTCTCCAGCATCCGCTGACCGATCGCGGCCTCGACAAGTTCCTCGCCGATGTCAGCCGCCGCGCCAAGCCGCGCCGCGCGCGATGACACCCGCCCCGACGCGCCTCCTGCGTTCGCTCGCCGCCGCGATGCTCGCCCTCGTCGCGGCGTGCGACGGGACGGCGCCGAACACCACCATCGCGCAATCGTCGCCCACGACGTCCGCGGCGCAAGCCGCCGCGCAAGCCGCGCAGCGCGGACAACTTCCCACCGCGACGCCGGAGGCCATCAACACGTCGCGCCGTACCGCCATTACCGAGGCCGTGTCGCGCGTGGCCCCCGCGGTGGTGACGGTGCAGACGGAGCGCGTCGAACGTGCGGCGGTCACGCCCTACGACGTGTTCTTCGGCACCCGCACCGGCGAGACGGTGACGCCGGGGATCGGCTCTGGGTTCATCGTGCGCAGCGATGGCATCATCGTCACCAACGCCCATGTGATCGCGGGCGCCACCACCGTCTCCGTCGCCATGCGCGATGGCACCACGTATCCCGCCACCGTGGTGGGCGAAGACGAACTCAACGACCTCGCCGTGCTGCGGATTGACGCGACCGACCTTCCCATCGCCCCCATCGGCACCTCGCGCGGGCTGCTGATCGGCGAGTGGGTGGTCGCGATCGGGAATCCGTACGGGTTTCTGCTCGGCAACTCCGAACCCTCGGTCACCGCGGGTGTGGTGAGTGGGGTGGGGCGGAATCTCACCGGGCGCGGCGACGGCCCAGGCGTCTACGTCGACATGATCCAGACCGACGCGTCGATCAACCCCGGCAACTCCGGTGGGCCGCTGATCAATGCGTCGGGTGAAGTCGTTGGGGTGAACAGCTCGATCTACACGCCCTCTGGCGGATCCATCGGGCTGGGCTTCGCCATTCCCATCGATCGCGCGCGTCGCGTTGCCGAGGATCTGCTCGCGCATGGCAGCGTGCGACGTCCGTGGATCGGGGTGAAGATGCAGCAGCCTGGCGCCACGGCTGGTCGCGGCAACTTGAACGCCGGCGCGGTGATCGAGTCCGTCGTCCCCGGCAGCCCCGCGCAGGACGCTGGACTCCGTGTTGGCGACATCATCGTGCGATCGCGCGACCGATTGATTCGCAACCCGTACGATTGGGAAGCGGAACTGCTCGAGCTGCGCGTTGGCGAGACCGCCGAGCTGACCATTCGTCGTGCGTTGCGCGACCAGAAGCTCCCCGTCCGCGTGCGTGATCTTCCCGAGGTGACGGCCGAAAAGGTCGCGGTGCTCCGCGAACTCGAACTGGTCTCGCTCACCCCGCCCATTCGCGCCGAGCGCGGCTTCCGGTCGGAACGCGGCGCAGTGGTCTACAAGGTCACCGAACGTGTCGCGCGCGACCTCGGCATCCGCGCCGGGGACCTGATCATCCAGGTGAATCGTTCACCGGTCACCGACGCGCCGCAGGCGGCGACCGTGCTCGAGTATTACATCGGGCGCGGTCCGATTCGCATGTTCTTCGAACGCAACGGCACCGTGTACTCGACCGACTTCCGAATCCGATGAGCCATTCCACGTATCGTTCCCCGCTCGCTGATCGCTACGCGTCCAAGGCGATGCTCGAGCTCTGGAGTCTCCAGACCCGTCATGGGCTCTGGCGTCGTCTGTGGCTCGCGCTCGCCGAGGCCGAACAGGAACTCGGGGTGGCGATCCCGCCCGAGGCGCTCACGCAGATGCGCGCGCATCTCGACGACATCGACTTCGACGCGGTCGCGGCGTACGAGCAGCGCTTTCGCCACGACGTGATGGCGCATATTCACGCGTTCGGCGATGTCGCGCCGGCGGCGAAGGCGGTGATCCATCTCGGTGCGACGAGTTGCTTCGTGACGGACAACGGCGACCTGATTCAGATGCGTCGGGGCCTCGAACTCCTGCGCGGGCGGCTGGTCGCGGTGATTCGCGCGCTGGCCACCTTCGCCAAGCAGTGGCGCGACGAGCCCACCCTTGGCTACACGCACCTGCAGCCCGCGCAACTCACCACGGTCGGGAAGCGCGCCACGCTGTGGATGCAGGATCTCGTACTCGATCTCGCCGATCTCGATTACCGCTTGGCGAACATCCCGATGCGCGGCGTGAAGGGGACGACGGGCACGCAGGCGAGCTTCCTTGAGCTATTCGGTGGCGATCACCAGAAGGTCCGCACGCTCGATGCGAAAGTGTGTCACGCGATGGGCTTCCCGGGATCGATCCCGGTGTCGGGGCAGACCTACTCGCGCAAGATCGACAGTCAGGTGCTCGAGGTGTTGGGCGGCCTCGCGGCGAGCGCCGCCAAGTTCGCGAGCGACCTGCGCATGTTGCAGAGCTTCGGCGAGATCGAGGAGCCGTTCGGCACGGAGCAGATCGGCTCCAGCGCGATGGCATACAAGCGGAATCCCATGCGGAGCGAGCGCATCAACTCGCTCGCGCGCTTTGTGCTCGCCGTGACGGGCACGGCCAACCAGACACACAGCGTGCAGTACTTCGAGCGTACGCTCGATGACTCGGCGATCCGTCGCATCACGATTCCCGAAGCCTTCCTCGCGACCGATGCCATCATGATCCTGCTCGAGAACATCGTGAGCGGGCTCGAGGTGCATCCGGCGCGCATCCAGCAGCGCATCAGCGAGGAGTTGCCGTTCATGGCCACCGAAGCGCTGATCGTGCGCGCGGTGCAGGCCGGCGCCGATCGTCAGGCGGTGCACGAAGTGATCCGCGTGCATTCCATTGCGGCGGCACGCGCGATGAAGGACGAAGGCAAGCCCAATGACATGCTGCAGCGCCTCGCCGCGGATGCGGCCTTCCCCGTACCGAGTGCGGACCTCGCGGCGGTGACCGATGCCACGCGATTTGTCGGACGCGCACCGCAGCAGGTCGATGACTTCCTTGCGGAAGTGATTCACCCGATCCTCGTGGCGGCCGGCGAGGCCGCCCCAGCGAAGGAAGAGGTTCGCGTATGACCTCGCTGCTGGTGGGACAGACGACTCTTCCCCTGCCGCTGGTGCGGCGCGGCAAGGTGCGTGATGTGTACGCGATCGGGGACGCCCACGTGCTGTTGGTGGCGAGCGATCGCGTGAGTGCGTTCGACGTCGTGATGCGTGAGCTGGTTCCGTACAAAGGGGCGGTTCTCACGCAACTGACCGCTTGGTGGCTCCGTCGCTTCGAGGGCGAAGTCGCGCATCACATGGTGACCTGCGACGTGGATGAGATCGTCGAGCGGGCCCCCGCCCTCTCGACCCACCGCGACGAGCTCGCGGGGCGTGCCATGCTGTGCCACCGCACGGAGGTCTTCCCGGTGGAATGCGTGGTCCGCGGCTACCTCGCCGGGTCGGCGTTCAAGGAATACCAGGCCACGGGCACGCTCGCGGGAGAGACGCTCGCCGCGGGCCTCAAGGAGAGCTCGCGGTTCGAGCCCCCGATGTTCTCGCCGGCCACGAAGGCCGACACGGGGCACGACGAGAACATCACGGTCGCCACGATGGCGACGGTGCTCGGCGCCGACGCCGCCACGCAGCTCGAGCGACTCGCACGCCTCGTGTATGCTCGGGGGCGCGAGCTCGCGGCCGCGCGCGGCATCATTATCGCCGACACCAAGTTCGAGTTCGGACGCGCAACCGATGGGCGCGTGTTGCTGATCGACGAGGTGATGACCCCCGACAGCTCGCGCTTCTGGCCCGCCGATCAGTGGGCCGAAGGGCGCGTGCCGCCGAGCTTCGACAAGCAACCGCTGCGCGACTGGCTGGCGATCGAGCGCAGCGCGGGGCGCTGGAATGGCGACGCTCCCCCGCCGACCCTGCCGGATGCCGTCGTCGCGGCCACCAGCACGCGATATTTGGAAGCCTATGAGCGTCTGACGGGCGCTCCGCTCGACCTGACGCGACTGCCGTGAACCACGCGGCGCAGCTCCTGCGGACCCGCTCGTGAACTTCGCGCGCGAAGGCATCCCGTTCATCCTGATCGCCATGGCGCTCGCCGCGGCCGGCTACACGGCCGCCCTTGTGCGTCGCTCCTGGCCGCTCTGGTTGACCGCCTTCGTGCTGACCCTCCTCGTCCTCTGGGTCGCCTATTTCTTCCGCGATCCGGAGCGGACGGGTGCGCGCGGAGAGCGGTTGGTGATCTCCCCCGCCGACGGACGCGTGATCGACATCGTGGAGGTCGACGAGCCGTCGTTCCTGCACGGTCGCGCCATCAAGATTTCCGTGTTCATGAATGTCTTCAACGTGCACGTGAACCGGTATCCGGTGAGCGGACGCGTGACGTA